>JASMLP010000112.1 GCA_030748635.1 Planctomycetota bacterium
ACCTACGTGAATCATCTCCCCATGGAAGACTATCTGGCCGGAGTCATCGGCTGCGAAATGTCGCTTTCCTGGCCCGATTCAGCCCTTGAAACCCAAGCCATATGTGCCCGCACCTACGCATTACACGAGATGACGGCATCCAAACACAAAGACTTCGACGTCTACGATTCGGTCAAGAGTCAGGTGTACCGTGGGATTGCCAACGATGATGACCGAGCCCGCGCCATGATCGCCAAAACCCGTGGCCTGGTACTCACCTACCAAGGTCGAGTCTTCCCGACTTTCTTCAGCTCAACCTGTGGAGGACATACGGCCAGCGCAGAACTGGCCTTCGGTGGCCCGAAGATCCCCCCCCTTTCCGGTCGCCCCTGCGAAGCCTGCAAGATCTCCAAATATTATCGATGGTCTCGAAATCTGGACAAGTCCACCATCGAGAAAAAGCTACGCGCTGCCGGAGCCACGATCCCCGGTCCTCTCTCGAGCATTCAGATTGTTCAGGCCGGCCCCTCAGGTCACGCCCGGACGGTAGAATTGAAAGGCGCTTCCGGCTCCACGACGTGGCCCGCGACTCGCTTCCGTATGGCTGTCGGCCCTGGAACCCAGGGAATACTCTCCACCCGTTTCCAAACCCTCGATCGCGGCGACACCATCGATTTTGAAGGAGGCGGATGGGGACACGGGGTTGGACTTTGCCAGATGGGCACCCTCGGACTCGCTCGTGACGGCGTGCCTTGCGACCGCATCTGTCGTTTCTACTATCCCGGCGCGCTGATCCGCCGATTCTGGTAGTGCCACTTTCCTTTCGCATTCAGGCTCGCGACGGAAAAGCCCGTCGCGGAACTATCGAGACTGCCCACGGCTGTTTCGACACCCCGGCTTTCATGACCGTGGGCACCCGTGCGACCGTCAAGGCGCTCACTCCAGACCAGTTGCGAGAAGCTCAAGCTCAGGTGCTTCTTGCCAACACCTACCACTTAATGCTTCGACCCGGCGAATCGATCATCGAAAAAATGGGCGGACTCCATTCGTTCATGAACTGGAACGGTCCAATTCTCACCGATAGCGGTGGATTTCAGATCTTTTCCCTAGGCAATCTCGTAGATATCGGCGATGAAGGCGTGATCTTCACCAGCCACTATGATGGAAGTCGCCATGCTGTGAGCCCTCATCGAGCCATGGAAATTCAACGCGCGCTGGGTGCTGACATGGTCATGGCCTTCGACCAGTGCAGCGATTACCCCTTTGAATACGACTCAAGTCGCGCCTGCGTCGAACGCACTCTCCGTTGGGCTCGTGCCTGCAAGGAAGTCCCGCTGAAACCCCACCAAACTCTTCTGGGAATCGTCCAGGGATCCACCTATGAAGATCTACGCGCCGAAGCCACAGAACGCCTGATCGAGATGGATTTCGAAGCGTACGCAATCGGAGGACTTGCCGTAGGCGAACCTCGTGACGAGTTTCAACGAATCCTTGCCCACGGCGCCCCCTTATTGCCCGACGATCGCCCCCGATACCTCATGGGGGTCGGCCCACCGAGCGACCTCTTTTTTGCTATCGCTCAGGGAGTGGACATGTTCGATTGTGTCATCCCCACCCGACACGCTCGAAACAATCAGGCCTTCACCTGGCAAGGGCGAAAAAATTTGCGTAACGCGATCTATACCGAAGACCCGGGCCCCCTGGACCCCGACTGCCAGTGCTCCACCTGCCAGGATTTTTCTCGCGCTTATCTCTCACACCTCGTTCGCACTCGCGAAATGCTCGGAGCGACCTTGCTCTCGCTCCACAATGTCCACTTCTTCCAGGACCTGATGCGGCAAACTCGCCAAGCGATCGAAGAGGCTCGATTCGAAAGCTTTACCCGGTCGGTTATCGAACGGATGCAGTCCGAATCCAAACGCACCCCCTGAAAATCAGGGGTTACAGATCTGATACCCGATCTGTCTGACCCCATCCGAAGCGCAGAACCGTCTTGAGCAACTCAAGACCACAAGAAGTGGCAGCAGCGAAAAAGCTCGCCTCCCACCAGAAAGGCCAGGGAAAAGAGTATCAATCCGATCAAGATTTCTCCTCGTCCCGCAGGACGAGAGCTCGTTCTCGCTTGCATGATAGAACCTCCTAATTCGCATCCCACCGGCAAGCTGATTCCTGCCGATGCTCCGTGGTCACGTAAAAGGGTCTACCTTCTGTTGTGGGGCCCAAAATGTCAGCAAGCAAATAAAATCTCGATCGATGAGGAGTCACCCATCGACCGAGATCACGACAGAAAGAAATCTTAAAATCGCTCGCCGAATCACAGCAAACGGAGAGCAGAATCAGACCGGGATGGACCAGCTACGCAGCAGCATCACGCAAAGCTGATTTCCCAGGACAAAAGCGGTGGCGAACGCCACGGCACCGACAGCCAGAGCCGCACCACGATTTGAACGACGTTTCCCCTTGCGATGCTCGATCATTCTTGTGTCAGTCATGATGCCAACCCCTTTCTGACTCTATATTTATGTAATCTTAGGACTCAAAAGGCTCTCGAATATTTTCTCGAGCGCCCTACATTTCCCCACCTGAATCCGATCGGGAGTGAGAAACACCAAAAAATGGAAATTTTTCCGCCCAAACTCGAACTCGTGCCTGAATACGTGTGAATCGAGAACTGATCCGTAGGGTCAAGAAAACCTCTTTCCACACCCTTAGATACGCATTGCAAAGACCATGCTCTCAGAAAATCTTCAAAAAATTCCTTTTTTCACATATTGCCGACACACTCTCGACATCTCGAACCACCATCGACCTCCAGATGGATTGACGTCCCCCTCAGGAGCGAAACCGCGACTTCCGCGAAAAGCCGCGCTTGGCTCCAGGAACGGGCCTTCCGGCTTTCCTTATCCCGAGGGACGGGATAAATCATCTCGATCCCGCGCGCCCTGGAAGCCAAACGAGTTAGTCAGAAGATCCGGTCTCTTCTTTCGAATATTTCCAGGCGGCTAGTTTCAAGTGCGCAACCACTGGATAGTGATCGCTCACATGGGCTCGATCTCCCGAAGGGTTCACCACCACCTGACAAATCCCTACCCGAGAGATCCCTCCCCCCAGAATATGATCGATCCGCCCCAGAACCGGCTGGCCGGTCCAGTCGTGAAAGGTTCCCTGATCCAGCGGATCCGGGCTGAGGTCAAAAGCGTCCTGAATCGGCTCCTTGCAAAGGATCCGATACGCAACACCATCCGGCGCAACATTCAGATCCCCAATGGCCAGAACCGGATATCCCTGCCGAAGTCGGTTCAGGAGGGTGCCGCGAACCCGAACGGCGCAACGCCGTCTCGCCAGGGAGTTCTGGTCAGGCAGATGCAGGTTGTAAACAAAAAATTCGTACGGTTCGCCGGCAAGATCCCGAAGGTGAAGCCAGGTGACAACCCGGGGAAAGGAGTTTCCCCAGCTAGTCGATCCTCGGCAATCGGGACGTTCCGATAGCCAGTAAGATCCGGAGTCGATCTTTTGGAATCGGCTCCGACGATAAAAGATAGAGCAAAACTCCCCCATGACTCCGCCGTACGAGCCCTCGCCAACAAAATCGTGAGACGGTAAACCTTTGCGGACATCCTCGAGTTGATGGTAAAGATCTTCTTGCAGACCCAAGATGTCCGGATCAGCCTTCCGAATCACCTGGAGAGCCCTCGCTCTACGCTGGGACCACTCCGGCCCGGGCACCAGCGGCAAATCGATCTTGAGATTAAAAGTCATCACCTTCATCTCGGGCCCACCCACCGAGGTGTCCGGCGCGAGCCAACTTTCAACCGATGTGCTTTCTATCGGAGCATCGAAACGATTTCCAGGATCCCGAGCGGTCCAGACCAGTTCAGCGAGCGAAAGAACCGCAAAAACCACCACACTCGTGCCAGCCAAAATCCGAGATAACATCGCCACTCCCAAGACAAGGAACGAAAGCCCATAAAAGGACCGAATACTCGCTCTTTCTCGCGAATACTCGTTCTTTCTTAACGGTTATGTACTCAAAGTATAGGTCAGAAGGACCCGCCCGGCACGCCGCAGTGCGTCAAATCTCTCCTTGGAACCGTAGGGCTCCAAATCCGCAGTTGTTCCTCCTGCCAAGGAACTCTATAATTCGGAACTTATGGATTCGGATCTCAAGGCGCTTCAAGACGTTCGGGACCTTCTCGGTGCTGCCCGAGCTGCACAGAAAGAATACCTGCACTTCAATCAGTCCCAGGTAGACCGAGTCTGTGAATCGGTGGTCCAGGCGGGCTTAGACCATGCTCGCTACCTGGCCGAACTGGCTGCGGAGGAAACACAGCTAGGAGTCGCCGAGAGCAAAGTACTCAAAAATGAGTTCTCGGTCCGTGATGCGTGGGAAGATTTCAAGGATCTCAAGACAGTCGGCATTATCAAATCCGAACCGGAAAACGGATACCATGAGATTGCTGAACCCTTCGGGGTCGTCGCGGCCGTGATTCCCATGACCAATCCGACTTCCACCGCCCTGTTCAAGATTCTGATCTCACTCAAAACGAGAAACGCGATCGTCGTCAGCCCTCACCCCCGTTCGGTGCGCTGTATCGCTGAAAGCTGTCGCATCGCTCAGGAAGCAGCTGTTCGCGCGGGCGCCCCACAAGGGCTGATACAGTGGATGACGCAAGTGACTATCGAAGCCACTCAGCACCTCATGGGCCATGAATGGACCGACCTGATCGTCGCCACAGGTGGCGAAGGACTCGTTCACGCCGCCTACTCTGCGGGTAATCCCGCCTACGGAGTGGGCCCAGGAAATGTGTCGGTCTACATTCACAGATCCGCTGATGTCCCCCACGCAGCAGCCGCCATCGTGACCAGCCAGACCTTCGACAACGCAACCATCTGCTGCTCGGAACAATCGCTGGTCTGTGACCAGAGTCGCAGCCAGGAATTCCTCTCTGAACTCAAACGACACAAGGCGCATGTCACCTCTCCCGAAGAGACCACCATGCTGGAACGAGTCTGCGTCCGAGGACGCATGATGAACCCCGAGATCGTCGGTAAGTTCCCCGCCTTTATTGCCCGTAAAGCTGGCTTTTCAATCCCCGAAGACACCACGGTTTTGATCGTCCCCTATCAAGGCGTAGGCCCCAAATACCCACTTTCTTGTGAAATCCTCACCCCTCTACTTACTTACTACGAAGCGGATAACGAACAACAAGCCGAGGAGCTTTGCCTCGAAATTCTTCGATTTGGAGGACTGGGTCACACGTTTGGCATCCACGCCACAGACGAAGAACTCATTCGAAGCTGGGCTTTCAAGATGCCGGTCAATCGCTATCTGGTCAACGCTCCGACCACCCAGGGGGGCATCGGGTTCTCGGTAAAAATGGAACCGTCGATGACCCTCGGATGCGGATCCTTCGGAAAAAATATTTCCGGGGACAACATCACGGCTCGCCACCTGATGTGCATCAAGAAATTCTGTTACATCAAACCGGAATTCGACCAGAAGTACATCCAGCCACGCCTCCAGGGGACCTCAACCTCCCCAACTCCCAGTGCTCAGCCAAACCCCGAACTCCATGCAGGCGCGCCCCGCCCCGTCCTCGCCCCCGTTCGGCCCTACCTCATGGACAAACACAACCGGCGCCGTCTGTAGAACTCCTCCGGGTAGCGTTCAAGAGGTCATTTATCGGACCGTAATGACCTGACCGACTTTCCGATATCTTCGAGAGCCTGATCCGTGGGTCGACCGGACTCCCATAGTCCGGCAAATCGCATCTCCAGCTCCAGTAAACGCGCCCCTTGCCAGCGGATTACGGCTTCCCCGGATCGGATCGACTCACTATCCAGCAAGGGGGGAACGACCGGCAAAGACCGGAGAACCCCTCGGCCCTGAGTTCTCAAAACCCGAGCTTCCCAGACTAGAGCCCATGAAGTCCAGTCGGCAGCCTCAAGACTTCGAGCCTGTTGAACTCGCGTCATCTGAGCTTCCAACTCCGCCAACCGTTGCTTCATCTCCATCCGCCCCACCGCGATCGCATCCTGTCGTATACCCGAAAAAGCGTGCTTGAGGAAAATTTTGGTGACGAGCTTTCGGAAACGGACCCTGGAGTCTAACTCTGGACTCTCGCTCCGTTCACCCGACTGGGTTCGCTTTGAATAGGCCTCTTTCCACCAGACGATCCCTTCCATAGCCAGTCCGCAAAGATCCGACATCAAGGGGGATGAGCCGCCGACTTTCTCCTGGACAACTTCACGCAAATCGTGAAACCAGTGGGCTGACGCACGTACCCAGGACTTTCGATTCTTCCAGGGGAATCGGTCGAGTTCCGAGATCACAACCAGAACATCCTCGAAGTTCTGATAAGAAAGCAAACGAGCCGACGGTTCCTTGCCAATCAGGGAGCGAGGGGCGATGCGCTGACCTTGCGCTGTCAACCAGACCTGGAGTGCCGGGATCACCTCCTGAGTCAAAACATCTCCAGCACGATCCGAACTCAAAACCCATTCGAGATTAAGCGTACGAACCCACCCCTTGCGAACCTCTTTGTAGGATCGCCTCGGAGGAGGACCCCGCCACTCCGGGACCTTCGCGAGAAAATCTCGGGCCTCGTACTCTGCATCTCTCAGGTAGTTCATCAACCGGGAGAGCAAACGATCGGTTCGATAAAAAGGAGGAAATGTCCATCGAGTAAGTCGCTGCTTCTCTGCCTGAGAAAGTTCTTGGCAACGAGTCACAAAAGACCCAAGCCATTTTCGAAAAGCCCCCCTTTGCTCGGCAGTTGGACTCTCCAACGCACCCAGCCGATCGTTCCTTTCTCGGGCTTCTCGATAGAGTCCCTCCGTTCTCTTTTCCAGCTGTATCAGAACCTCTCGATCCCGCCGAAGCGCGTTCACCCTTGACTTGGATGTACCCAGACTCAAGCCGACCCCCATCTCGTATCCGGTCCTATCTCCATCCAGGAGACCACGAATCTTTCCGGGCTGATTAGCCGGGAAAAAAGAGGCGGACACCCAGTAGTCTCTAGGGAAGAACAGAGCCCGATACTCGCCAAATCGAGCCTCGAATCCTTGCCCATCGCAACGCACCGCTCGCCGATCCAAAACTCGCCCCTCATCTCCATCGGCATGGAGTGTCACTTGCAACCAGACCCCAACCGGTAGTCCATGAGTCTTTCCTTTCAACACCAGCGAGTGACCACTGGGCGCTGAAACGCGTTCAAACCCCGACAAAGTAAAAGGAGGTTCTGCGACCGACGGCGAGGCGATCAAGCCGCCGGTGAGGAGCCACAAAAAACCGATTACGATCCGCTTGATGTAACAGAATCTCCGACAGTGGAGTTGGAGCAAGTTATAATGAACGACCATGTTCCACGAAAAGAGGGGTCAATCGGGTCAGGATTTCGTCAAAAACATCATCCACCGAGCCTGTCCCGTCAATAATTTCCAGTCGCTCCCCTTCGGATTTCAAAGCTTCCATACAAAACTCATAATGAGAACTGACTCGCTCCAGGATTTCAGGCTCTTCGAAAAGATCCCGATGTCGCCGGTCCAGATTACGACGCGTTTCACACACCGAGACTGGAACCCGAAGGAAAAGGGTCATATCCGGACGACGAGCTCGCCGATTAACCTCTCGCAACCACTGAAAATTGGAACGGTCCTTCTCCATCTGGTAGGCCAGACTGGAAAGAACATAGCGATCACTGATAACATCCACTCCATCTTCGAGACGCGGCAGAACCACATGTTGCAGGTGATCGATTCGGTCCGCAGCAAAAAGGAGGGCCAACGCAGAAGACTCCATCGATTTCGCCTCCTCACCCCCCGAAGCCGAAACCACTCGCTTCCCGAGCATCAGGCGGATCAAAGATCCTGTCGGTCCCGGAGAAGGTTCGGCTGTCACCACCGCCTCTCCGCCGAGTCTCCGAAGATGATCACGCAAGCGACGAGATTGGGTCGTCGTACCTGAACCATCAAGCCCCTCGAATACGACAAAGAATCCCGTTCCTCTTTTCACCATGGCCTTACGAATTCCTCATTTCTACTTAACTCCGTGAATCAAACACTTTCGATCGACTGACCATCCACGTCAAGAGCCCACGTGTCCAGCACAACACCTCCCCCCCCCACAGAAGACACCGTTAGCGTAACACGGGACCGCCGGATTCGAACCCGTCTGATCTATATTGCTGGCCTCGCAAGCATAGTGGATCTGATCATTTCAGGTCCATCCACCACAGACACTTATTTGCTTTGCACCGCCGGTTTCGACCTTGTACTCGGGATCATCTTTGTCGCGCTTCTGATCCACGACCACCGATTGACGACCCAAAGTCTCATTCCAACCGTGATCTACCTGGGTCTGATCGGTGTGAGCTCGGCTTCCTGGTATTCCCCGGATATTTCGTTCACCACCACATTCATCTGGCTCCGTATTCTTCGTGGCTGCTTGATCCTCCATGTGCTGGCCGAGCACATCCAGGATCTCCATCAGTACGATATGTACGAAAATATCACCCACCGATATAGCAAAAGCCCAGCCCTCGTCTTTCTATTGAGTTTCGCGGTGGTCATTTTCGTTGGGACCATTTTGCTAGCACAGTCCGCTTTCACGACCTCCGGCGACGCGACCCCCATACTGGACGCATTTTTCACCGCAACCAGTGCGACGTGCGTCACCGGACTGACCACACTGGACACGGGAACTCACTGGAATCTGGGGGGACAAATTGTTGTTCTCGTACTCATCCAGGTAGGCGCCCTGGGCATCATGAGCCTCGTCTCGGTCTGTTTTCTGCTCCTCAAGGAACGCATGGCTCTCACCGACGAACAGATTGTCGGCCGGTCACTCAGCGCTTCTTCTCGAACGATGGCTCCCATGAAAGCGACCGTTCGCCGAGTGGTGTTATGGGCGGTCACCTTTGAAGTCCTGGGATTCTGTCTCCTGGCTCGACTCTGGCCGACAGAATCCGAACCGGCCTATTGGGATGCGCTCTTTCACTCGATCTCGGCGTTTTGCAACGCGGGATTTTCGCTCGAGAGCAGCAGCCTCATGAACTTTGGGAAGAACCCTCTGATTCTTACTGTGATCATGACACTGATCATCATGGGAGGACTCGGCGTCACCGTCCTGATCAATATGGGCCAACAGTGCGTGTCTCGATGGAGAGGAAAACGCAAGTATGTCCTCTCGCTCCAAACACGAATTGTTCTCCTCAGCACCCTCAGCCTACTCGTCCTGGGGTCGTTCAGTTTTGCCATAACCGAGTGGCGAGGGGTTCTACGTGACATGGAGCCGGGCGAAGGGGTCTTCTTTTGCCTCTTTCAAGCCACCACCTCGCGTACCGCGGGTTTCAATACGGTCGACATCGACTCTCTCTCCGACGCTTCGCTGGTCACAACCATGGCGTTGATGTTCATCGGAGGCTCCCCGGCATCGACCGCGGGGGGAATCAAAACCACCACCTTTTTCCTGCTCCTGCTGGCGATCTGGGGAATTCTAAAAAATAGGGAAGAACCGCAGATCTTCGGCCGCACGATCCCACGAGCTAACCTGTACCGAGCGACCGCGATTTTCACTCTCGGCCTAGGGATTCTTCTCCTTTTCAGCATCCTGATATTGGCGATAGAACAGAAAAACCCCGCTTGCTCCTTTCGGTCGATCGTCTTCGAAGTTTTCAGCGCATTCGGAACGGTCGGACTTTCCGCTGGAATCACGGCAAAACTTTCTGGTCTCAGCAAGTTCCTCGTGTGTATTCTCATGTTTCTCGGCCGAATCGGACCGATCACTCTCGCGGTTGCCCTGACAACCGGAGAAGCGCCTCGTTCACGCACCTTCCCTTACGAAGGAGTGGGGGTCGGCTGACCTTACTTGACAGGAGAAATCAAATATCATGAAACGACGAATCATCGTCATCGGACTGGGAACATTGGGAAAAGAAGTGGCCTTGTTCCTAGCCAACAACGGAGCCGAAGTCTTGGCGATCGACAAGCAAGAAGAAGAAGTGACACGGATCGCCAAGGAAGTGAGCCAAGTGGCCATCGTGGACGGAACCGACATGAAAACTCTTCGCTCCCTCAACGCCCAGGAGTACGACGGCGCGGTGGTCGCCATCGGAGATAACATCCAGTCGAGCATCATGACGACCCTGGTCCTGAAGGACCATTTACGCATTCCTGAGGTTTTTGCCCGAGCTGTCAACGAAGATCACGGACAGATCCTGGACAAGGTCGGAGCGGACACGGTTTTCCACGTCGAACGCGAAATGGGCCGTCGGGTCGGTTCAAGTATCCTTCGCCCCCACTTTCGAGACTATTTTGGTGTGTCCGGTGATCTTGCAGTCATCGAAATCAACGCGGAAGAATCCATGATCGGCAAAACTATGGCCGAGCTGGACTTCAAGAACCGATACAAAGCGTACTGCCTCGCCCTTCGCCGTGGCCGGGCCGGAGAAAAAGAGGAACTCGGTGGCCTAAAAACCCAGGAAACCGGTCGCGATCGGGTCGTGAATATGCCCGAAGCGGATACTCGCATCCAAGCGGACGATGTCCTGGTTCTGATCGGCATGGATCGCGATCTCCAAAGCCTCTGATGTTTCGTTTTCTCTTTCTTGCCCTCTCCGGAAGCCGAATAGGCCGGTTTTTGGCTGAACGCATGCCCCTCGCAAGTCGGATTCCTCGCCGTTTCGTAGCCAGCACGGAGTTAGAAGAGACCTTAGATCAGGTCGAAAGACTCAATCGACTTGGCCTGAAAGCCACTCTGGACCCTCTGGGAGAAAATGTCACCAAGCGGCCTATCGCCGAGCAAGCGATAATCTCTTATTCACGGATGCTCGATCGGATTGCCGCCCGAAATCTCGACTGCAACCTCTCGATCAAGATGACCCAGTGCGGACTGGACATCGACCGCGACCTTTGCATGCAGGGGATTCGTAAGACACTCGATTGCGCCCAGCGGCACAACAACTTTGTCCGAATCGATATGGAAGGGTCTCCTTACACTCAGACCACTCTCGATGCGTTCTGGGAATTGCGACAAGAGTACGACAACGTGGGGTGTGTCATCCAATCCTATCTCTTCCGTAGCACCGAAGACATTCAAAGGATCTGTGAGTCAGGTGTCGCTGTCCGCCTGTGCAAAGGAGCCTACCAGGAACCTCCAGAAATCGCCTTTCCGGAAAAAGAGCGGGTCGATGACCACTACAAACAGCTCACCGAACACCTCCTGCGACCTCTATCGCTTCAAAATGGCACCTACCCCGCGTTCGCGACTCACGATCTCGATATGATCCAGCACGTACGAGATCTCACCCAGGATATAGACCCCAAAACATTCGAATTTCAGATGCTCTACGGAATCCGCAGGGCGTTGCAAGTCGAACTGGCCCAGATGGGATTCCAGGTTCGAATCTACGTCCCGTTCGGCCCGGAATGGTACCCGTACTTCATGCGACGATTGGCCGAACGCCCCGCCAATGCGTGGTTTATCTTCAAAAGCCTATTCACCAAGTAACCGAATCCCGGCCGCCCCTTAGCACTTCGCTCGCCCCCCTCGTCGATCTAACGAGGGTAGGGGTCGACTCCCTCCAGCAGCTTCCGTCGCATCGCCTCCAGAAACGCTCGGTGCAACGGATACCGCTGCAGATGCGCTCCACACACTGGGCAATGATCCCCCAGCGCCACCTGGTCGTATCCGCAAGCCTTGCAGGTCGGCCCCAACTCTGTTCCGCAGTGCATGCAGAAAAAATCTCCCACAGAAATGGCCAGACAACACTCGGGACACACCCCCAAAGGACGTCCCGGAACGGAAGGAACCATCTCTTCCCCGGGCTGCGCGAGTTCACGACCCAACTCCTGAATCGATCCGTGTCGAGCATCGACCCGAGGGTCGGTTGCCCTCCGGAGAATTCTCGACAGAGGAGAAGTCAATTCATGGAATCGCTCACGGCGTGGTGAAGGTCCCAGCGCCAAGGCGGCCAGGGTCATTCCGACACCAAAAACATCCACTCGCCCATCCAGCACAACCCCGCGTTGCTCCAATTCCGGAGCGGCATAACCCGGAGTTCCGATAGAAACTCCAGAACGACGGCAGATCCCGGTCACCCCGGCGAGACCCAAGTCGGCGATTTTGACCCGACCCGATTCATTCACCAACACATTGGCCGGCTGGATGTCTCGATGCAAAATCCCCTGTTCATGAGCGTGGGCCAGAGCGTGGGTCAATTGAACCCCAATACTCCGAATGGACTGGGCTTTTAGAGGGCCCCGGTCCAGATAAACAGAGAGATCCACACCCTCCACCCGCTCCAGCACGAGTACCAACCCGGACCTCTCCAGAAGAACATCATAAATACGAATAATCCCCTCATGGTTCAGCTTGGCCGCGAACCGAGCCTCACGCAAAATCCGGGAATCTTGACAGAATTCGGCTCGAATCCTCTTGATGGCCACTCGTCGGCCCAACCAGCGATCGTATGCCTCACGAACTTCACCGCACCCCCCACGCCCAAGAACAGCCCCCATCCGGAAGCGAGGTTTTTTCTGATCCCGAATGGAATGCTCCGATTCACGCTCCCACTCCGCAGCATCCAGATTTCGACTATGAATCAGATCCCGATTCATCAGCTCAAATCCCGATCGTACCCGCCCACAGCGCGCAAAACCCGTCCGACCGATTCGTGTGTCGCCAGAACAATGTCTTCAGGTACGTTCTGACCGAATGAGAGATACGAAAGCCCCCCACCAAAAAGCCGAACACTCTCCACCAACCCCCATCCAGTGACCGACTCGTCGATCTTGGTGATGACCAACTTCCGAGGCCCCAGGGGACGAAATCGTTCGAAGATCGGTTCCATGGAAGCCAGGCGTGTCGTCGCAGAAAGCACTAAAAAGGATTCGCTTCCCTCCAATCGCCCGAGAGTACTCGCCGTCCAGTTGGAATCATCGGCATCCCCCTCCGAAAGCCCGGGCGTATCCACCAGGAGATATTCACGAGAAGAATATTCACGAATCTTCTCCGACAACTCCTCCTCATTCCTCACTGTGGAGCAAGGAACTCCCAGCATCTCAGCATAGGCGCGAAGCTGTTCCGCGGCCGCCACGCGACGGGTATCGATGGACAGCAGAGCAAGATCCGCTCCATGGCGCAATCTGAGATGACTTGCAATCTTTGCCACCGTAGTGGTCTTGCCCATTCCGGGAGGACCCAAAAAAACAAATCGGCGCGATCCCCTTACACCCGGCTCGACCCCAGGCGCGAACCGAATTCCTCGAACAAGAGTATCGATGAGGGGACCAAGAAGCTCTTCTTTGGACGGATCCCGTCGCCCGCCCCAACCCCGCTGAAATTCGGTAATCAACTCCGCGGCCCGATCGGTAGGTATACCCAGTTCGACAATCCGTCGATACCAGTGGTAGAACCCCTCGGGCAGACGTCCCAGATGATGCTCTTTCCGGTGTCGCATCAAATCGACCGTCAAGCCCTTGAGAGAATCGATCTCTTCTCGGATTCGACGTTTCTCCTTCTGATCCGCAACAGACTCCAATGGCCGTGCCGGTTCCGGATCCGGAGGAGAAACGGGGGCGGAGTCGCCGGAAGGTGCCAGCCTGGATGTTCCTGGAGAAGCCAGCAGTTCGACAATTAACGGCGAGAAGCCGATCCATTGGAGCCAACGAGATCTCCGAATACGACGTGTTCCCAGAATCACAGCGGTGGGTCCCAGATCTTGTTTGAGGGCGGCCAGGGCTTCCTCCAAACTCGTCCCCCGGTATCTTTTTGAGTATTCAGGATCCTTGCTTGCCATCGTGAGCTCTACGGATGCTTTCTGGCAACGACCCGATCGAGAGGGCCTCTCATCCATACCGACATCATCGCCCTTCCCCCGAATGTCGCTTCATCACCACCTTGCGAACATGTTCAGCCACCGGCCCTTCCGGATCTCTGGAAAAAATCCCTTGCCAGTGAATTTTCAATTCATCAGGAGATTTTCCTCGAAGCTCCAGATGCAACGCCAATGCGAACTGCAAAAGGGACGGAAGTTCTTGCGCCCAATTCTCCTGTGAAGCATCGATCTCCCCCAGCGCTTTCAGATGCTCTTGCCATCCCGGTTGATCGAGTGTCGCCAGGCGGCAGGCCTGCTCGATACGCGCCAGCAAAGACCCCATCCCAGCCCCCGTCCGAACCGCTTGATCCAAAACCGACAAGGAAGTGGCTGATCTTCCACTCCGAGCCAGAGCCCATCCCTGGAGATAGAGCATCCATGCAAACCCTTTGGGATCTTGCTCGAGTGCCGACCGGCAATGAACGCGAGCCCGAGCCAGGACATCCGAAGCCTCGGCATACCTCCCCGCAGCGAGTTGATGCTGCACCAATCGCAACCAATCCAGAGGATCCACCGAGTGAGCGACTTTTACCTCCTGAATTCCGATCTTGAGGTCTTCTCCCTCGATAACAGCAATTCTCGACCTGAGCCAGGATGCGATATCCCGCCGTTCGGGAAATGCTTCGAGAAATTCCCGAGACGCTCGCCTGGCCTCTCCGTAACGCCTCAGCGCGGCCAAAGTCCTCGCTCGCAACAATGCGGCAGATGATCGAGTGGCTCGACTGTTACGCCCTTCGACCAAACGCGTCAATTCATCTAACGCTTCCGGATACTGTCCTCGCAAAAAACTTGCGGAAGCGGCTCGCAAAGACTCTGACGGCAAAGCCCCCTCCTCCGACCCTGGCTGTTGAGCATGAGCTGTGGGCCAGGACCAATCGATTCGGCGAGAAAACTTGGGTACTGACTGAGCACTCTTCTCTCTTCCGGTCAGCTTGAGGAGAAAGGCGACATCCTCTCGGATATTCGCATAGCGCTCTGGAGAGCAGCGCCCCATCAAGCTCTGCACAAGAGAAAGACTCGCGATAGCCACCACCTGTTGCGGATCGATCGGCACCCCGTCACGAGGACGTAAGATGCGCAAAATAGCCGCCTCCTCGGAGGACAGAACCAGAAACCTTCCCTCTTCCAAGTAGGCTCCTTCTTCCGGAGCGATGAGTCCGCCCAACGCAACCGGCAACTTGGAAAAGTCCGGACTCTTTTCAGTCGCCGTCTGCTCCAGAAACCAGAAGATGAGAATACAGGCGGAAGCCACCACGATCCATCGGACCAACCACCCTTTCAGTCGACGCTGACGCATGCGTTCCACATCAGCGGGAACCCCATAAATCTTCTTCAGGCTCTCGGAAGAATCTTCCTCGATCCCCTCGGTTTCCATCCGAGAGGGAACCACCATCAGATGCCCGGGACGCCTTCCGTCTCGACGCCTTTGAAACCGTTCAAGAAAACCTGATTCCGGCTCGGGGCAGGGATTCTGATCGAGGATTCTGTCCATTTTGCGTAAGCGATTCGCTTCGTTCCGACAGCGCTGACATTGACCCAGGTGAATGTCGATCAACTGAGCCACCTCATCCACGACCTCGCCGTGCAGAAAGGCTTCGAGATTGCGCAAAATTTTCAAGCACATCATAATCCGCGACTCTCCATATCTCGCAATCTCTTGATGAGTTCTCGCTTAGCGCGAAATACCCAGGACTTGATCGTCCCTCTCGGTCTGCGAAGGATCTCGCTGATTTCCTTGTAACTCAACCCCTGATAATGCCCCAGGATCAGAGCCATTTTCAAATTGTCTCCAAGTCCTTCCATGGCTTGCCGAACCCGTTTCCCCTCTTCATTCAAACTGGCAATCTCTACGGGTCCGGGCTGGCTACCCGACTGCCCCGCATCGACAAGTTCTTCCAACTCGCCTCGAAACGACATACGCGATTCTCTCCTTCGACGCTGCATTTCGTTGCGAGCCAGATTCTTCGCAATCGTATAGAGCCAGGTCGAAAATCGATACCTGGGGTTGTAGCTTCCTGCCGCTCGATAAGCTCGCAAAAACGTCTCCTGAGCCAGATCCTCAGCCCGCTCGTGAACCACGAGCATTCGATAGAGAAACTGGTATATCGGCCGGTAATACTTGAGAACCAGCTGATCGAAGGCCTCTCGATCACCTGCGAGATGTTGACGGATCAGCGTCCGGTCCGTTTCCTGCAGCATTGGGACGGCGATTCCGTTCATTTCAAAGGGTTATACAAACAAACCACCCACCAGGTTGCACAAACTGGTCTCGAGACTCCAAAAAGTCTTTTCAAATCAGCCCGTCGAAACCCGACCGAGAAACTCCCCGCTTTCCGTACTGACCTTGACGCGATCCCCTTCAGAGATATGAAAAGGGACCTTGATCTCCAGGCCAGTTTCCACCTTCGCGGGTTTGAAAACATTAGAAACCGTATCTCCTTTGACTCCTGGCTCGGTTTCGGTCACCAGCAATTCAACAGCCGAGGGAAGTTCCACTGCGACCGGAGTCTCTCCTGAAAACTTGACTTTGAGATCCTGTTCGGAGGTGAGAAAAGGAACCGTCTCTCCCAACTCCTCTTCGGTCAACCAAAACTGCTCGTAGTTTTCGTCGGTGAAAACATGCTGCTCCCCTTCAGGCCAACCGTATTTGAGATTTTTGGTTTCCAGAAAAACGAAATCGATTGCCGCGCTGGAATTGTATCGACTCCCGACCACACGGCCGGTTTTCAGATTTTTCCGTTTGATCTGGAAGTAAGCGGGACCTTTCCCCGGCTTGACGTGATCCATATCGACCACTAGCCAGAGTTCTCCTTCCTCTCGGAAGACATGTCCCTTTTTCAATTCATTTACTCTCATCGCCATCGTCTGACTCTCCTCATCAATTGGGATGGGGGTCATCATAGCAATCCAAAACATGGAAAGTCGACACGACAATCCTCAGTATCCATCTCCGAGTCGACCCGAACCCCGAAGAGCACGATGCCATGAAGAACATTAACCAGAAGGAATCTCGAGAGAAGGCTTGGCGTCCCGCCCAAATCGAATCAGTTCCAATCGGACCAGATCGGTAATCATCCTGACAATGCCTTCGAATGGGACCTGCGCCGAGATCCAGACCGTTGTCTCTCCAAAATCTCCCTCATAAACCACCCGGGTACATTCCAGGGAACCCATCGCGGTTTCCAGCTTTTCAGCCCCTCGTTCAACTTCCTCCCGCTCCTCTTCACCGGAAATTTCATGAATCTCGATCGACTTCCCCACCGAGCCACTCAGTCCCGCGTAAGCCCGCGTAACCCGTCCCGACTGCTCAACGTAAAATCGGGTCACCACATACCGCCCCTCCCCCCAGGGGATACGCCTCTCTACCCAACACCCCCCCTCTTCTTTCCCAATCAATGCCCAGTACGCCGTCTCCGTTCGACCACTTCCGGTGTATGTAGTCCTGTATTCAACCCAATCTCCCTCGGTTCCTTCAGATGGAAACCGAAAGAAACCGTCCATGCTACGTGGCAGAGATGGAGAATCTTTCCTGACCGGTCGGGGAATCGCCTCGGCCCGCAACGGTCCCATCTGCCCCCGATCTCGAGTTCGGTCAGGTACCGATCGAACTTTCGGTTCAGTCGAATTGGTCGAATTGGTCGAGACATCGCAGCCCCAACTCAAAGATATCAAAGAAAACCCTAAAATTACCCGCACAAGAAATCGCAACTTCGAACCTCCACGAGGATGTAAATCATTCAGAGCGTGCAATATTCTCTCCTCCCAGGACATCCGGCGCAAGAGCACTTCAAGTGAACGGGTAATTGAAGATTTATGGAGAACGACTAGCGAAGAAGTCGGAGTATAACGAGATTCCTACTTGACTCCCTTGAGCGCAATGCCCAGTATGTGTTCTCTTAATAATGACCGTCAGGTCGATATCCTGAATAACCGCTACCTATTGAAGGGAGGTGATTTCAACATGCGGAACAGGAAAGGTTTTACTCTGATCGAACTATTGGTCGTCATCGCAATTATTGGCATTCTTGCCGCCATGCTTCTCCCGGCCTTGACAGCCGTCAAGGAAAAGGCACAACGTGCCAAATGCAAATCCAACCTCAAACAGCTCGGTATCGGCATCGCCAACTATGCCGACTCCTGGGGGGACAAGTACCCGGATGGACAAGGTGTAGGTTTCCTGGCCAAGCTCTATTCCACGAGCGCAGTCAGCGACAACGGTGTGTTCCTCTGCCCCAGCACGAACCACACCGATGAAACCGGTTCCAAGCTCTTCGCAAACGCAGCTTCCGGTGCTGCCGGATCCGTCGGGGATGCCGACGGATGCAGCTATGCTGGCCGCACCAACCAAAGCGGAAGTGCCTACGAACTGACCGGCGCGCGCGCCATCAAGAATGCGTCCAAAACCACCGTCGCCGGTGATGAGGACGATGCAAACCACGATGACGCCCGGGTGTTCCTTTTCCTCGACGGACACTGTGAGGAAAAGAATACATCCATCGGGAATTTCTCTACCTTCACGGCTCCACTTACGCCGTAAGTTAGTTTATTCCTAATTCAGTTAGATATCGGGCGGTCTTCGGACCGCCCTTTTTCATGCAACGAATTAATTTTCAGGCGCTTGTTGAACCTCATCCGTTAGCCTGGAACAATGATAGCCCATTAGACCGTTTGGCCCCGTAATGGACCCTGAAACCATGCTACCGAGAAAAAACGCCTTCACCCTCATTGAGCTTCTGATCGTGATTGCGATCATATCGATTCTGGTTTCGATGAGCGCACCGGCCCTGATTGCTGCCCGCGGTCGCGCCTATTCAGCCAAATGCAAGAACAACCTCAAAAACATCAACCTCTGGATCCACCTCTACTCGGATAACTGGTCCCATCGATTCCCGGAAGAGGACGGGGGCCGATTCCTCCGCACTCTGTACTTCGCCAGCAACACAGCCGACTCCCAGAGCTTCCTCTGCCCAGGAACTCTCGACGACAACCGAAACGGAGAGCTACTAATCGAAGAGCCGGATGGTCGCGGAACCAGCTATGGAGCCCGATACAACGACCCGCTAAGCAGTTGGTATCTCAGTGGACGCCAGCAGCGCGAATCTTCAAAAACGACCATCGTTTCGGACCGCATGCTGAACAATCACAACGATTCAATGAACTTCCTGTTTCTCGATGGCCATGTCGATCAGATTAATGCTCACGACATGAAACTCGACTGGTATCTGGCTCCCCTTTCTAGCACGCGGTAGAGGAATCCGGCCGAGCCCGTTTGACACCTCCTGCTCGGCTCTTATAATGCCACCATGTTTCCTTCGCCCTCGGAAAAAGAAAAGCCCGTCTACGACATCCTCATCTGCGATGATGAAGACGCGGTACGAGGCCTGGTTGAAGAGATTGTTCGGACAGAGGGGTTTTCTTTTTTGAGCGCCCGCTCAGGAAAAGAGGCCTTTGGTAAAGCGATGGAAAACGAGTTCCGCCTGATCTTGATGGACATGAAAATGCCTGATGATTGGGACGGACTCACGGCCATACGTTCCATGGAATTTTGTAACGAAAATCGGCGAGTTATCGTGGTGAGCGCCTGGCTCGATGACAAGATGAAGCAAGATCTCTCGGAAGAACGCAATGTCATCGGTTGGATCGAAAAACCGTTTGACCCGGCCAAACTCGTATCGATGATCCGCCTGGGACTCGGCCAACCTCTTCCTGGAACCGACTGATTTGGGAATCCCCTTGAGTTCCCTGGATCATGGATCCGTTTCCCCAGGGAGATAACCCCCTTCGAATCGTGCCAACCGGTTCACGCCAACTGGATCGCGCGCTGGGTACAGGTGGTTTCCCGATCGGTCATACGGTAGAGATTTTCGGAGAGCCGGCCTCCGGTAAAACGACACTCGCTCTCCACACCATTGCCCAGATCCAGTCCCGTGGCGGTTCTGCCGCCTTCCTCGACACAGAGCATTCACTCGACACCCCGTTCGCTTCGCGTATCGGCGTTAACCTTGACGAACTACTCTTCTCCCAGCCTGACCACGGTGAGCAGGCGATTGAAATCGCTGAACACCTCATTCGAACAGGCGCCGTGGATGTACTCGTCATCGATTCCGTCGCATCCCTGATTTCCAGGGAAGAACTCGCGGCTTCCATGGGATCCCCTGTATCAAGTTCCCAGTCGCGCCTGATGTCGAACGCTCTCGCTCGACTCTCCGGCTTTCTTTACCGCACTCAGACTCTCCTCCTATTCTGCAATCAAATTCGAACCCGACTGGATTCGGTTCATCCTGGCGCGGTGGCCACCCCCGGAGGACGCGCCCTGACCATGCACGCCACCATACGCGTTGAAATCCAACGTCTTGGCCGTATCGAACACGAAGGTCAAGTGAAAGGACAAAGGGTCCGTGCCCGCACCGTAAAGAATCGTCTTGCGCCCCCCTTCGAAACCGTGGAATTCGACATCTATTTCGATCGAGGGATCTGCCCCATCAGCGACCTGATCGATGCCGCCATCCACCAGGGATTCTTACAGCAGAAAAGAGGAAGTTGGTTTCTGGAAGATCATCCGCTGGGGGTCAGTCGGCAGGAGTTGATTCAGAGCCTCCAGGATCAGCCCGCAATCCGTGAATCAATGGAACACAAAGTCATCCATCTCCATCCTTCCCAACCTCAGAGATCGGATCCCCCCCCCCATCGTCCATAGCCTCCACCTCAGCAGCGGGAGATGCCTTCTCGCCGACGAGAAGATAGATCCCGCCGATCAGACTCCAGGCGATGGTAATCATCCTCACGATGATCGACAACGCCACCGCGCGTGTCCCCATTGCGCCGGCCCCTCCGACAGCTCCTCCGATACGCTCAAAGGAACTGGCGTAAAGAGCTTCACTCAGGCCCCACCCCCCAACAGAGATCGGAATGGCAGAGATCATCCAGATTGTTGGGAGCATCACCAGCAATGTTCCAAAAGTCACCCCTTCGATCCCCAAGGAACGACAGCAAATGGCATTCACGGATACGGCTGTGACATGATTGATGATGGATAAACCCCAGGCCAAGGCGATCGCTTTTTTCTGGTCACGGAACCGCATCATCACCTCGTCCGCTGTGCGTATAAGGCCCTCGAAAGGCAGGCGAGCGATCAAGGCTCCCAATTTCAACCGACGCCGGATTCGCCGACTAAACAGTGTTCCAGCGCCAACAGCAAAAGCCAACAAAAGCCCGTAGACGAGGTAAAAAGCCCGTCGATAATCCGGGTTATCCAGATGAAATGGAAGAGTCGCCGCGGCCAGAGTTGCCAGAGCAAACAACCCGATCACTCGATCCAGGAATACGGTCACCACCGCTCCTGTACGCCGCTCCGTAGCGCGCGCGACATAAACCGCCTTGATCACATCTCCCCCGGTCATACCGGGCAAAACGTTATTGTAAAACAGAGCAATGAAGTTCCATCGAAACGCTTTCATATGAGGAATCACGATCCCCACGCTTCGATTCAAGGTCTGCCAGCGAATCACGGCAACCAGCGGACACAAAGCCCACAGAAACAATGCGGCAACCAGATATTTGACCTGACACCGCCGCACGATGGTCACGAATCCGGGATGTACGTCTAACCCGAGACCCGAGGATCCGGGCGCGACGTCTTTTCGAGAGATCTCGCGGACTTCAGAAGTCCCCGCCAAGCGGAACTCGAAGCCCTCGGAAGTCTCATTCAAGAACCGCCCTCTCAGGGTCGTGCCATCCCGCAAAACAACACGATCCTGCGTTTCGATCAACACCCCAAACACATAGGAGAAAAGCCCGACCGTGACCAGGACACGCAAAAGCGTCCACATATGCTTACGAGTCACCGGATCAATCCCCCCGGCAGATCTTGTCGCGAAAAATATCTACCGGATAATCAATCAGTGAGAGCACGCCACCCATCCGCATCTCGACCGTGATCTTCTCCAGTCAAACTTTTGAGTGCGAGAAACGCATTGACTCGAACAGTCTCGTCTGCGTCGTCCAACGCAAGAACCAACCCCGAAAGAGCCCGACGATCGCCGAGTCTTGCGAGAGAGCGAGCCGCCTTGAAGCGAACCCACGCATGTTCATCCTTGTTCAAACGGAGAATCAGAGGCTCGACAGCCTCGGGACGACCGGCCTTCCCCAAGGCATGAGCCGCCTCAAATCGGACCACAAAGCTCGGATCTTCGAGTGCGTACAAAAAAACCGGAAAGTAGGCTTCCTGCCGAGACTCTCGCCCCATGAGGCGCACGGCGGATGAACGAACCAGAGGAGACAACGCTCCTTGGGCCGCAGCAATCAATAACTGACGTGTTTCGTCATCTTTTGTCCCGGTTTCGCTCAACTCGACCAGAGCTTCCATCTGCTCGACCTGAGTTCCATTCTTGAGAGTTTGAGCAAAATCGCTCGTGGTGCGACAAGAAACCGATGCTACGAGGAGAACGATACAGAAACTCCACCTCGCGAAGAAGTTCCCATTTCGAATTGAATTCCGAAGTCCGTTCAAAACCCCAACCTCCCCCATTTGCGGGTTCCAAGATCCCTAAAAATTTCCTATATACCACCCCAATACGGCCCCGATCCCTACGAAATATGGAGCTCAACGTAATGATTATAGGAGCCCCAAAAGGGGTTGCAAGAACTCAAGCAAGCTGCTGGCTCATTCCTTGCAATAACGCTTCAGAATGGACTGATAACGATCGTCGGAACGAATGAATTCGAGATCAGCGGTTCGTTGAACAAGGATGCACCCATCATATCCCAGCCGAAAGAGATGCTCGAGATGCTGGATAGACTGTTCAGCGTCTTCAAGTAATGCGAAATAACACGCCATATGGAAATGAATCAACGGGAACTCAGGGTCGATACCCAGGCACTTCTGAAAGTCCTCCCCCGCTTCATTCATGTCACCCCGATGCAGACGAACCCGACCTCGTATCATATAGGCTACTTGATGTTTCTTATTGAGTCGTATCGCCTGATCAAGCGACTTGAGGGCCCGATCAAGATAGTCTTTTTTTCGGCGACCTAGTTCATAGAGATTGCAATACACAAACCCTTTGACAAACCAGGCCGCCGAATCGTTGGGACGATGTCGGATTTGATCATCGAGCGCACCAATAATTCGTTCCGGATGAGCATACAGAGCCAAGAAACGAGCCGCAGTAATCATCCGCTCACTAAAATCCGAATTGAATTCGAGAGCTCGAGCCGAATCCAGAAGGGCGAATGGAACCAGCTCGATATTCTTGTTCTTCATGAACAAATCAAGTCGGCACCGAGCCCTCAAGTAGTAAGCGTCCGCATGACTTGGATCCAGTTCAATCACACGAGTCAGTGAAGTCAATGCGGCTTCATAGCGATTGGCCCCCAGAGCACTCCGCCCCTGCTCATAGAGTTCCTCCGCCTGCTGTCGATGAAGCGCTCGAAACGACTGAACTTTTTCGTCATCTTTACGAGCCAATTCCTCTTTCCCAAGAGACCGAAGGATTTCAGCTCGTAGCTGGAAATAAGGGGGATGGTCCGGTCGCATCCCAATAAGCCGCTCGGCATCGGCAAGGGCCTCCTCATTTTTCTCCATTCGCTGGTACACCCGAGCACGTTTTTCGATGGGAACCGCTGATTCCGGATCATACTGAGCGGATTGACTCAGAACATGAACCGCTTCAGGAAGTCGATCCTGCTCGACATACAAAGCTCCTAACGCCATATAGGTATTGGAGTCAAAAGGATGGATCTGGACCGCCTTTCGATAGACCTGCTCCGCCTCCTCATCACGTACTGCTCGGACCAAAACACCTCCGAGAGAACGATACACCCGGTAATCAAAAGGTTTTTCGATCATCAGGAAATGTAAAATTTGAATAGATCGATCTCGTTCGGGTCCCTGACTCAACATCCAGGCATATTCACCCAGGTCTTGAAAACGTCGCTCATCCCGCTTCAAAGATCGTTCCAGCTCGACCAACCAGTGTCGTCCCCTTTCCAGATCTTTTCCCCTGGAATCCGCCCGGGCCATCAACGCGTAGACAGCGGGGTGATCGGGGTCGATCTTCTTGGCAAAACGAAGCAATTCGTTCGCTTTATTCTTCCTCTCGGCGAGCAGATTCACTTGGGCCAAACCGATCAACCCTTCCACGGACCGGGGGGCTTGGGACAGATGGCCTTCGAAGACCTGCCGAGCCTCCTCCTCCCGACCGAGTTTGATCAACAATCCCCCCAGCAAGCGAGCGCTACGGGGAGACTTCGGCACCAATGCATATGCTTGCCGAAAAGCTTTTTCCGCCTTTATCAACTGCCCATCGATCTGATACGCCACTCCAAGGTCGGTCCACGCAACTCCCTTCGAACCAGGGACCTCGACTGCCGCCTCTAGATGTCGCCGCGCAACCCCTCCACGCCCAAGCCAAAGTTCTGCGCGCCCCAGATGCCCAACCGCACGATGTACCTCAGCATCTGGAAGGACTCCGACTGCCTGGGCCAGGTCGTCTCTTCCTTTCTCATAAAGATGGAGATGATCGAGTCGAACAATTCCACGTCGAAGGTAACTAGGTGCAAAATCATTATTGCACGCGATTGAAGCGTCATAACAGAGTTGAGCTCGCACCCAATCCTCACGCGCTTCTTCCAGACGCCCCATTTCGTAATCAGGACGCGGGTCTGCGGGAAGGGCTTCCTTGGCTCGAACCAGGTCCAATTGAGTGCGTTTACCGATTTCGGCATCTTTATCGCGCCGGAACATCTCGAGTCCAGCCCTCCCCCTTTCCAACCAGATCTCACCGGAATCCCCCCCTTTCCCTTCCAGCGTTCGGTCAAAACTTTCGAAAGCTTTATCGTACTGCCCGATCTGCATGAGGATCTGCCCTCGAAGCCGGTGGGTTTCGATCAGGTCCGGACTGTATTCAATCGCTAAGTCCAGATCGGAAAGAGCCTCCGAATGGTCTTTCATCTCCATCCGTATACGTGCTCGAAGCAAATACCCCTCAACGAGTTCTGGCGTCAGACCCAGAGCCGAATTTAGCTCCTGGAGCGCCTGAGACCATTGGGCTTGGTCTACCCAAACCCGAGCTAGCTCCATGTGAATCGAACCTCGATACCTCCGATCCGCTGGATGCAACGGAAGGCGAACGCCGCGCAGCAACTCCTCGACCGCTTTCTCATAATCCTGGAGCATGCGAAGTTCATGTCCCTGTCGCTTGCTCTCCTCTACCGCACGTCGTTGCTGGAGCCGGGTCTCTCGAACCCGATCTATCAATTCACGTTGTCGTTTTTCTCGCAGTTGCCGATTCTTCTGATAGACCGGAACAGAAGCCCCTACCAATGCAACGATCATCACAAAAAACACGGAGTGACGATGTTTTCGAAAGCTTCTCCAGGTTTTCCCCAAAAAACCCAGCGGCTTCGCCAGAATAGGATCACCTCGTTGAAATCGCTGCAGATCCTCGGCCATCTCCCCCGCAGATCGATAGCGACGCTTGGGATCTTTTTCGATCGCTTTCAGGATAATGGTCTCGACATCCTCGGGCACACGAGAGTTGCACTGCCGCGGAGACATCGGATCGTCATAAACGAGCTTATTGAATATCTGAACCGAATTGTCTCCCTGAAAAGGCAAAAGGCCTGTTACCAGGCGGTACAGAATAATCCCCATCGAGTAGACATCAGTTCTACGATCTACCTTGCTCGTGTAGCCTCGAGCCTGTTCCGGACTCATGAAGCAAGGGGTTCCCAAAGCCTGCTCACTTCGGGTCAGAACGCTCTGCTCTTGATCCACCCATTTGGCGAGACCGAAATCTGCCACCATCGGCTTCTCTTGACGGTCGATGATGATATTGCCGGGCTTCATGTCCCGGTGAATCACCCCCTGCAGATGAGCGTAATGTAAAGCCTCACATACCTTCTGAACAATGCGAAGGCTAAAATCCAACTCCGGCAACCCGACTCGCAACAGACGTGCATCCAAATCTTCGCCTTCGATGAAGTCCATCGTGAAGTAATGATGTTCACCGTACTGTCCCGCTTCGTGAACTGAAATGATGTTGGAATGATTGAGTCGTCCCGCAGTCGCCACCTCACGCTGAAACCGACGAATCTGCTCAGGGGTGGCTTCGTGCCCATACCGAAGCACCTTCAATGCGACAATGCGATTTGGACGCTGCTGACGGGCTCGATAAACAATCCCCATCCCCCCACTACCAATTTCTTCTTCCAGCTCGAATTCGCCAAATCGAGCTCCCTCTACGGGACCGTCTTCTCCAGGACTCCATCCGGACGACTCCTCCGACAAGAGGTCATCGACCGAGATCTCATGCATCCCCTTCAAACTCACTCCGCAGGCGGGACAAGCCAAAAGCGACTCCCCACCCGAACCGGAAGTTTCAGCTCCACATTCAACACAACGGCGAGTCCCCTCCCGCTCTTCCCCTAGGAGTTCCAGAAACTCTTGAATCGACAGGTAGCGCTCTTTGACCAAAACCTGAGTCAAAGTCATTCGATTCCCCCTCCTGGCCAAACGTTCCTGTAAGGATTGCGCACGCCCAAGATCGGCTTCCCCCAGAAAACCACGACTCAACGCTCGTCGAATTAGAGACATGTCGAGTTCTTCGGAAAGATTATGAGGAAGAAAACTCGAGGACTCCTTTTTCCGTGAAGATGGTAGCCTCTCTTCCAACGTTTTTTCCGCGGCCCCCGCATCCGACGGGGGACCAACCTTGGACTCCGACCGTTTTTCCCGCATCCCCTCTAGTCGCTTGGTCAGCAGAGCCAAAACCTCATCCGCCTGTCCTTTGGAAAGAAATCCCTGCTCGACCAGAATCCCACCCAGCTTGCGATCCGGAGACTGAGTTCTCTGAATCAATCGGGCAATGCGAGCATTCTCTTCACTCAGAAACCCTTTCTCGAAAGAGATCTTCGCAAAAAGTTCATCCACCTTCCTCGACATACTCTCTATCCACCCGTTTTTGGACGAACTCCACTTGGCTTCTGAAAGGGTTCCAGAAACCGATGAAAAGAATCGGAATTACGAATCGGCTCAAAATCGGCCATATGATCGATCCGACCCAGTACCCCTTTGTATCCCTCCTTGTCGAAGTCAGGCATGGTCCGGCGGATCTCAAACACTCGCTCCAGGTGACGTATTGCCAGTTCTGTTTCGCCCCGCTTGCCGTAGTAGCTGGCAATATAAAAGTGAGTAACCAGCAGATCCGGGAATTTCCTCAAAACCACATTGTAATCCTGTATCGCCCGATCCATATCACCAAGGATCTGATGTAGATAACCACGTAGGACCATGGCCACTGCGTGTTCCGGATTGAGTTCGAGCGTCCGATTCATCGATTCCAGAGCATATCGTCGATAAGGAGACGGATCGGGCAGATCGGTTTTCCCTTCACGTCCCAAAGCCTCTACAACCTGAGCATATCCTAGAGCCAAAATACCCTGGAGAAATTGGGCTGCGGATTCTTCGGGAAATTGTTGCACAACCTCCTCGACCGTCTTGACGATCTGGTTGTGGTTCATCGCATCGCCCCGATGCAGAAACTGTAGGTAGTCGAGATTTCGAAAAAACTTTTCTGAAAGATGAAAATTGTTTTCCAAGGCCCGGGAAAAATCGAGAAGCCCAAAGCCGATATGCTCGAAATCCATCTCAATCAGGTGCTTCATCCCCAAACGCAAGTGGGTTTGCGCTCTCTGATAGTAGACCTTGCTGATATCCACATAGTGTGGGTGGTTCTGAACGACACTGTCCAGGATCTGCAAAGACCGAAAATAATCGCGTTTTCCAAAAAGTGCCCGAGCCTGTCGACAGCGGTCCTGGATGCTCTTCTCCAGACTTTTCTTGGTATTCAATTCCTGTAAATTCTTCTCGATTTCGCGCTGAAGGACCTCTTCCAGATCCCCCCCCTCTCCGCGGGAAAGACCCGAAAGAATCGCGCGCGCTCGTTCTTCAAACGACGAAACACGGCCCTTCTTGGCTCGTACATACTCGAGTGCGTTCTCCAGCGAATCGAAACACCGATTCGGAGCGTTCAATTCCAGCAAAATTTCGGCCTGAACTATCCAGCCCTCAGGATCCTCGGGGCGTTTCCGAAGATAGATTTCAAGATCTTCGATTGCCTGCTCGGGCTCCTGGAACGAGCGAAGATAGATATCTCTACCACGCACCAGATGCAGTTCGACATGAAAGGGATTTTCTTTCAGAACCTGCTCCAAGTCGGCGAGTCCCTTCTCGACATCGGGAATCTCCATTTGAAGCAATCCTCTCTGGAGATAGAGAAGAGAAAAGTCGGGGAAATAGGCGATCAGAAGCCCATAAAGGTTACAGGCTCGCTGCAGGTCACCTTCCTGACGGTAACGAGATGCCAGGCGCAAAAGATTCCTGACCATCGGTAATTGCGAACGTATTTCCGCGGATTCCTCGAAAGCTTTTCGAGACCCATTGTCATCTCCATCGATCCCCAACAACCGCCCCAGAACACAAAGTGTCCGAGCTCGAATCACCCCCTTCTGACTCGTTAACACACCCTGGACGAACTCGATATCATCCCGAATCTTCGCGCCAGCAACACGATGGGCCGCCCGAATTTCTCCATCGATTTCGGTCACTCGACACTGCAACTTTTCAACTCGGGTCATCGATTCCCGGGGAGCCAACACACGCCGGGCTTTCGCGAACAGATCGAGTCGCTGGTATCCGTCCGCAAGAAACGATCGGACCTCCCAGAGCGATTCGTCTGAAAGAAGTGACTGCTGCCAGTGAGCATTCGCCACTTCATCTTTCCCCTGGACCTTCGAGATCAACCCAAGTAGTTGCTCCGAACCAGCCCGATAGATCGAATCACCTCCCAAATCCTTCAGAAGGTCCTGGGCTCGGACCAAATCGCCGACATAAAGGGCAGTCGCACCGGCCAGAAAACGAATCTTCTGAATCCTCACCCCATCCACCTTCAGTCTTGCTGAAAGATCCCAAGCTTTGCGTAGGTCCTTATCAGCTTCGAGATAGTGATGTTCACTCAATCGAAAAACCCCACGAGCCACCAGAGCATCCAGTCCTTCCGGCGCCCCCTGAACCGCTTGATCCAGCAGATCGTATGGCCGCACTCGATCTCCCGAGAAGAGGGCCAATTGAGACCGGGCCACACAAAGGAGAGGATCTGGGTTCAGCGGATCCAGAAGCGAATCGAGATCCTCCAAAGCCCGCGACAATCGGGCCTCCATGGAGCGATCCAAGACTGCGCGATCGGAATGATCGTTCACGACGAGAGGAATCGATATCTTGCCCGGGCCATACGCCCTTTCCAGGAGCACCTCCACGGAAAGCAGACCCCGTTTATGTATCATCTTACGATCATCGGGACGCGCTTTCAGGTACAAATCCATGGATTGCAACGCATCCTCGAATCGCTCCTGTTCCGTGAAAAGATAGGAATATTCGGCTGCCGCCGCGGGAAGATCCTGGTTCAACGCCTCGATTTTCTGCAGATAAACGCTCGCCTGATCCAAGCGCCCTGTCCGGCGCATGAGTCGAGCCATTTCCATCCATACCGGCACAGGTCCCTCGATCGATTTCAGAGCTTGCTGAAAATCTTCTTCCGCCCGCCGAAACCGCCCGAAGGCCATATAGCTTCGCCCTCGGGCCAACAAGATCGAAGCCTTTTCGTTGGGCGCATAAACTCTTCGGGTTTCCTTTTCATCCGAAACCTGAACTGGCACCTTCAAGGCCGAACTGAATACGTTTACAGACTCTTCATACTGACCCGAACGGGCCAAATCGGCTCCCCTCTCGAGGTATCGATCAAAATGTGACCGTTGCTGACGCACACTGAATTTCAGTCGATCTTTGCGCCTCAAGTCCTCTTGGTGCCGGAAATAGAGCGAAACGGAAAGGATTCCGGCTACCAGAACGACCCCACATACGATGACAGCGATCCGACGGTGTTTCCGAAGCTTCTGCCTTGCCCGACTCCATAACGAAGTCCGGTTGGCAAGAATCGACTCCCCTTCCTGGAACCGCTCCAGATCCTCCACGATATCACCCGCGCTCCTGTACCTGGATTCGATTGACTTCTCCAGGCACTTCAGACAAATGGTTTCCACATCTCGGGGGATCGACCGAACCCATTTCCTGGGGGCGATCGGTTCTTCGTTGCAAATCTTATGGAAAAGTTGAATCGCGGTGGGCGCTTCGAAGGGGAGATGCCCCGTCAGCAATCCGTAAAAGATGACTCCGAGACTAAACACATCTGAACGCCCATCCAGATACTTGGAATCACCCCGAGCCTGCTCCGGACTCATATAGTTGGGAGTACCGATCGCTTGATCGCTCCGGGTCAGATTCATCTCTCCATGCAGCACTTTTGCCAACCCGAAATCCGTAATCTTGGGTGTACCGGAAAGATCGACCAGGATGTTTTTCGGCTTCAAATCCCGATGAACGATCCCCGACGCGTGCGCATAATCGAGTGCCTGAGCGATTTCCCGAATCAAATAGATCGCATATTCCAGAGAGGGGACCCCTTCATCCACGACCTGCTGTAAATCCCTCCCCTCCACGTATTCCATCGTGAAGTAATGCTGTCCATCGATCTCACCCGATTCGTGAATGGAGACGATCCCCGGATGCTGGAGGGAACCCGCTGATTCCACCTCGGCGAGAAAACGGCCGACCTTTTGATCGTCCGCCCCTTTGCCCATTCTCAAAATTTTCAGAGCGACAATCCGATCGGGAACTTTCTGTCGGGCTCGATAGACGATTCCCATTCCCCCGCGATCGATTTCACCGAGAATTTGATAATCACCAAAAGTGCGTGAACCCGTCCCTTCACCCTCTTCCTTCAGAACCGACCCACAGCGATTACAAATATATTCCTGTCCAACCACGAAGCCTTTCAGATGAAACGGGGACTCACAATCAGGGCAAACCAACAAGGTTTTTTCTTCTCCGGACCCCGACTTCCGTAAATCACGGACGACCTCCTGAGCTTGGTCCCGGGAAATCCAGCCCTGTCGAAGCAATACGGTCGCCAGACGGAGTTCCACCCCAGTCGCCTGGATACGACGCGCTTCCGAAACCTGGCCAGAAGTAACAAAACCTTTCTTCTGGGCCAGGCGCGCAAAATGATCATCGATTCGAGATCCCATGGTCACTGCTCGCTGCAGTGTAGCTTCACAAACACAGAAATGTCAACCGGAAGGATGCCTATCTCCTTTATTCACAAAGGTTTCCAGAAGAGCTTGCGGCGCCCCCAGCAGAAAAGGTCATGAAGGGAAATCATACACTCCGGACCCAGACCGAGGGGGTTTTGAAAAGAAGTTGCAGGGCAAATCGATCCGCCCCTAGAATCCTCTTGACAACCCATCCGGGACGATGATCATGTCCACATTCTGTCCGGGCGATTAGCTCAGCTGGCTAGAGCGCCACGTTGACATCGTGGAGGTCACTGGTTCAAGTCCAGTATCGCCCACCACCAAGCCGCTGTGCTACAGCGGCTTGTACTATTTCGGGACTTCGGTGCCACTCTTTCCCCGACTGAAGGTCCGGGCGAAAGGTCGAAGCCTTCTCCTCAGCGCTTCGATTGGCGGGCACACAGTCCGCAAATCCCTAATTCCCGGGCACAGAAAAGACAAAGAATCCTTTGCTTCGATCGACTTTTCTTTTCGCAACGCCGACAAGTTCCCGGAATCAATTCTTCTAGATGCCCACCCGAACAAACTCCCGATCGAACAAACCGGACCCTATCCGGAGACGCATCCACGGACCGACCGGAACGAATCGTCAGGTAAATCGTTTCGGAAACGATCACTCCAGCAGTTGTGCCCGAATGGCTGGAGCCTTCGGAGTTTTCGAGAAATGTCGCTACCGGTATACGCGCACTCACACGATACCGTCCCGGCAGGAGTGGAGGATACAAACGCCTCAGGTCGAAAGCCCTGTCCAGCGCCTGACCCCCCTTCAACCGAATCACCGGGGGTTCGGTTGGAAAACGCGCCTCGTCGGGAGTCGAATGGGGTTCGATCAACTTCCACACCCCTGGAGATTTCTCCAGAGAGACCTCGACTCGAAGATCTTCGATCCAGGATCCGGCGGAAAGTCGAATAGCCTCCTGACCAATCGGAATCAGGCGAACCCAGATCAGAGCCGGTTCGTTGACAGCATCGATCTCCTTCCAGGAAGAGAGAATTCTCAAACAAACCGAATCACTCCGCGTCGAAGCTCTGGGAACAGTCCTCTCCCGAGCCCCTTCAGACCCCGAATCCGAATTTTCTATTCTCGACCCCCTCTGCGTCTCTGCCACGCGGAGCAAGCGCTTGACCTCGGCCACGGTCCCCTCGAAAACACGTTCCGCCCCCTTATCCGGATTCACCAACCGATAGCCCCCAATATGCTCGGAGTCCCAGCACAAATAAAATAGATACTGGCGGCCGGCAAGCCAGGCGACCCGCTTCCTCTGATCCGCAGAACCGACTCTTCGTTGCGCATGAACCACAAATGTCGTCGGAGGCGCTGGCCCGGCAAGAACCTCCTGAAGCTGACAGCGGATGCGATAGGCCTTCAGAATCCCTTCAGAACCGACCTCGAGCTCTTGCGAATCGACTTTGAGGATCTCGGCCGAGACGATCAGATCCGAGTATCGAATCCGATCTGACGGGTCCTCATCCTGTGCAAAAAGAACGATCGGAAGAAAAAGAGAAAAGCCGATAAAAACCGAATTGTTCAGCCTTGCCACCCAAGCGACGATTCCCCGACTCGCCCCCACCGTCAACGAATCCACTGACACAGGAGATACAAGGCCGCTCCGAAGGAGACAATTCCAAAATAGAGTTGCAGAAAGAACTTCACTCCCTCTCCGACGAAACTCGAGACCTTTTCTTCTTTGATCGCGACACAAACCACCGAGATCACATAACAGATCGGGAGGAGTTCCAACAAAGGATTCATGCCAGCCCCTGCTCGGAAGCTTCCGACCCCGAACGACATCCCAAATCGTGGGCATCCATGATCACGAGAGCGTTGAGGAGGCCCGCGCACGTGGTGTAAAGAAAACCCATATCAAGTCCTGGGATTTCCGCCCCAAACGGTTCCATACCCGAGGTGACCCAAGAAGCGACGAGAGTCGGCAATCCCAAGAATATCTGTCCCAAAAAATAGTACGGATGATCCCGACTTGTCACGATCCGCATCTCTCCCATAGAAAAACCGGCGCTGAAAGCGCACAGCAAAACAGAAAAGAAAAGAACCGCCTGAAAACGGCGCCCCAAATACCAATGGCCCGCGCCGGGAATCAACCAGGCGAGAAAGACCGCAAGGATAGGATTTTTCTTCACTGCACCCTCATCAGCATGATTCATGAAAAATGCAAGACTCCGAGAGTTTAGGACGCTCACTTCGCCGAATCAAGCCGGGGAATCATCCTTCGGATTCGCAAGCACCTGTTTGCGCCGAACAGCCTCGGCCACCACCCGAGGGACATATTTCTCGATCGCCCCACCGTGCCAGGCGACCTCTCGAACCAGAGAACTGGCGACAAAAAGATTCTCCGGCGAAGCGAGCAAAAATACCGTTTCTAGACCCCCACCAAGATCCCGGTTGGTGAAAGCCATGGGAAATTCTTGGCCCAGGTCTCCAGCCCCTCTCAACCCTCGGACCAGAACATCACACTCTTGCTCTTGGGCGAAATCGACCACAAGTCCTTGAAAGGGAAGAACCTCGACACCGTCGATCTCCGCGGTACTCTGCCTCACCAAGTCCAGCCGTTCTTCCAGCGAAAACCAACTCTTTTTACGCGCATTTTCCCCGACACCGATGAGAACTCCCCCGAACAGACCGCAAGCCCGACGAATAATGTCGAGATGCCCTCGAGTGATCGGATCGAAGCTTCCAGCATAAACCGCGCGCATGATGCGTTTTATAGTACCCGAAACCTCCCTAATCTATCCATGCGGAGCCGACGATACCGTAGAGTCGAACCAAACATCTAGGCTCCTCCGATCGGTCCAGCCCTTTCGTAGGAACCATTTATTCGAGTTGACACCTCCATCTGGCCGGATATAGTTGGCAACCTGCTTCGATCTCCATCTTCACAGGCTTAAAGGGAGTCCACGTCGTGTTGACGAGACATCTAACAATCCTCGCTCTGGTCCTCGTTTTCCTGTCTTCCAGTCTTGTAAGTGCCCAAAGTTGTCAATGGGACCCAGACAAGAAAGCGACTCACGTCAAATGCTACAAATTCAAAAAAAGCCAGACGGGCAACATCCTAGGCATCGAAGAGATTGTCTACAAACCATGGGCAACCAAGTACTTCGACTATCGGCGCTCCAAAGGCCGTGACGTAGAAGAACTGGAACAGACTTACGACGCATTCTATTTCCTCTCCGACAACCTCTGCGACCTGGATATCGTTCTGGAACTGGCAGATGCCAGAGGGCGAGGAAATAACGCCTTGCTGGAGAGCCTGGAAGAGGCGTCCCAAGAGATCAAACTCAAACTGCTTCGCGAAGAATTCGAGAAAACTCTCGATCAAGACGCCATCCGCACAGCGATTCTCGAACGACTCGAAGCCCATGTCGCGGTGAAGGAAAAAGCCTATTCCCGCGCCCAAGCCGCGATCAAAAAGGCGGATCCATCCAAAGTAGACGCGACCGATGCCGAGGCCTGGAAAGCCGCCAACGCCACCTGGGACAATGCGCACAAAAAGCTCCAGAAAGCCTCAACGGAACTCCGGAATGCTCGCCAGTACATCCACGATCTTGACAAGATCAAGATCTCACATACTGCCGACTGCATTCGTCCCGCTCACGACACCTACGTACGTAGGTTGGGCGCAGAAGATCATCTCACACTGCAATACGATCCAGAAAATTACTCCAAGGTCGAAGAGGAGGACAATCAAAAGGGAATGCTCTTTTTCGGCATTCTGGCCGGAATCGTTGTTCTCGGCTCTCTCCTTTGCGGAGTGATCATGAAGATTATCGGTGACTGATCTCCTCACACCGTACCTCTGCAAAATGTATCAGGGCCCTGTTCGCAACAGGGCCTTTTTTTGTCTTCGAAGTCGTCCTGACGGAAATTTCTGGTGACCTTTACCCATCCCAATTTTCTTTGGTTACTTGGCCTGATCCCGGTTTTGTTTCTTTTGAGTCGTTATCGATCGTCTCAAAAAACAACCCGAGTGGCGTCATTGATTATTTGGGGTCGAGTACGTGATCAACTGACGGAACAACACGCCTTTCAGCGTCACCGCTCCGATCCATGGAAGTGGATTCAGTTCGCTCTTTTGGCCTCCCTGTGCCTGGCTTCCGCCGGCCCCATCATCCCTGGTCTCAACTCCCGGGCCGAACACTCTTTGCAGGTATTGATCGAAGATACACCGCGCCTACAGGCTCATCTCGACAACGGGAAACAGGTTCTGGAGCAGATCCAAGACATTTTGAACTCCTCGGAATGGAAATCTCGCATCGATGCCGACCGCGCCCCGTCCCGAGTCCGCCTGGAAGATCTCTGGAACCTTCCAGCCACATCTAAATCCCAGGTCTTTTTCTCGGACCGTCCCCCCGCGGAGCCCAAAGATTTCCCTTCGCAGATACATTGGACTCAGGTAGCCCAAGAACCCAACCACAATGTCGGACTGATCGCTTTTGATCTCACTCGAGAAGAATCTCCCCCCCACACCCACCGGGCGATGATTGTCATCCGGAACTATTCCGACCGACCTCACCCGAATGCTCGACTTGAAATTACCGACACCGAGAGCAATCGGAAGCTCCATCAGTTTCCCATCCCTCTCGAACCGAACAGGACAGTCGAACGGACCTTTCGGCTCAATCTCACCGACCAAGACCAGGTCTGCCTTCAGGTCGAAGGAATCGAGAACGATCCTTTTTCACTCGACGATCAGATCTGGATTGGGCGACACCCTACCCTACGAGTTCACATTCCTCCCGATCTGTTTCCAGGCGTCGAAGACGCACTGGAGGCGAACGGCGGTGTCACGCTTTCTCCTCCCCATTCATGTGACCTCATCATCGCCCGAGATACCCTGCCCCCAAACACAGCACTTCTTCAGATTCTTTTCCTGACCCCCCCCGATCCCCCCTCCGCATCCGGGTCATTGGAAGGTTCTGAAAACGATCGCTGGCTCAGGAACAGTTCGCTTGTCGGACGTCACCTACGTTCCTTTAGGCCCCCTCCTCCCCGAGGGAATATTCTCCTTTCTCTCAACGGCACTCCTGTTGCCAGGCACTTCCAAAATGCGGAAGGTAATCACCGACTCACATTCGGATTTCTTCCCGCCGATGTTTCCGATTGGACGCAACAACCCGGATTCGGGATATTTTGGCACCACATAATCCAGTTTCTTCTCCCCTCCCCAGGGCGTCTTTCCACCTTTCGATTCGGACAACCGGTCCCCATAGCGCTCAGACGTCTTGTCCCCAAATTGACTGGTATCGATCATTTCAGACAGATCGGCCCCATGCATTCCTCGAACTTCCACCTCGGAGTGAGCCTACTCGACTCAAATCAAAGTCGAGTCGCGGGTCGGGCCGTAGACTTTCCCGACCCGCCCGATCCGTCCCCCACCCGAGAAGGTTCTCAATCTTTTGATCTTTCCCACCTTCTGTTCTTCCTGGTTATCTTATTGACCCTGGGATACGCTTCGCGGGACAGGTTTTCTCCCCCCCCCTCCTCGGGCAGGATTCAACCGTAATGCGAATCTGGCAACGCTTCCTTTTCATCCAAATCGTACTGGCGACCATCTTGGTCACCTTCCTGATTCTTCGAAGCAATCCCTCTTCCGAAGAGATCCTGAAAGATCGCGTAACTCTTTTCCTCAAAACCCTCCGTGAAGATCAAGCCTCGACGCTCACCGAAACAGATGGAAAAAAACGAGGGATCGGCCCCTACCCAACTCTTCTCGATTTCATTGCCAAAAAAGATTTCGAGACCATTTCAGCCAGCCTGGTCCCGATGCTTGAACACCTGGACAAACAACATCAAACAGGGAAAAACCTCGTCGACAAGCTTCATTTTCATGCCTGGTTGCGGGGACTCCAGAGGTTGAGCCCCCCTCATCACGCCCTCTTCAAAATGCTTATCGAGTTGGCTCAAGAGGAACCAGGATTCCGAATTGGTGATTCCGTTTTGGTTACAATCGACAGGAAACAATATCCCGCGATTTTGACGAAAATCGGGTCCGAACCCGCCCCGGGACTCGTTCACATCAAACTTCCCAATCGCAAGGAGATGATCGTCCGCGAGAACAGTCTCTCCGAGTCTTCCACCCAACGAAGAATTCGACTAGCCAGAGAATTCATTCTTCGCCACGTACACATTCAGTTCGAAACAATCAATCTGCATCAAATCCGAATCCAGAAAATCACCTCGATCTCCCCCCCTGAATCCACCGACTCACCATCCTATCCGGCACAAACAACCGACAAAAAATCAGATATCTACCTTGTCCAGGTAACCGATGGCGTCAAGTCGATCTCCTTTCGATGGCACAAGAAACGTCTTCATTACCGGGATCCTGGCGCCTGGTATCTGGATCTCGTTCAATGGTGGACTCCACTACCGGTCACCCCCTTTATCAAACCCAGCCCATCATGAAACGCCTCCACATCACTTCATTTCTTCTGCTCGCTCTTCTGGGAACCGGAAGTTGCTCACGGGATAAGCCCCCCAGGTCGCCCAAACCTCCTGCCCCGTCCCCACCACTGCCCAAGCAATCCCACCGATTTCCCACTCCGGAACTCCCTCCAGAAACCCGCAAGACCGCTCTCGATCTACTGGAAAAATATGGAAATCCCAACCTAGACGACGCGCGCGCGGTAGAAATCCGAAAACGCCTCGTCCAAATGGGACACCCGATCAGCTCCTGGCTTCTTTCTCGAATGCTCTCAAGTGACCGCACCCAACACCCCTTTCGGGATGAAGATATCGTTGAAATCCTGCAAGCGATGGAGGCCAAACATCTCGTCCCCACATGCCTGGACCTGCTCAGTCGAGTGGACGCCTCTCGTCGCCGACTCCTGGCCGATCTCCTGCTGAAAATTGGCACGTCGAAACTCTCGGGCCCGCTGACCGATATTATCCTTCGCCCGAATACGGACCGTTCACTCCGTATGACTTGCGCTGGGCTACTCATCCGATTCCGAAACCCCGAAACCGTTCAACGGCTCCTCAAGGTAGCCAGCACCCCCGAACACCCAGCGGCTCCAATTTCCACCTACATCCTGGGACGACTTCAAGCCCCTGAAGCGCTACCAGTCCTTCTCAACATCCTCACACTGGGTCATAACCCCCGATTCCCCCCCGACGCCTTGACCGATAACTGTCGAGCCGAAGCTGCCCAATCCATCAGCCTTATCGGTATTTCCAACCGGTCGATTCTCGACGCCCTCGAATCTTCGGTGCGATCCGACCCCTCAATTTCTGTTCGAGTACGCGCACTAGAAGCCCTCGAAACACTGGATATCGAGTTCGCCCGCAAACGCTTAGAGGATCTACGCGAAGTTCCACAACCCGCTATTCGCGAAGTGCTCGAACGAATATTTGCCGGTTCCTGAATCTCCGGTCAAGCCTCTCTATCACCTACCCCGATTTTTCAGGAGAGGACCGATGGGCTCGCCAGAGCAAACCCAGAACCACGAATCCACACAGAAAAACGAACGCATCTCCTAACCGGGTGTACAGCGATCTCCTGGGGTCCAGTCGAATCGATCGAACCAGTACCCCCTCGACATCGACTGATTGACCGTCTACTTCGAGACGATTTTCGATTCGGATTCTCCCAGTCGACTCGATGATTTCCGTAATTCCACTATTTCCTGACCGAACAACCGGTACACGGTTCTCAACCGCCCGAAAGACTGCCACCTGTTCCAGTTGTTCATATTCCGTTGAACCCCGAAACCACCCCTCGTTAGTCAAATTAATGAGGAAGTCGGCTCCTCGCCCCACAAAAGATCGGGAGATCCATGGGTGAACGACCTCGAAACAGATGGGCACACCGAATCGGATCCCCTTCAATTCGAAAAGAACCTGCTCTTTCCCCGAAGATATCTCCGGAACGAAATGGGCTGTCTCCAACACGATCTCTTCCAATCGAGGAAAAACGCTCTTTCCTGGAACATATTCCCCGAATGGGACCAGATGGATCTTGTCGCATCGCCCAAGAACCTCTCCTTCAGCATCAAGGAAAAATGCGCTGTTGGCGACCTGATAGGTTGCGTCCGTTTCTCGCAATGAAGCCGCGTTGGAACCGATCAAAAAAGGGATTCCGGCCGAACGAACCATCTCTTGAGTTTGAACCGTTTCCACACAACTGTACCCATAAAACCCGGGAAACATGGTTTCCGGCCAAACGACCAGATCGGGGTTTTCTCTCAACGCTTGGCGAGTCCAGTAGATGTGACGGGCCAGAATCTCCTCGGGTTGCGTTCCCGCCACTTTCAATTCCTGCGCGATGTTGGCCTGTACCAAGGCAATTCGAGGTCCCTCTATTGGTGCGGTCGATTTCAATTGAACCACACCATAAGCCAGAACGAACAGCGCCACACACCCGGTTACCAGGCAAACGCGTAAACGACGATTCTTCAAGACCAGGTCCACGCCAGTGGCCCCGAATAGAACCACTACAAACGTAACTCCGTAAGCTCCGAACAGGTCGGCTATCTGAATCCACGCCAATCGCCCGGAAAGAGCGTGTCCCAGATACAGCCAGGCAAACCCGGTCAGCACGAATGAGCGAAATCCGTCCAGAACCACCCAGACGAAGGGGGCCACCCAAGCTACCGGCCACTTCGTACGACGCGCGATCCACCCGATGATGGAAAAGAGGAGACCGCCATAAAACGACAGGATCACTGAAGAGACGATCAACCCCGGCCAACTCACCACCGACATCCATCGCAAACCGATCAGGTAAACGGCCAAACTCCCCAGATAACCGTACACGAAACCGATTCGTGGTCCCGCACGCAGAGCGACCAGAAGCCAAGGAACAGGGGCCAAGAAGATAAGAACATCCAGTCCAAAGGGGGGAAAGGCCAGAATCGTCAGAAGGGCTCCCAGAGCCACTCCCAAGGTGAGCAAAATCGACTCACGCATCCAGCCCACCTCCTATCAGATGTTTTGAGACAATCACTCGAACGGAACATCCTGATTCGATCGACTCTTCTTGAATAGGAACCTCGAGAAACCCATCGACATCCACGAGACGACAAAGATCAGCCGAACCGGCCCAGGGCAGAGGGTGAACCACCCACCCCTCCTCCCCGGTGGATTCCAAACGGGCAGGTAGGTACTGAACCCGATTCGAGCCCCTTAAAGGCTTCTCGGATTCCAGTCGCGCACGAACGGTTACCAGTGGAATATCTTTGCGTCCGGACATTTTCCTCAACGTAGGACCGACGAACAACAGAAAGGTAATGAAACTGGAGACCGGATTTCCCGGAAGCCCAAAAACCATCGTCGTTCCCGCACGCCCGAAACTGAGAGGCTTTCCTGGCTTAACCGCAACTTTCTCGAACTGCATCTCGACATTTTCCGCATGCATAGCGCGATGAACAAAATCGTACTCTCCCATGGAAACACCACCCGAGAAGAGGAGTACATCGATGTGACCTATCGCTTCACGCAGTGTGGCTCGCGTCACTTCCAGATCGTCAGGAAGAAGCCGGGACCAGACAACTTCTGCTCCCGCGCACCGAGCCATACTTTCAATTGTATATCGATTTGAATTCCGTATCTGGCCCGGTTCGGGCACACGATCGATTTCAACCAATTCGTCACCGGTTGACACGAAAGCGACTCGGGGTCGGGCAAAGACCCGCACCTGGCTTCTGCCCACCATGGCCGCGACCCCAACCGCGGCGGGGACCATACAGGTTCCCGCTGGCAAAACGACATGTCCCACTTTCGTAATCCGCCCTTGAGGTTCGATGTTCATTCCCTCCGGTACCGACACTTCAAACCGAACCGTTTTCCCGCCATTTTCTCGGGAAGTATCTTCAACACGAACCACAGAGTCTGCCCCCGCGGGGACCGGAGCACCCGTCATGATCGAAACGACCTGCCCGGGCTTCAGTTCGATAGGCGAAATCGAACCGGCAGGAACTTCCCCTACACATTCCAATTTCACCGGCACCTGACGAACATCTTTCGAGCGAACAGCGAATCCATCCATAGCACTTCGATGAAACGGCGGAATATCTAAGTCGCTGACCACATCCTCCGCGAGTACACGCCCTTCAGAAAATTGAAGTTCGACCACTTCAGTCCTGGAATCCGGCACCTGCAGGAGAACACGCCTGAGAGCCTCATCGATGGATATCATTCGCAAGTCTCCATAAACAACAAATTACCTCACAAGAACCGGCCAAGAAGTGGCATTATACGATTGCGAGCAAAAGTATCCTCTTTGTGTGAATCGTAGCCTCCTCGAATCACCCGCCGATCGATACAATATTTCCATCATTACATCACATGCCGAAAGCTTTATTCCACCCGGCAGACTCGGAGATTGCGTTGCCTCAATTTGTCGTCATCGAAGGCCCACAAGTGGGTCGAACCTACGAAGTTTCAGATGGAGACAAAATCGGCACCCACTCGGAGAGTATCATCCTTCTTCCTGAACGAAGATCCCAGGAGCTTCAAGCCCAAATCGCCCAGATTCACGGACTTTTTCATATCCGGAATCTGAGTTCAACCATCCCTTTACTCGTCAACGGAGAGATCCTCGAGGAAAGTCCTCTTCATCACGGCGACATGGTGGTGATGGGAGATCTCATGCTCCTTTTCAACGAGGACCATGATCCCTCTCGAAACCAGCTACAAGATTTCATCTCTAGCGTGGAGTTAGAAGAAAACTCGATCTCGAGCCGAAGAAAATCTTTCGAAAATTCGAATAGCCTTCTCAACACATTTGTTGGACTGGATCGAGAAGCAGATCGCCTGAAAACACTGACCCGAATCAGTCACGTAATCAATTCCATCGTAAAACTGGACGACCTTCTCGAACAGATCCTGAATGTTCTTTTCGAATTACTCCCAGCTGATCGAGGCTACATCTACCTTCGCGAAGAGGAATCCAGACGACTTCGCCCCATGGCCACCCGATCGAGAGACGGGCTTTCCTCCCGCTCTACAGGACAGATCTCCCGCACTTTGATACGCGAAGTGCAACGAACCCGAGAAAGTGTCCTTACCGAAGACGCGATGGATGATGAAAGATTCCTTTCCGGCGAGAGCATCGTTGATCAGCAAATCCGATCCGCGCTTTGCGTGCCTCTTCTTCACGACCAGGAATTTGTCGGAGTGATCTGCCTGGATACAGCCTACGCATCCCAAGCTTTTTCCGAAGCGGATCACAAACTTCTGAACATGGTCGCCTATCAAGCCGCTGGCGCGATCCTCAATGTTCAACTGTATGAGCACCGCCGACAGCATGTTCAGAATATCCACAAGGTTGCCACAGCCATCACCCGAATTGCTCGTCACCTGAGCACTCGCAATATCCTTCAAGAAGCCGTTCAGCAGCTGCATATTGTATTCGGCGTGGATCGTTGCTCGATCATGACGTCATCGGATCACAGCGGAGAGACCACACTGCGAATCGAACACGCGATGGGCCTTGACCGCAAGCTCATACGTCGCCAGCAAACTCCCTCCGATGAGGGATTGGCCGGTTGGGTTTTCCAGAACAACCGCCCTCTACGCCTTTCGGGACAGACGGCCCCCTCGGACTCGGAGTCTCCTGAGTTCTCGCCCCCTCCCCCACTGTCTCAACGTCCTCAATACAAAACCGACAGTTGCCTCCTCGTTCCCATCTGCATCCAGGGGGAGAAACCTCATGGAGTTGTAAATCTGACCGACAAAAGAGATGGGCGAACCTTTACCGCTAACGACCAGGAAGTTCTCATGATTCTCGCGAATCAGGTCGGCATTGCCCTCCACAACGCCGAACTTTACGAACGCGCCACGGTTGACAGCCTCACCCAAGTCTATCTCCGGCGACATTTTTTCCAGCGACTTCAGGAGCTCATCCGAAAAGGACCGCAGTCCAAGGATCCCTTGATACTGATCATGCTAGATATCGATCACTTCAAGCAGATCAACGATACCTACGGCCACCCAGCCGGAGACCAGGTCCTCAGAGAACTGGGGCAACTTTTGCGTCAAAATCTCCGCGATGAAGACATTCCGGCGCGTTATGGCGGTGAAGAGTTTGCCATTCTCCTTCGAGGAACGACCTACACGGTTGGGCAGCAAGTCGCAGAACGGATACGTAGTTCAGCCGAACGATTTAGTTTCAACGCCAAACAGACCCCGATCCAACTCACCGTGAGTATCGGCATCGGGCAGCGAAATCCGGATGAAAACGCAGAAGCGCTCCTCTCCAAAGTCGACCAGGCTCTTTATCGGGCCAAACGAGGAGGTCGTAACCGAATAGAACAGGCGATTTCCTCTCCACCGATCCCCGACGCTCCTGAGGCCTGAGCCTACCTCGAGGTATTTGAGGCGACGTCACATCCGGTTGTCGAAGAGAAAAGGGTCGACGCGCAACCAGTTCATCATCCCCCACCCTGGAAACGGACAATTTCCTCTTCGAACCAGGTCCGATCGAAGTACCAATGGACCGGCCCGAGATCCCTCCCTCTTTCAGCCCACTCCACTGCACGAGCCTTCTGGCCGAGAACAAAATAAGCTCGAGCTCCCACTCCCCACGCCAACGAAACCGTTTTGTCATACCGCAACGCCTGAGAGACCAGGTCGAGCGCACTCTCCGGATTCAGGTGCGGGTTTTCCTCGTCGGTCGCGAGCACCAGCGCTTGAAGACAAAGCCCTCGTTTGTCCTGTGGACTATGACGATGTCCCTCCCGAAACGCTTTCAAAGCGAGCCCCCATCGCTTCTGAAGAAATCGGACCATTCCCACCCCATAAAATGCGAACGAAACATTTTGCCCGCCGATCCAAATCGCCTTCTCGAACGCACCGACCGCCTTCTCGAATTGCTTCGATTTCATCCAGGTCTTTCCCAGATGCAACCAGGCAAAAAAGTCCTCTCGATCCGTCTCCAAAACACGTTTGAAGTCCCTCTCTGCATCCTCGAAACGCCCCATCATTTCAAAGGTCAATCCCCTGAAGTAATAGGACTTACGTTCATAGGGCTTACGTACGATTTCCTTCTCGAAATGGAGCAGAGCCCGTTCATAGTTTTTCTGATAGAGATGGTACAGACCCAACACAACCTGCAAACGAGGAATTGAACCGCCTCCCGCGGACTCGATCAGTCCCAAGAAGCCGCGTAAGCGGGAGAGAAAAACCTCCAATTCTTCCCGAGTGATTCCAAACCGTTGCGCGTCGACTCGTTGCTGAATACCAAACTCGAGGAAACTGCCCACAATATCTGGATCGATTTCATAGGCTTCATTCAGATCGCTAAACGCTTCTTCAAACCCTTTTTGCCTCCCTTCGGCCAGGGCGAGAAGCATGCGGGCCAACCCACGATTAATCCAGCTGTAAACATGATTGGGGTCGGCTTCAATCGATCTCGAATAATCAGAAATGGCAGTCCGCAGATTCTGATCCGCCGAACTCACATGATGTTTGTGATAGAAAAGAAAAAGATTTCCCCGAACGAAATAGGCCCGGGACCGCTTTGCATCCAAAGCCAGGGCATCGTTAAGATGCAACCGTATCTGCTCCAACACCTTCATCTGAGGAGAAGAAAGTGTTGTCTCACTAAGATGCTTCCAGTACAGGGATTGCGCGCATAGGAAGTGAGATCTCGAGTCTTCAGACTGGAATCGCGTCGCGACTCGAAGATGGTCTGAATACGCCTTTGCGTATTTTTTCATGTCCATATATATCCTTCCACGAATCCTGTACGCCTCCCAGTAAAATCCATCCAATTCAATCGACTTGGCCAACCAGCCTAGCGCCTCTTCTCTCTGTCCAGTCGAAGCCAGAGCTCGAGCCATTCCGCAATAGCCTTTCGGGTCTTCTGGTTTCAATTCGATCGCCTTGGCAAACTCCTTTCTTGCCGATTCGAATTCAAACCTTTCTAGGCTTGTTTCTCCGAGCGCGAGATGAGTCTGAAAGCGAGTATCCTCCAGACCTTCTTCAGAAGAAGTGGAAGAGGATTCTGTACCGCCAGACTCCGAAGAGCCTGGAGATGTATCCAAATCCATTTCACGGTCGAACCCAAAAAAGTAATAGGACACCCCAAAGAGGGCCATCAACAAGAAGACAGCCAGACCAGGAATCAACCCGGGAGCGGACCGAACAATACGCCTCCTCCATCCAGGAAGACGTGCCTCTGGGTCCTTGCCACGCGTCACACTGGACAGATCCTCCGCCAACGCCCTGGCGCTGCGGTATCGATTCCGTGGGGCTTTTTCAATCGCCTTGAGAACAATCGCCGAAAGCGACTTGGTCACATCTGGATTCTTGCGATGGGGTGGACGAGGATCCACATGAAGAATCTGGTGATACACCTCGATGGGATTCTCTCCGGGAAATGGATAGTCCCCGGTAAGTCCTTGATAAAGAATCACCCCCAAGCTCCAAACATCACTGCGACGATCAATGGCCGCCACCCGCCCCAGGACCTGCTCCGGCGGCATATAGTAGGGAGTTCCTATATCCACTCCAGACTGGGAAAGATCTTGCCCCTCCAGATTTTTCGCCAGACCGAAATCCGTAATTCTTGGCGTACCGGTTCCATCCAAGATCACATTTGAAGGGGTCAGATCTCGATGAATGATTCCTCTGCGATGCGCATGATCGATAGCTCTTGCAACTTCCTCGATACGCGCCACCAGTTGACTCACATCCAAAGAGTGATCCTCAAAATGTTCGCCTAAAGATCGTCCCTCGACATAATCCATCACAATATAGTTTTGCCCTGCATGCACGCCCACATCATGAATCTTCACGATATGTGGATGCGACAACCGCGCCGTGGCTCTCGCCTCTCGACGAAAACGCTCCACGGATTCGCTAGAAAGGCTACGATCCGAGTGAAGAATCTTGATCGCCACAGTTCGATCCAACGCGCTGTGTTGCGCACGAAACACCGTCCCGGAACTTCCCGAGGCGATCTCTTCAATCAGTTCGTAATCACCAACAAACCCTGAATTCTTGAACGAGTTGACCCCCTGCCGATCCTCACTCCAGTCACTGACCACACTCTCAGCCGACCGAGAGATCTTTCCGGTCTCTTCGACCACGAGATCCTCACCACACCGTCGGCACTCGTAAACCCGATCTGCCCGATATCTACGCGAATTAAATCTTTTGCCACAAGCCGAACAGACCAGCACCACCCCTTGCCCAACCTGCAAAACTTTCAACAGATCCGGAACACGAAGGACCCCTTCTCGTATCAGAACCTGAGCCAACCGGACCGTTTGCCCCTTTGGACTCCTTTCCTTTTGGACCCTCAATGCGTGAGCTAGGTTATCCGCCGAAAGGACCCCCATCCGAACCGCTCGCCGCCCAATCTCGAGATCTTCCGCGCGCTCCGCTTCTTTTTCGCCCTTTCGGAGTAAATTCTTTTTGCGTAATTTCTGAAGCCGAGCCAACTGCTCTGGAGTAATCAATCCCCGCTTGAGGAAAAGATCCCCCAGAGGAGTTTGTTCGCCATCTTCCTGGAATTTGCGACATTCAGTCACATCCTCCTTGGTAACGTAACCCAGGCGAACCGCCAGGCGTCCGATCAAAATCTCTCCGGCAGATTCGGTCATATGGATCTACCGAAAGAAGAGAAGGCGGAGAAGAAGTAAAACCAAGATGGCCAGAAGGGGGAAGAGAACCCAGCGAAAAAGTGGCCAGCCGAGTAACACATAAAATTCGTTTTTAAGTGTTACCAGAACCCGATCCCCTTCGCTCTGAAGCTCCAGAATTTCGTAGTGATTACGAGCTTTTGTCAGATCTCTCACCAACGCCTGGGCAGTGGGATAGCGACTGTCGGGATCCTTCTCCAGACAACGAGCGACTAATAAACCGATTTGGGGTGGCAAGTCAGGACGCATCGCCGACAACGGTTTAGGCGGTACATTGAGTGCCAACTCGATCGTCTCATAGGGTGTCTCCCCACGAAAAGGAGGGATCCCCGCCAGCATTTCATACAACAAAACACCGAGGCTGTAGAGATCCGATCGCGCTTCAGCCTCTCCCCCCCCTAACTGCTCCGGTGACATGTACTCGACCGTCCCGGTCATAGCTTCCGCCCCGGTTTCCTCCACCGTTTCACCCAACATCCGAGCCAAACCGAAATGAGCCAGCATCACCCGCCAGGGGGTCACTTGAACGTTTTCAGGTTTGACATCTTGATGCAACACTCCACGTTCATGTGCGTAGTGAAGAGCCCTGGCACAGGAAAGAGCGATCCCAAGGGCATTTCGAACTTCCAGCGGCTCCCCGGGCTCCTGATATTCAGAGAGGGTCATCGCCTCTTCGATCCATTCCATCGTGAAGTAGAGCAAAGACTCATCCGAGCCGAAATCGAGAATTGTGGGAATACTGGCATGATTGAGAGTGGCCAAAGTTTTCAGGGAGGAGAGGAAGCGCTCCCGGACCTCAGGGTGGCCTCGAACAAGACTGGGAGGGAGAAGCTTCAATGCCACCGAACGACGAAGCGGAATCTGCTGTACCTGATAGAACTCCCCCACACTTCCATGCTCGATCGAAGACTCGATGCGGTAGTCAGCCAGGATCCCATCCAGTCGCTTCCGAAGAAGATCGGCCCCAAAGGAGAACCATGTCAGACCGATTCGGAAGTGATCCCCCGGCTCGACCGCGACTTTTCCGGCAATCTTGGATCCATTGAGACTGGTTCCATTTTTGGAGTCCAGATCTTCGAGCACATACCCGCCATCACCGCAAAGGATTCGACAGTGACGACGACTCGCTTTTTCATCCGCAATCGGCACCTCGACCTGGGGGTCACGACCGATCGTTCCACTTTCCTCGATAACAAAGGTGGAGCCTTTACCCTCACCCCGTTCGATCCGGAGCAGCGGCATACAACTTAGCCCTCGCTCAAAATCGAAGCCGACTTAACCCGAACGAGAAAGCCTCGTAAATCGTCGTAAGCCTCGCCGCTACGCTCGAACTCCTCGAACGGCAAGACCTCGGGAGCCCCCGAGTCCATGGACGAAAAAAGCACGAGAATTCCCGCGAGCAGGATCAACGCGGCCAAAACCAACGGCCCTGCCAGTTCCCTGATGTTCAGTTGCTCGCGAACCATAAATTCAAATCGGGAAAGACTTTGGTCTTCTAATCGACTCGAGAGGAAAACACGACACCGATCCAGATCATCCATCAACTCTTCATCATTCTGATAGCGATTCACCCGATCGGGACGCATACACTTATCGATAATCTTTACGATTGGAGACGGAACATCGGGGGCCAGTTCCAGAATCGCCCGAGGCTGCTCTTCGCGAGGCAGTTTTTTCAGATTCATTCGCTGCAGAATCATCTCCTTTTTCGAAGAAGCCCGGAACGGCTTGACTCCCGCGAACAAATTGTACATGACAGCCCCAAGACTGAAGATGTCACTTCGCAGGTCCACCTTTTCTCCCCGCGCCTGCTCTGGACTCATGAAAGGGGCGCTTCCGACGATAACTCCAACCCGAGTAATGTCACGCCCCTCATCCATTTTGGCTATCCCAAAATCGAGCATGTGCGCATCCCCTTCAGGATCGATCATGATGTTCGAGGGCTTGATATCACGGTGAACAATTCCATGCCGATGGGCCAAGGCCATGGCACTCGCCAGTTGAGTAAAAATCCGCAACTTCCCCTCGAGAGTCGACGCCCCCCCCTCGATCACCTCATCCAGAGGAGCCCCCTCCACATACTGCATGACGAAGTAGATCAGCGCGTCTTGAGAATCGATATCGTAAATCGTCGCGATATGAGGGTGAAACAACTTGGCCGCCGACCTCGCCTCGGTCTTGAAGCGCTTCACCTTCGCATCATCCTCCTGAGCTTTTTCTGGAGGCAAAACTTTCAAGGCAACCGTTCGCCCCAGAACATCTTGCTTCGCCCGGAATACCGCTCCCATCGAACCGTGCCCAATGAGTTCTTCGATTTCATACTTTCCCAGGCGCCGAGGGATTTGCATCAGATGGTGGCTCCAGCCTTCATTTACTTCCCCTCCAGCAATTTAACCGCCTTCTTCCAACTATCATTGCGTCGGGAAAGGTAGGTTTTGATCAAACTACACCCGACCCGGTCATTCTCGTCGAATCGACCTCCGTACTTGTGATTTTGGGCCGTCGTCACGATTTCAGAGGCCACCTTCTCCAATTCGGTAGCGAACATGCGCTTCACTGATCCACGAGACATCTCATACTCAACCGTCTTTTCGTAACTGCGAAGGGCCTTCTCGTAGCTTTGCTTACGTAGGTGATCCACGGTTTCCTGGAAAAATTTCTGGCGCAAATCCTCGATCGAACGCTCCACCTCCCGACGGATTTCTCGCGCCTTGGTCACATAGGTACTTGATGAGGATTTGTCGTGTTTGAGGATCGTATCGCATTCCATCAGAATCCTCTTGTACCGAAGCCCCTCGACAGGAGTTGTTGATCGGCGATAAGCGTCCATATCCCCAGAAGCTCTGGAATAGGCCTCTCTGACAACCTCATACTTTTTCAGCAAACCTTTAAGCCTCGACACCGCTTCCGGGTGATCCCGAGAATCTTCCATCAATCGTTCCATATCTCGAATCGCTTTATCCACTCGTCCCCGCAAGTAGACCTCCTCGATCCTCTCTACCTTTTCCTGGATCTGAATACGAACCAGAAGTCGGTTAGCTTCCGCATAGTAGAGACTTTCACTATCGATCAATCGAAAAGACGTTGTCGCCTTGGGATATTCTCCCCGCCCGTACGCCTGCTCTCCCTCCTGAAACTTCTGAAAGTCATCCAGATGGCGAACATACTTGCGCAACAAACGTTCTAGGTCTCGATTCTCTCGGGTAAGCGAATACGCCTGAGCGCGCTTGATATTCTCGACTGAAACCACCCAGAATGCCCCGCTCTCCTTGAAGTCTCCGGACTGAATGGCATCGACAGCTAAACTTTCGCTCGTCTTCGCGTCTTCCTTGGCATTTCGAATCAATTTCTCGGAAAGATCAATGAACTGCCGACGTACCAGGCGAAAGATCTCGGTATCTCCATATCGCCTTTCAGCCCGCTTCAGATCGGCATACTTCTGTTCGTCGTCAGCCTTTTCGAGAAAGAAACTGGAGATCAATTCACAGCACTCTCCATTTTCACGTGTCTTCTTGACGATATCGGACAAAAAGGTCTTGTACAGCTTGCTCTTGGGAGCGACCGGGATCAATTTCCCATAAGCTTCAACCAACTGTTCCCACGGGAAATTGGTTGGATCACTATTTTCCAATCGCAAATTGCAGATCTGGAGAAAGAGGTTAGGAGCCGGGTATTTATTCCCGTAAAGCTTCTTGGCTTTACGAAACGTTGTAAAAGAGGTTTCCAGGTCCTGATCTAGATACTGTTGAAGCCCCTTCTCCATCAAAACTTCGTAGCGAACCACCCGACCGGGAGCTTCCGGGCCACTTTCGGCACCTCCCGCGGCAAAAAGCAAAATAGTCAGAACAACCGCTAGACCGCCGCCTACGCTTCCGATCAGGGTCCAGTTCACGGACCGCGGCACATCGAAATCGAAACGGAGGTGAATCTTCCCCAGGAGAATCCGGTCCTTTTCCTGAAGGCGCTTTTTGACCACTCTCTCCCCGTTCACGAAGGTCCCGTTGGTACTGCCAAGATCCTTGAGATACCAACCATCTTCCTGCCGAATAAATTCGCAATGAAAGCTAGAAATACCGTCTGTTTCGAAAACGAAGTGATTGGCATCGTTGTTTCCAGCGGTATAGCGTTCACCTGTCATACGATGAACCGTCCGTGAAGCCCCACCAAGAACGGTGAGAACGCCACCGGGAATAGCCGATGTCGGTTCTTCCGGGCCGATTCCTACCCCTGGCACCGGTCTCCCTGAAATCGCCATCAGTCCATATCCTCCCCACCCAGCGAATCTCGCTGAACGGGCTGTTTGTACATCTTGTACTTTGTGGACTTACGACGCAAATCGTACTCCGTTTTCTTGATCAGATACCGCTTCTCGTAGTCGCTCCGACGTAATCGACACATCTCCTCGAGAAGACGAAGAGCCTCGGTAGGATTCTTCTCCTCTCCAGCAAATAGTTTATGACGTTTTTCGAATTGACGGTCGAGATCGTCCCCGACTTTTTCCAGAAAAGGCTTGGCCTTCCGATACTCCTCAAGAAATTGACCAAATGGAATGGTTCGCAAGAGGTCGATGGCTTGTCGGCAATTCTGGTAAGACTCCCGATAATTATCCAGATTACTCCGACGATCCTCATATTTCCTGGTGGCATCCGCAAAAAGACGTCGAACTTCTTTCAAGGTCTCTTCCTTGCTGGTCTTTTCAGCCCGGACGCGAGGCTTCGGCGCAATCTTACAAAGGATATACCACCGATTCTCATTCTTATAATCGATGGTAATGATCGTATTTTCTCGAATCCGAGGTTCGAGCAAAATATGAAATACGTAACGATTCCGGCGCTTGTCGAGAGACTTGGCTATCCATGTGGCCCCAAGCGCGTCCTTGTCCAGAACATTCAACAAACGGCTTTCGGAAACCATTAAATCCGCACCTTGATCGACAGCCACCACCAGGACCTTGTTTCTGCCAACCACCAGTTTTTCTTCTGTACGAAAACTTTTCTTGGAAAAGAATGTCTCCTTGATATTCCAAACGAAAAATATCGCAAAGAGGAGCAGCCCTCCCCCCATCGCATAGTGAATGGGTCGCAGCTGGCTCAGTCCTGCTCCCCCGGCAACAAGAACATCATCCATGTTCAACAAATCGGTCCCGCCAAGATCCGACGCATCTCGGCGAACACGCATTTCTCCATCAAGATCCGCCCCCCCACTATCGGATCCGAGGTTCTGCTGTTCGAGTTGATTCAGATCTATCTGTTCGGGCTGCAGGAAGCTCCCCATATCGAGTAGTTCGGTTCCCGGTTCAGCGTCTCCCGAAGAAACGGGAGCTACATTTTTTCTCCTGGACTTCTTTTTCGACTTCGAACGCTGCCGACCCCAATCTGGGGGCGGTTCAGGAGCGTCGAGCAGCTGCTCGATCGGAACCACTTCGGTACCTCCATCCCCGGTGTCGATCAAAGCCATATCCGGCCCCGCTCCCTGCAGAAGACCTTCCATATCGACCAACTGAGTACCATCATCCACATCCTCGGGATCGCCGCTGGAATCGACGCCCTCGATCTCCAGAACTTCGAAACGCATACGGAACCCACCGATTTTGATTTCATCATCTGTTTCGAGATGTTTTTCGGTCACGGGTTCACCGTTGACTCGAGGGCGATTTTTTGCCCCCAAGTCGGTGAGCACATAACCTCCGGCACGGTAAGAAATTTTCGCATGTTTTCGAGAGACCTTGGATCCCTCCAGGACGATATCGTTCGTATAAACACGCCCCAGAGAAAATGTCATGTCCGACAATTCGTAGGAGGTCCCTTTCTCCTCGCCAGTGAGCATCGTAATCCTAGCGCGAGGCATCTGAGACCTCACATGCTAAAGGATCTTCTATCACCAGCCGATCTCCTCTTTGAACAGACACACGTGAAAGGCACCCCTCCGGTAATTCGATAGTTCCATAGGCCCCCACACATCCGGCAAATCGCCACGGTCGCAATCGGTGGACCACTCGGCAAACACGTAAATCTCGAGCGACGAACAGAACATCGATCGCAAAACGCATGAAGAACATATGGATACTACTGCATGGACGGAGATACAAGCCCCCACCTTCTTCAATCGAGTTCCGCCCTAACAAACCTCGAGTACGTTCCAGAAACGTTTCCGCGATCTCCAGAGATTCTGCCAGGACAACGCCCTCGATCGTCCGCAATCGCACAAGACGCCCCACAACCTCAACCCCACCCCATATGTTCGATCAGCATCGGGGAAAACAAGACGATAAAAACCGTGGGCATGATAAAGCAAGTCAACGGTAACAGCATTTTGACCGGCGCTTCCCCCGCTAACTTTTCCGCTCTCTGAAAACGTTTGACTCGCATAACCTCTGACTGTACCCGAAGAATCGGACCGATCGGACTCCCCAGATCATCCGCCTGGATCAGATTATTGCTGAAACTGATCACATCCTCCACCAGGGTGCGATCGGCCAGTTCCTGGAGCGCTTTTTTACGACTCATACCGTACCGAATTTGCCGGAGCATTTCCCCAAACTCTTCCGCAATAGGGGTTCCTCGCTGGCGCTCGACAATGCGAGTTAGACCCGAAGTAAAATCCAGTCCGGCATCCAGAGCTAATGCCAGCAAATCGATAGAAAAGGGCAATTGGCGTACAATCTTTCGCTGCCGCCGGCGCACCGTGTCCCGCAGACTCAAAACCGGGAAATAATAGCCAAACGTAACGAAAATCAGAGTACACAAGGTCGCTGGAATGATTTGCCAGAAGGCAACGCTCAATGCGCCCAAAATCACGCTGCTGAGAAACATGGTAGCTAGCATCTCATCTGGAGTGAACACATCCGATTTGCCCGCGGCTGTCAATTGCCGGCCTAGGTAAGTTCGAGTCCGCCCCAAAGCGAGCCGAAATCGACCCAAAATACCAGCTTGCTGCAACCGTGAATCTCCGTAGATCCCCAGTCCCTCATCTAAAGCGATATCCGGCACCTTGGCGATATAGTGAGCAACCACCTGGATGAACGGTAGTAGCATCCGGAAGAAAGGGCTGGTCGTGACCGTTTCCACATCCTTTTCGATATTCACTTCCGCGACGGTCTGCCGTGCCCAGACATTCGCCGCGAAGAAGAAAAGTCCCGCGCTGAGTCCCAGCAAAAGACAATAGAACAAAACTTCACCCATATCGGTTCTCCGTGACTCCCTTCACACAACCATCTCAGATATCGATTCCAACAATTTTCTGTATCATCCAGTAACCGATAAAATCGAGCAAAAACACGATCGTGATGATGACCCAACCGGCGGTAGTATGAAACAAAGGATCCATGAATTCAGGGTTGATGTACGACAACGCCACGACCAACAACGCGGGGAGAAGAGCGACCACGATGGCTTGAAACCGCCCCTGCCCCGTCATGGAACCGATCTTACCTTCGATCCGATTTCGCTCCCTGATGATATTTTCCAGATTGGAGAATATTGCGGGCAAGTTCCCTCCCACCTTCCCGGCGATATGGACAGCGGTCGCCACGAGAGCAAGATCTTCAGAAGGAAGACGTTCGTACAAGCTATCGACCGCTTCTTCCATGCTCGACCCCAACCGTATTTCTTGCAAAAGGATTCTCACCTCTTGCTTCATCGGATTGATCGACTCATTTGCGATTTGCTCCCAACTCTTGGGTAAGGAAAATCCCGCTTTGAGATTATTCGATAGCCCCTGCAGTGCGGGCAAAAGTTGTTGCCTGAATTTCGTCTCCCGATTCTTTTTCAAACGCTTGAGCATGGCACGAGGCGCTCCCGCGGCACAAAGCCCAAACACCCCCGGAAGGAGCAAGGCCCCCCCCATCGCCATCGACAGTCCTACCGTTACCAAAAAGAAGAGTAGCGAGGAGAGATAGATCAGAACCTGCGGAGGAATGGTCAAAAACATCGCCTCCATCGACCGCCCCGCATCTTCGAGGTATCTCTCCTCATAAGAGTCCCACCCGCGGGAGAATAGCACGACCCCAAGAGACGTAAAGACCACCACCGAGAGGAACACAATCGCCAGGACCATTCCCTCGAAAGCGTCAAAACCGGAAGCGGGATCCACCCCGGAATTCATGGACGTCATCTGGGCCAAAACCCAAACAGGACAACTCGTCGGGAGGTTCAAAAGGACCTCCCGAAGAATAACCGTGAAGAATTTCGGCAAAATGTCATGTGCCAAAAATCCCCATATCGACCCCCACTCCTCTTTGGTTCATCTCATGAACAAAGTCGGGAATATGTCCTGTGGGCAAGTATTCTCCCAAAATTTTCCCATCCTCATCCATTCCGGTTTCCTGAAACCGGAAGATATCCTGTAGAAGAAACTCTCCATCATCCAGAGGCGCGATCTCGGTAATATAAGTCACTTTCCGGGCGCCATCTTTGAGGCGAGTCTGCTGAACGACCAGATCAACCGCGCTGGATATTTGGGTTCGAATTGCCTGTGATGGCAAATCCATTCCGGACATCAGGACCAGAGTTTCCAGTCGTCCCATGGCATCGACGGGAGTGTTGGCATGAAGAGTCGTCATGCTTCCATCATGACCGGTATTCATCGCCTGCAACATATCCAAAGCTTCGCCCCCACGACATTCGCCGACCATGATCCGATCCGGTCGCATCCGCAAAGAATTTCTCACCAGGTCACGAATTTCGACAGCCCCTTCTCCCTCGAGGTTGGGCGGCTTGGTCTCGAGATTCACGACATGATCCTGGGGTAACTGCAACTCCGCCACATCCTCGACAGTAACGATCCGATCTCCTTCCGGAATATAGGATCCCAGCACATTGAGTAGCGTGGTCTTCCCCGAACCGGTACCACCGGAAATAATAATGTTCTTGTGCTCACGAACGATCAGTTCGAGAAAGCTAGCCATAGCTGGACTGAGAGATCCGAAGCTGATCAGGCCTTCCATCGAAAGTCGATTTTCAGGAAACTTCCGGATGGTCAAACTCGGCCCACTGACCGCAAGCGGTGAAATCACCGCATTCACTCGTGAGCCATCCTTCAAACGGGCATCCACCATCGGACTGGATTCATTGATAAGTCTCCCGATAGGAGCAATGATTCGCTGGATCGCCTGAACGACTTGCTGATCTTCGATGAACCTCTTCTCGGACAGTTGTAATCTTCCGTCACGCTCGATGTAGATTCGATCGTAACGATTGACCATGATCTCGGTCACCGAAGAGTCACTCAAAAGATCTTCCAGCGGACCCAACCCCAGAGCTTCATCCAGGATTTCTCGAATGAGCCGCCTGCGAGAAATATTTTTCGGAATTTTTTTCCGAATCCCCTTGATGATCTCTTCGACCACCTCCCGGGTTTTTTCTCGAGCCTCTTCTTCACTGACCTGCGTAAAATCCATATGTCGCAATCGCCGATCGCCCAGCAATTGCTCATGAATTTCCTTTTTGATCTCGACCGGGATCGCCCCTCCCTCTTCCGATACACTTCGCTCGGGCGCAGTCTGCTCCACCGCCACGCCTTCATCCGCGAGCGCTCGCTTCAGGTCTTCCTGGTGATCCAGATCACTTTCAGTCTGTTTCCGGTCGGCCTTGTACTGGATCTCGAATTCACCGATCTGAATTCGGGTTCCGTGATCGAGCACCGTATCGGACTCGATACGCGCACCATCCACATAGGTACCGTTGGAACTCCCCATGTCCCGAATCCGAAACTTCTTATCCGGCGGATAGAAATAGAGGGTGCAATGAGAACTACTAATTCCCGGACGGGCCAATACGAGATCGTTTTCGGGACTCTTCCCGATCGTGAACTTATTGACAGTCAGATCGATTTTTCGAATCCGACCATCAACCTTGTTTCGAATCAGAAGCCGGGGCATGATTGCCTTCAGAATCTGGACTTATCGGGGAACAACCACAGGGAACACAAGAATTGTAATTATAGATCCAGACACGACTTGCTGACAAGTTGCGAACGGATTTCCGATGCTTCCCCCCACCGTTTCAAAATCTACTTATCGGCCATGTTATAGGTGTACTTATTGCCCTCGATATCCCGAACAATCGCTTTGTAACTGTTGGTCATTTTGGGCTTACCTTCCGAATCCATGGCCGGAACCGGAACGCGACGCTTAACCATCTTGCCCTGATCATCGATAGCCATCTCCGCATCGGGATGCTTTTCCTTGAACTTAACCAGTCCTTCTGCAGCCCATGCCTGCTTTTTCCCACCATCATAGGAGTATTTCGTCTCCGTAACCTCAGCCATAACCGGAACCGGAAAACTCTCGACCTCTATCAAGGTGTACTTGGTGGTCATGTCCCAGTTGCGTTTTTCACTCCCATCCACTTTCTGGCGAACGTTCTTCTTGCCGATCCGACTATTTTTGCGCAAAAAGAAGCGCTTAGACACTTTGATGTCTCCCTTGAAACGCTTGGTCACCATGATGGTTGCCATGCCGCTGGTATAGCTCAAGAACTCCAGCTCGACATTATCGGGCACCTTTTTGGAGACGCTCTCAGTGGACTCACTTCGACGCAACGACGTCGTCTGACGAGCCTCTTCCAGCTTTTCTTCATCCCAATCGGAAGGAACCCGGGCCTTTTCCTTTTCGATCAAGGCCCCAAGAGCACACTTCCAGATACTTCCCCCCTGCGCCTCGCGGGCTTGGGTCAATACCGAAACGGTATAGTGATAAACCTCATTGGCACGTACATCTTCGTCTCGATACTGCGTTTCTTCACCTAGCAAAACGCGAAACAGATTGGACTCCTGAGCGCCACCTTTTCCAGCCCCCTCCTGTTTTCCCGTCCAGCGGTAAATAACGAAACCGTAGGTATCTGAAACTTTTTTGACCTTCCCATCAATCTCCGTTTCGCTCGATGGAGCGGTCCAGGAGACATCCAGGAACTTGCCTTTTTCATCGGGGGTGACTGTGAGTTCGGAAGGAGCGATCACCACCTGCTTTTCTGGTGGCACTTCGATTTCGAAAACCTTGTCAGGATCGAAAGGTTTGACGGTAAAAAATGCCCAGGAAGCGTTCAGATCTGCGCCCCGCACTTTTTCCCAGCGTTTCGAAACCTCGGATGAAATTTTCCCAACGGCACCGATGTCTGGAGCCTTCTTCTGACGAGCCGAATCGATCCCTTTTTTCATCGATTCAATCTCATTCAAGGTTTTCCCGACCCCAGCGTCCCCACCACCAAAGAAGAAAACGTAGATAAACGTTAACACCGAAGCTCCCAGAAGAAGCTTTTCTCCATGTTCCTTCAACAGGTCCTTGGGATCCATGGCCATGACAAATATCTCCGAGAAATCTCGTTTTCAGACGACTGTCAGATTCTTGATTACAAATGCGAACAGGAAGCCGATTATTGTACCGATTCATAACGTCAAGTCGACCTAGAGGATATAGTTTCATCCTCCAGGAACCCGAAATCGGCGTGGACTGGACGTAGGCATTTCATGCCGGAATCGCCTAGACTCCATGATCATGACTCCCGAAAACACCTTCTGGAGCTGTTTCCCACTCGCCAAGAGAAAGATACCGCCACCGACTCGATCAGGAGTTGACGGTAAAAAGGTCCTCTTCTCTCCGCTGAATAAGAGAGCAAACCTCTTCCACAGATACAGCTTCCATCAATCCCTCCAGGAAGGAGGGTTCTGAAAAAAGCAGCGAGATCCGGGAGAGCAGATCCAGATAACGCCCGTGATTCTCCGGGTGATGGGAAATACAGAAGAACACATGCGTCTTGCTCCCGTCGGGGGCTCCAAAATCGACTCCGTCCCGAGAGATTCCCAGCGAAACGACAAAACCGGGAGAGGCTGAGGTCCGAGCATGCGGGAGTGCGAACCGAGGCAGTATCGCAGTGGAACCCTTGTCCTCCCGATGAATCATGGCTTTCATGATTTCCCCAGCATCCGCCTCTTCACTCCCCTGCAACAGGGTCTGAACAAGTTCTGCGACGACACCGTCACGATCTGCAGCCTGAAGATCGACCTGAATCCGATCCGCCGACAAGAGATCCTGAATCATTCCCTTCCTCCACCGTAGATTTCTACATGAATGGGTTCTCGTCCTAGCACAGGCCCGATCTCTCCGGCCCATTTCAACAGCTTCATTTTGCTCATCCCGCTTCCAAAAGCCAGAGGGTTCATGTCAGGTATCGATAATATTTACCTGACTATCAGACGAAAGACTTTCACTCTACGGCGATCAGAAGGCATACAATAGAGTCCCGTGGAATCGATTCACCCCTCTTCACTCCGGTCCCGAACCAGGTTTCTATCCGCCCCCCTACTCCTTCTGGCTTGCCTTGTGGCCCCAGGATGTGACGACCCTCCCCCCACCGACCCCGTCCCGCCCCAAACCCCACCCCCCCAGCCTTTACTCTCTCGTTCATCGAATCCTGACCCCCACCCCACCGCCTCCTCCTCGGAGGTGGATGACCCCACCTCTCCCGATCCCGAGCGGGGGGCCCATCTTTTCGCCCACTACTGCGCGATCTGCCACGGTCCAACCGGTCGTGGCGACGGCATGAATGCGCATTACCTGGAAAACATCCAGCTTCCCGACCTCTCCGCCCCCCAATACGTGGAAGAGCGAGGAATCCAGACCATCATGGAGATCATCCGTGACGGGGGAGCCGGCACCTCCACTCAACGGTCTGCCATGCCCGCCTACAAACACACCTTCAGCAAAAGTGACTTTCAGGACATCATCGCCCATATTCAACGACTCCCCAACTGCACAGCCGCCCGAGCGTCCAATCTCTCTACGAGTTCCGATCCTGCCTGCGGCACCTGTCACAACATGGGGGGAACAGAACTCCTGGCCGCCGCGAACTGCGCTGCCTGCCACCTGATCCCCGGCCTGAAACGACGGGCAAAACGTGCCCCTTCCCTGACCGGGGTGGGCGGTCGACTGAAAAGACCCTGGCTCTACGACTTTCTCCAGATGCCCTATAACCGCCGCGCAGGAGGTTATATCCCCTCGGAAACGGTCCGCATGCCAGATTTCGATCTCAACGATTCAGAGCGCCTTGTCCTGACCGAGTTCCTGGCCTCGCGCTCTATCCAAGAAATCGAATGGAAACACCAATTCATTCCCGGTCCACCTCGGACACCGGAAGTCATCAGGCGGGCCGCCCAACCCATTCTCGAATCCAAACGTTGCCTGGCCTGTCACAAGATCGGATCGGAAGGGGGTAAAGTCGGGCCCGATCTTACGGAGGCGGGTACGCGCCTTCATCCCCAGTGGATCTACAACTGGATTCTTTCCCCACAAAGCCATGTCTCAGAATCCCCCATGCCCAACCCGGGCCTTTCGGCCGAGGAAGCCCACACCTTGACAGAATATCTCCTCACTCTCCGTGAGCCACAGACCGAACAGGCCATGTCGAAATCTCACCACCCTCTTCCTCCGCCATCCAAGGGAACGGCACTCCCCCAAACCCGTTCGTCAGAGAATATCGAAAAGGGGAAAAACCTGTACATGCAGCTGGGATGCTGGGGGTGTCACGATCTGAAAGGTTTCGATTACAAACAGCTTCAAAAAGATCTCGGTCCGATCGGGCCGGACCTTACGCTTGCAGGAATACGCCTATCTCGTGACTGGGTCTATGAATTTCTCTGGAAGCCCCATCCGATACGACCTGAACTCGGTTCTCGGATGCCAAGAATGCGTTTTACCCGAGACGAGATCGCCTCGATCGTCAACACCCTGGAGGATATCGCCGACGAGAACACCCCCAGATCCCGCCAGATTTTGCGCCAGGCACTTCGGAAACACACCACGGGATCCCACACTCCTTCCACCGAATCGGGGAGCGAACTCTTTGTACGCTTCGACTGCCATAGCTGCCACCAACTCGGAAGTACCACATTTCCACCGGTAAAAACCCCCTACTTTCCCCCCGAGGAAAATCGACGGCGCCGCCGATGGGCTCCCGATCTGTCCCACGCCGCCGACCGACTCCAGCGAGACTTCACCTTTTCCTGGCTACTCGATCCAGTCACAATAAAGGGAAACCGTGAATCCCTCATGCCCAAGGTGGGGCTCTCGGAGTCGCAAGCGTTTCAGATTCTAGAATATATAGTCCCTAAAAAGGAGTCGAGCCGATGATTCAGGTCGGCATTCTTAGCGATACCCACGGAGAACTCGTCCCCTATCTTTTTGAATATCTGCAGGGTGTGGATCACATCATTCACGCTGGAGATATCGGCAGTGAATCTCTCATCACCGAACTGGAGGCCATCGCTCCAGTCACCGCGGTACGAGGTAACACCGATCACAATCTTCCAGACCGATTCCCCCTCTTCGCAGAGGTATCGATAGGAGAGGTGCTCTTCTGTATTACCCATATTGTGGATAGCCCAGAGCAAGCCCACCCCTCCATTCAAAGCCGATTGAATACCGAGAAGTCAAACGTCGTGGTCTTTGGTCATACCCATATTCCTTACATGGCCAAGCACGAATCGGTCCTCTATCTCAACCCGGGAGCCGCCGGTCCACGTCGATATCGATTCCCCAGAACAGCCTGCAAAATGCTCCTCACTGAAAAAGGACCTCCAGAAACGATCTATCAGGATCTCGACTCCCACACCCCCTACCCCTTTCCTTCCTGATGGAGCGTGTTTCGTCGCTACAGCCAGCCCTACTGGTTGTCATTCTGGTGTCTATCATCATGAATGTTTGGCTCGTATATGAGATCCGAACTCGACACCACCAGTCCCTCTCCACGACCCAAAAGCTGCGAAAACGAATTTCCGACCTGGAGGCGGGCGCCCGATCCATCGCCATGAAAAACAGCATGGACTCTCTGAACCAGATACTGCGTGAGGAAGCAGAAGAAACACTCGATCAACTTCCCCGCCTACTCGCGATCCTCGGTCCAAGCTGGACCTTGAACCACCTCCTCGATCTGAGCCAGAAATTTCCCACCTCCAGCAAGATCCATCTGGAAGCCGGAGCCTTGGCGTACCGGATCGGGGATCAGAAAAAGTCGCAACACTTCCTGACCCAGGCGGTCTTAAGCGACCCTTCAGCATCAGCAGGTCTAATGCTTTTGTCCTTTAGTTATGATCTCGATGGCGACTCGGACCGCGCACGATTCTTTGCTGAACAAACGGTAGAATCAAACCCGGACGGCGCTTACGGGTTCCTGGCTCGGGCCTACCTGGCTTCTGCCCAAGAAGAATCTCCTCGATCGATCCGATCTCTACTCGATCACGCCATTTCCCTCCGCCCCAAACTTCCTTTCGGCTATATCCTCCGGGCCCGAACATGGATTCAGGATCAGCAACCAGACCGAGCTCGCTCCGACCTACACCGTGCTCGAAAAATCGACCCAAGACTACAACGTATCGATCAAGTCGAGTCACTCCTTTCCCCGAGTTCAACCCCACGATAGCCCAAGCCCCCTCACCTCATGGCCAAGAAAAAAATTCAGAAACCTTCTCCATCCTCCAGCCATCGCCCGGAGACTTCGGAAAAAAGCTCTCGAAGTCGCAACGAGAGGTTACACCCCGACGAACAACTTGCCAGTTCGGTCATTGACGCGGCCTTTCGGGTCGCAGGAGAAAGTGATTCCGAAACGGTACTCATCCATCTCCGAACGGTTCCCGAGTCGATTCGAGCCCACACGCTAACCGACCGAAAAAGCCTTCTTCTCATCGCCCGCTCCAACGAAGAAGCCCAAATCGCGCGTACTTTTACCTCGCGAGTCGTCCAGATACCGCCGATCACCTTATCTCGCATGGGGCAGATGAAGGTCGCTGTATTGATCGCCATGACCAAGGGATTTATTCATCCGCATGAAACCGTCGTCGCCCTGGCTGGCCCGGGTGGACGCGATTCGATCGACTCCCTGATCGTGATGGATATTTCCAGGGAACTCGAACTCTTCAGTCTGGCCCATGAAAAAGGGACTTTACCCGCGGGGGTCCAACCGGAAGTATTCGAACGTATTCTTTTTCTGGCCAGCAGACTGGCCATCGAAGGCCGTGAAGGAAAATCGATCGGGACCATCTTCGTGATTGGAGATGTCAAGCGTGTCAACGAATACACGACTCAACTCATCATCAATCCATTTCAGGGACACCCGGCAAAAGACTGCAATATTCTCGACTCTCGACTGACAGAAACCGTCAAGGGCTTCGCCGCCATTGACGGAGCCTTTATCATCAACGGCAAAGGAGTCATCCAGTCCGCCGGCACTCTCCTCCCCACTTCTCTTGCCCAAGAGGGCAAAGGGAACAGTGGCCTGGGGTCTCGCCACGCTGCCGCCCGATGTATCAGCGCGACCACCGACTGTCTCGCCATTGCGATCAGCCAATCCACCGGTACGATCCGAATCTATCGGGGAGGACAGGAGGTCATGGCCATTCAAGGCGCGGACACGAACTGATCCCGTTTATTCCCCAAAAAGACAGGTGACTTCAGATTCATAGTCCTCACGACTGGACACCTGGGACTCCATCTCCTCTCGCAACAATTCCATGAACTGCTTACGGACCCAGTGTAATCCGTTGCGTACCTGGTGAGTTGTCAGCGAGAACTCCTCGGCCAACTCGTCATAAGTGGCTCGCCCCTCCTCTTCACGACTCAAATCGTATCGAACGAGACAATCGACCAGGACTTCTCGACCCTTCTTCCTGGCGACCTCACGAAGGCGAACGATAGCCGCGTCGACAACCGCTTCCCTCCAGTCCTCATCGAACTGAATCATCGGATCTGAATGGGTTGGTGCTGGCACATCGAAACGAGCATCCTCCTGCCTCAGGCCATCCAGAGAAAAAACCCCTCCTTCTGGATTTCGCTTGAGCGCCAAAGCCGCTCGCTTCTGATTGAGCAAAAAATTTCGTAACGAAGCGCAAACAAAGCTCCGGAATTTTCCTCGCTCTCCTTTCACATCGTCCAGATAGCTTTTCTCCAGAAAAGTAGCGAAAAAATCCTGCGTAAGATCTTTTGCCTGCTCGACATCTCGAGTCCAGTTTCGGTGTACATAGAAATAGACCGGTCGCCAGTAGCGACGGCACAGATCCTCCAGTGCGGCACTATTCACCTCTTCCTGGCATCGCACGATCTGACTCCAAGACGTTTCCGGAAATGGACCCGGCCCCCCCATCATGCTCGTTTGCCAGTTCTCTGCCATACTCACCATGCTAGGCTGCGAGCATCTTCCTGGCAAGAGGAGAGCTAGAGGGTCTTTACTCTTCGAATGAGCGATGCCGCCAATCCAGAGTCTACTCCGCCGAAAATCGAGTTCAGCGTGTTCGGCTGATGTAAAAAATCTTCCAGATCCCCGACTCCCGAACCAAGCGATAGTGCAAAGTTTCCGCTCCTTCCCGGCGAATTTCCACCAGAGCTTGATCCTCATCTACCCGAACCCGAATTCTATCGTGCGATAACTTTTCCGGAGCGGGATGTTCCTGGGAAGCCGTCTTGCGTGTCAGAGAGTCCAGAATCTGCTTCCGGTACTCCTTACCCAAAAGGGACCAAAGCACCTCAAACTCCTGCGAACTCATCTCACGATGCAAGATGTTACGAGCCAAACTTTCCCGAAAGCCTTCTCGAAAGGCGATGCGTCTCTCCAATCGCCGTCGATTTCCTTCGGCGATACCAACCAGAAAATCGAACACCGCATCGTGAGTCGCCGGATCCTGCCCTTTTTCTGCTCGCTCCAACCAATCCGATTCGATGGGAACGAACAGGACAGAATCCACTCCCGCCTCTCCCGACCCGAACCCTAATACACGACCCGTTTCATCCAACCAGTAAGTAAACAGTCGTTGGCGAGTCCCATCCGGCCCCAAAGAGGATTCTTCAACCCGAAGCCCCTGAATGGGACGATTTCCGAGAAGACAGGTTTCGAACTGGCCCACAACCATCTCGACTCGCTCAATTTTGCCTGAATCTTGGAGCATGAGGAAAGCCGTTCGTGAACCGGGAACCGGATCCAGATACCGCACAAGGACCATCGACAGATCGAATCCGACCACTTCGCCCCGGTAGGGAGTCCATTGCTCCTTCACCGAGGTAGTCCTCAACCGCCACCGGTCTCCTTCTAAACGCAACAACAGAACATTTCGGATTTCCTCTTCTCCCAGAATAGCTTCCCGCCGGTACAGAGTCGGACGCAAACGATGATCCAGACTGTAATCGAAAGCCATTTCCACCGTATGGAATCGCGAACGAGCCCGAAGCCGCCACTCTTTTCGACGAGCCGCATCCTCTCGGGCCATCGAAAAGCGGAAAAAACCCAAATACTGTCCATTCCGGTAGGTCGCGTAGACCCCATCTAATACGGTACCCGACGCTAAACGGGAGAAACGATCGAGAACCGATTGTCCCTTCCGAAGAGCCTCATCCGAAGCGCCAGCCCCGCTCAGCACCACCAGTAGCGCCGTGAACCAAAATTTAGTGTATGACATCATGCGGACAGAGATTGTACGAAAAACTCTCCAGTAGAGAGTATCGAATCGATCGTTATCCTAACGTAGCATGGTATCGAGGCCTTCATCTTCAACCCTTTCTCTACAAACCAAACGACATGAGCATTCATATCAACCGAGTCTACACCCGTGGCGGAGACAAAGGACGCACCTCCCTAGTTGGGGGCCAAAGAGTCGACAAACACGATCTCCGGATCGAAGCCTATGGGACCATCGATGAACTCAACAGTTGCGTCGGGTTGGCCCGATCCGCAAACCGCTCCACCCCCTTCAACGGTTCGGACGAGCTGGATTCGGAATTCACATGGTTACAAAATCGGATT
>JASMLP010000113.1 GCA_030748635.1 Planctomycetota bacterium
TTGCTGCCGTAACGCCGTCCATAGCGATAGTCGCCATAGTTCCCGTATCCATACCCATAATAGTAGTAGTACGGATATCCCTCGTGGGATTCGTCACGACTCGGAGGAACATCCACGTTATTCATGATGACTCCAAGTACTTGTGAGGGGGTTGTGGCCAGTGTTTCAGCGGCACGCTTGGCTCCCTTGCGGGTGGTCTTGAATGCTCGGACCACGAAGAGCGCGTGATGGACGTGGGAGAGCAGAACGGCCGGGTCGGCGACCGGGTTCATCGGAGGCGCATCGACAACAATCCAGTCGTACTTCTTGTTCATGGTCTGAAGGATACGAGACATCCGTTCGGACTGGAGCAATTCGGTGGGGTTGGGGGGGCAAGGTCCAGCGGGGAGCAAGTCAAGTCCTTCGACGATGCTGGGCTGGATATAGGGAGAGATGTTATCCAGGTGTTCGGCGGACAGAGCGGTGGACAAGCCCTCGTTGGGAGATATTCCCATGATTTTATGGAGACAGGGATTGCGAAGATCGCCGTCCAGAAGAAGGACCCGTTTTCCTGTTCGTACGATGGAGAGGGCGAGATTGGTTGCAATGAAGCTTTTGCCGTCAGCCGGGGATGCGCTGGTGATCAAAATGCACTGTGGGCCTGGGGGGAGAGTGAATCCGAGTCCGGTACGAATGCTACGAAAGGCTTCGGCAACTCGCGCTCCCGCATTGTGCAGAGCGACCAATTCAGCAAAGATGAAATTGTCGTTGCGGTTGGGATCGGGGGGGCGCGACCTGTTCCCCACAAATGCGCTGACTCGTGGAACATACCCGAGAACGGGCAGGTTGAGATCTTTTTGAACTTCCTCTTTGCCCTTGACGGTGTTGTCGAGGAATTCGAGGAAGAAAGCAAAGGCGATTCCAGTCACAAGCCCCATGAGTGCTCCGACCGCAATCGATTGCCTGGTTTGCGGGTGGATGGGGTTTTTGGGAACTTCCGCGGCATCAATTTTGAATAGATTTTGTTCCTCGATGTCGGACGCAACGGCAAAGTTGATCGTTTCGATACGGTCACGAATGGTTTTGAGTGTGGCCTTGAGCTTGCTTTCTCTTTCTCGAAGTTCGTTGAGTTCGCGTCCTTCCTCGTTGATGTTAGTGACAAAGACTTCGAGTTTTTCGACTTCTTGCTCCAGGGCGTGCTCCTCGGACTGAGCGGCCCGAAATTGACTTCTTTGTCGGGAGATGACCAGAAGTTCCTCTTCGGCAAGCGCGTCTCGGAGGTAAGATAGTTTTGCTTCGTAAGGTTTCAGATAGGGGTGGTTGCGGTGATAGCGGCGGAGGAGGTCGGCCCATTCGGCTTCTACCCGAAAAAGCTCGGTTCGCAGGTCGCTCAGCGCGGAGGACTCTTTGAAGGCGATGATTGAGCGTCGAGAGTGTCCTGATTGAATCAGATCGTCGTTGGCCATTTTGAGGGCGCCGATCTGAACACGCCGCGCTCGCGCTTGCGCAAGGCTTTGAGAGAGGACTTCCATTTGGCGCGACAGGGCTAATTCCTGGCCGGCGAAACCGGCCAGCCTTGAATCTCGGCGAACTTCTTCAATTCTTTTCTGGGTATGAAGGAGAGCTGATTTTTTCTCGGCTTCCTGTTTTGTGAGGCTACTCAACCCTTCATCAGTCAGTCCGAGAGCGCGTTCCCTGGTGTCACGAATGAAGGCGTCGACGGTCGAGTTGGCCGCTCGGGCCGCACGAGATGGATCCGGGTCTCGAAAGGAAACATGGACAAGGCGACTTCCGGTGACCGGATACACCAGGATCTGAGAGCGAAACGTTGCGATCTCGCCGGGACCCACCCTCTGGATCAGCTCCTCGGTGGTTTCCGGGGTGCTGGTCGTAGTCTTGTTGTCAACGGCTAAAAGAGCGCGCGCCGCGACTCGTCGGGATCGGAGCAGTTCGAATTGGGTGCCGTAGTAGTTGTTTCCAACGGCCATGGCCGGATCCCAAGAGCCTTGCACCCCGGAGACATTGACTTTTTTAGGCTCGATGAGAAGAACACAGGTGGCTTCGTAAATCGGAGTCTCCCGGAACGTCATCAGAGCGGTAGCCAGGGTGACCAGGAAGAGGACAGCGAGTATCTGCCACTTTCGAGCCTTGATGACCTTCAGGCGGTCTCGGTACGAACCGCTTCCCGGTAAGGCTCCCGATTGCAAGACGGGAAGCGATATGGACGGCCCGTTGTTCCCATTTTCTCCGAAAGGAGCGTTGAAACGAGGGGGGGTGTCGGACGTCATCGAACTCCCCCGGTGGCAGCTCCGGCTGGACTGACTCCCAGTGGAGCCCACTGGCCCTTGAATATGCCGAGTAACTCAAGTCCGAGTGTGCGCCAACCGGTTTGAGGGACGAGAATGATATCGCCGGGCTTGACGACAATATCGGGGGCGGATCCTTTGATGATCGAATCGATATCCAGAGAAATGATTTCCAGTTTTCCTCCGTTACGCACTCTACGTATAAACGCTTCCGATGAAGAGGCCAGCTTGGGGATCGGGCCTCCCGCCATGGCTACGATTTCGAGGGCTGTCATCTGTCTTTCCAGTTGATAGACACCTGGTTTTCCTACATATCCCAGGACATACACTCGGTCCGCGCGCGG
>JASMLP010000114.1 GCA_030748635.1 Planctomycetota bacterium
ACGGGAAAAAACCGAGCGAATCCTGGTCATCAAACTCTGGGCTATCGGCGAGGTCGTTCTGGCGACCCCGGTATTCGAGGCTCTCCGCCAGAAATACCCGGACGCCCAAATCGACCTCCTGGTCGGAAAAACCGCCCTGGCCGTCGTGGAACATAATCCCCACCTCTCCTCGGTGATCCCAATCGATGAGTCGATATTCCTCCGCCTCCGCCTCCGGGAAATAATCCGTCTCGCCCGTCGACTTCAACCGGCCAAATACGACACCGCGATTCTACTCCACAAGGTTTTCATCTATGGCGTTTTTGCCCGCCTCTGCGGAATCCGTCGTCGTTTGGGGCTCAGTCGAGGTTTCGAAGGATTCGCCCTCACCGACCGGATCCCACAGGCCACCCACCACGTCCATCGAGTCGAGGAGTACCTCTCGGTCCTCGGCCCCCTCGGAATCCAGACGAGCTTGCGACCCACCACGATCTTTTTGCGACCGAAAGCTCATGAATCGGCAAACCAACTTCTTTCCAAAGAAACTCTCCAGGACCCCCCTCCTCCAACCATCAGCCTTCTTCCCACCGGTGGCGCCAACGACGCTGCCGGTCAACTCGGAACCAATTTCCTGACCAAACGCTGGCCGATCCCATCGTATCTGGAACTTGCCGATCGCTTATCCCAACAAGGTGCCCGAGTTCTCATTCTCGGTGGTCCCGCCGAACAACGCCTGCGCCCGAGCTTCGAGTCCCTCGATTCTCCCAACCTACACATCTGGATCGGTGAGACCGATCTGGAAACGACAATGGGACTCCTGCACGCTTCCGACCTGGTGGTAAGCAACGATTCTGGACCGATGCATATCGCCAGCGCCCTGGGAATCCCGGTTCTCGCGGCGTTTGGACCGACCTATACCCAGGTCGCTCGCCCGCTCTCTCCAGGCAGTCGCGTGCTGACCGGAAGCACTCCTTGCACCTGCCACGTACGAGAGGACGTCTTCCCCAACATCGTCCCGACCTGTAAGCAGGATCAGATCTGCCTGAAAAGCGTGACGGTCGATCAGATGATCGAAGCGGCTACAGAAATGCTGACGGAAGCAAAATCCACTCGACCCTGAGCCCACCCCGTGCAATGATCACCTTACCCATAGGCATAAAGATATCTTTCAAAATTCTTGCTAGCCTTTAATCCTCTCCGCCCCTCCAACCGCTTGAGCCACACTTGATGACCGCTGAAACCAGTGCCAAGACCCGGTGTATCGCAGTCCCCTGCCCTCTCTGCACGAGCGACGACTTCGATCCCATTCACACCGAAGAAACCACCTACTTCGAACAACCGATTTCTCTGCGCATCGTCCGCTGTCGAAAATGTCAGATGGTCTACACCAACCCTCGACTCGCCGAGGTCAACATGGCCTACGAGGAACGGGAAACCCTGGACCCTCAGTACATCGAACACCACATGAAGACCAAACAACCGGTCTTTACTCAGGCTCTACATCGTTTGCAATCGCTGTGTCCCGCACCGGCCCGTGTCATCGACATCGGATGTGGCGTAGGGGGCTTTCTATCCGTTGCCCGAAAAGCGGGTTACGACGTGGTGGGAATAGAACCCAGCCCGGTCGACGCTCAGCATGCTCGAGAAGAACTCGACCTCATCGTTCACGACACTCTGTTCGAAAAAGCCGAACTGGAAGCCAACTCATTCGATATGGTCACTCTCTGGGACGTGATCGAACATGTGGAAAACCCTCGAGGAATCGTTCGCCGATCGGCTGAAGTCCTTCGCCCTGGAGGATGGGTCGTGATGCGAATGCCGGGCGCAACGTTTCACCGATTCAAGGCTCGAATTCTTGGGCTTTGGGCTGGCCCCAGCGCGGTGGTCTATTCTCCGGTCATCCACCTCAGTTTCTTCAGCAGCCAAACGATCCGCCGACTTCTAACCGAAGAAGGTTTCGACCGGATTCAGGTCCGACTGACACCGTGTGAGTGGAATTCATCCACCTGGATCGCCAACCTCCTCCGGGCTTCCTGGCATGCGGGAGCTTCGATCCTGGCTCGACTCACCGGGATTCACCTCGACAACCTCGAGGTCTATGCTCGGCGTGTCCCTTCCAATGGATCAAAAGATGTGTGATACGGGAAAAAGGCACGAAATGATTTCATCGTCGGATATCGTAATTTCATCTGGCCATGATGTTGATGAAGCCGAGCTCTACGATTTCTATCGATCGATCTTCCCAGATCGCAAGAATCCACAGATCTGGAAATGACTCAATCGTTCATCATTTTACGATAACCGACTCCCACGGGTTCTTCTTTACGAGGTTCGTGTCATCGGTCATGCAGGCATGACTCCGTTCAAAGTCTTCGTTGACGGAGCCAACTATACCGCTTCCTGGTTCATAGATTTTGCCTTGTTGCCCGAATTTCAAAGACAGGGACTGGGCCCAATTCTCACGAAGAAGTGGATGGAGTTTTCGGATTTCTATATGTCAGCACCTTGCAACGAAAATCCCTGGGTGTGTTTAAAAAATTCGGCTGTCGAAATCAATCCCGAAATCCATGCAAGCGAACAGAAATCCGGTATATTCTTCATAGCTTACTTTTCTAAAATTTCCTATCAACATGGGCTCTTTGGGTAGGGATACCCTCTCCCCAGCTTCGGGCATCCCGTCGAACCTAGTGAGAATTCAACTGACATGCGACCGGAATTGATCGACATCTTGGCCTGTCCAGAGTGTGGTGGTGAACTCTCCCTTAGTCACCCCGTCGCGAATAAGGAAACCGAAATCGTATCGGGGCAACTGGTGTGCGCTTGTGGAATTCACTACCCGATCATCGATCGAATTCCCCGACTCCTCCCACGAGCTTTGTGGGGACTCGTCCGCAGTCGACACCCAAAAGCGTTCAGCGAGAAGCCCACAACCGATTCTTCCGAGTTCGACGACCAGCAGATCCAGACCGCCACATCCTTCAGCACCCAGTGGGAATACTTTTCCTTCGAAACAGATGAACAGTGGAAACGAGACTTTTTGATCTACATCGATCCGGTCACCGAGAACAACTTGCAAGGGATTCAGGTTCTCGATGCCGGTTGCGGAATGGGGCGTCATGCTCGACAGGCCGCGCGGTGCGGAGCACGGGTCGTAGCCATGGATCTCGGCATCCATGTCGAAGAAGCCATTCGCCACATCGGGGATGCAGGAACCGTCGACATACTCCAGGGAGATATCTTTTCCCCTCCGTTTCGACCCGGAACCTTTGATCAAGTGTACAGC
>JASMLP010000115.1 GCA_030748635.1 Planctomycetota bacterium
AGTCCGCGGGGGATAAGCTCCGCGGTCGAGAGGGAAACAACCCAGACCATCTGCTCAGGTCCCAAAGTCGTTGCTTAGTCACTAAGGAAGTTGAATTGCGGAGACAGCCAGGATGTTGGCTTAGAAGCAGCCATCATTTAAAAAGTGCGTAATAGCTTACCAGTCGAGCATTCCTGTGCCGATAATTAACGGGACTCAAGTTCACCGCCGAAGCCTCGGAATTGAATCCAATGGCGGATTCAATTGGTAGGGGAGCGTTCCATATCAGGCTGAAGGAGGATCGTAAGGCCCTCTGGACGAAATGGAAGTGATTATGCCGGCATGAGTAGCGATAAAACGGATGGGAATTCCGTTCGCCGTAAGCCTAAGGTTTCCTGGGGTAGGCAAGTCCGCCCAGGGTTAGCCGGATCCTAAGGCGAGGCCGAAAGGCGTAGTCGATGGACAACAGGTTAATATTCCTGTGCTACCCGCAAGCGTTTGAGCGGAGGCGTGACGGAGAGGTTAGATGGCCGACCCGATGGATGGATCGGTCCCGAGCGTAGGGGGGAACAAGCGAGGTAAATCCCGTAGTTCCATTCAACCCCCAGGCAGGGAAGCTTGCTCCATTTATACCTCTTCCAAGAAAAGTCGTCGCCGCGAGCCCATGGGTATCCGTACCGTAAACCGACACAGGTAGGCGAGGAGAGCATCCTCAGGCGCTCGAGATAACTCTCGTTAAGGAACTCGGCAAAATGACTCCGTAACTTCGGGAGAAGGAGTGCCATCTAGGGTGAAGGGGCTTGCCCCCAGAGCTCAGGATGGCCGCAGTGAAAAGGCCCAAGCGACTGTTTACTAAAAACACAGGTCTGTGCTAAGACAGATAGTCGATGTATACAGACTGACGCCTGCTCGGTGCCGGTAGGTGAAGGGAATGGGTTAACCTTCGGGTGAAGCTCTGAACCGAAGCCCCGGTAAACGGCGGCCCTAACCTTGAGGGTCCTAAGGTAGCGAAGTTCCTTGTCGGGTAAGTTCCGACCCGCACGAATGGCGTAACGACTTGGGCACTGTCTCAACGAGAGACTCGGCGAAATTGTAGTAGTGGTGAAGATGCCACTTTCCCGCAGCAAGACGGAAAGACCCCGTGAACCTTTACTGCAGCTTAGTATTGGGTTTTGGCATGTAGTGTGTAGGATAGGTGGGAGACTGTGAAGAGGGGGCGTTAGCCCTCTTGGAGTCACACGTGAAATACCACTCTTTGCATGTTAAAGTTCTAACCGGCTTCCATGAATCTGGGGCTGGGACAGTGCTTGGTGGGCAGTTTGGCTGGGGCGGCCTCCTCCCAAAAAGTAACGGAGGAGTCCAATGGCTTCCTCAGTGCGGTCAGCAATCGCACGTTGAGCATAAGGGTATAAGGAAGCTTGACTGTGAGACCGATAGGTCGAGCAGATGTGAAAGCAGGGCCTAGTGATCCGGCGTATTCCGAGTGGAAGGGACGTCGCTCATCAGATAAAAGGTACTCCGGGGATAACAGGCTGATAACTCCCAAGAGTCCAAATCGACGGAGTTGTTTGGCACCTCGATGTCGGCTCATCGCATCCTGGGGCTGTAGAAGGTCCCAAGGGTTTGGCTGTTCGCCAATTAAAGCGGTACGCGAGCTGGGTTTAGACCGGCGTGAGCCAGGTCGGTCCCTATCTGCTGTGGGTGCAGGAGACCTGAAGGGGTTTACCCTTAGTACGAGAGGATTGGGGTGGACGAACCTCTGGTGTTCCAGTTGTCGTGCTAACGGCATCGCTGGGTAGCTATGTTCGGATAGGATAAGCGCTGAAGGCATATAAGCGCGAAGCCCTCCCTAAAAATAGGTCTCCATGTGACTTGTCACGAGAGGCACCTTGAAGACGACAAGGTTGATAGGCCAGAAGTGTAAGCGCAGCAATGCGTTCAGCGGACTGGTACTAATTTGCCGATCGCTTGCCACAGTGGTTCTTCACGAACTTTTTCGACCGGTTGATTGAATCGATCGGGATTCGAGATGAATCTTTTACAAATCTCTACTGTCCTCTGGACAGTGAAGCAACAGACTGGCCATTTTATGGTCAGGATGTTTGTCACTTGAATAATTTGCTGGTGAACATAGTGAGGAGGCCACACCCGTTCCCATCCCGAACACGGTAGTTAAGCTCCTCACGCCGATGGTATTGCCTTTGGTGAGAGAGTAGGTCATTGCCAGCTTTTTTGTTTTTTGAAAAGCCCATCCCATCCGGATGGGCTTTTTTTCTTGTCCATGTTGAACCGTTTTGCGCACTGATGATGATCTTTGCAGGGTTCATGTTTCTTCCCTATCCTGCATAGATTCCATCGATATCTCGATTTTTTATGACTGATACCATTCGGCATCATATCCATGAGGGTGAAAAGTTGCTCACTCGGGCTGGGATGACGGAATCCCCACGGCTCGATTCTGAATTATTGCTTGCCCACTGCCTCGGAGTTGAACGGTTTGAGTTGATCGTCGCGGAAAATCAGGGTGTGTGCGACTCTGACTCCGAACAGTTTTATCAATCGATCTCTCAGCGCTCTCAGGGCATTCCTGTCGCTTATCAGATCGGATACCGCTCTTTCTGGAAGGCTGACTTCAAAGTCGGCCCGGGAGTGCTCATCCCCCGTCCCGAATCCGAACGGATCATCGAAATTGCTATCCAATGTTTGGGGCAGGATCGGTATCCAGAGGATTCGTTACGTTTTCTCGATCTGGGGACCGGGTCCGGGTGTTTGCTTCTCAGCTTGCTTTCGGAATATCCTCGTGCTCGTGGCCTTGGGGTGGATCGTAGTATCGAAGCTCTCAGCTATGCACGTACCAATGCCGTTGAGCTCAGTTTGCAGAAGCGAGTTCACTGGCTCTGTAGCAGTTGGGGAGACGGTTTGGATTTGGGACGTTGTCAATATGATTTGATCGTATCCAACCCGCCCTATGTGACGTCGGAGGAATACCGCCACCTGTCCGGATCGATTCGAAATTTTGAGCCTGAAAGAGCGTTGGTCGCTCCGGAGGATGGCGTGGGTTTCCATCAACAGATATTGAAGTTGGCTCGAGAAATCCTTTCGCCTCGTGGATGGATCTTGCTGGAATTGGGGAGGGACCAGGGCCAGCAGCTTTATCAATTTGCGGTCAATCTGGGCGGATTGACGAATATCCAGATTTTGAAAGATTACGGCGGTCAGGATCGAGTACTTCTCTCACGCCGAGCTGAATCATTGATTTGACCGATAATTTTACGGTTTCGGAATCGAGCCCAATCCATCTCTCCCTCCTTCGTTGAAGCGACGGGCAGGATATTTCCCGTTCTCTGAATTGACTATTTCATATTCTGGGGTATCAATTTCCTAGCCCAATTATGACTATTCAAGCCAATATCCCCAATATCGTCGGAACTCGAAAGAGTTCCAGTACCCGTATACCGTGTGAAGAGTTGGGTCCCCAGAAACTCATGATCGAGGGGGGGCAACGTCTTCACGGCAAGGTCAAGGTTAGCGGAGCGAAAAACAGCTCATTGCCGATTTTGGTCGCCACTCTTCTCGCTGATAGTGAGTCGGTAGTTCGTAACGTTCCCGATCTCGAAGACGTCAACACCCTGATGGAGATCCTTCGGAATCTCGGGCTGGAGATCGAGCGGTTTCCCGACGGTGCCATACGGTCAAGGGTCGTGGACAATACTCCTTATGAAGCTCCTTACGAACACGTGCAAAGGATGCGCGCATCGGTATTGGCTTTGGGCCCACTGGTGGCCCGGCGCGGACATGCTCGGATCAGTTTGCCTGGTGGTTGTGTCATCGGGACTCGCCCCATCGACCTGCACATAAAGGGGTTAGAGGCTCTTGGCGCCAAGATTGAGGTGCGCCATGGCTACGTCGAGGCCCAGGTACGAGAACTGGTAGGAACGCGGATTTATCTGGGGGGCGCCTATGGATCGACGGTCCTGGGGACCGCCAATATCATGATGGCCGCAACTCTGGCAAAAGGTCGTACAGTGATCGAAAATGCCGCATGCGAACCCGAAGTGGTCGATCTGGCACGCTTCCTCAATGCCATGGGTGCCGAGGTTTCAGGGATTGGAAGTCACCGCCTGGTGATCGATGGAGTCGAGGAACTTCATGGAGCCGATCATACTGTGATTCCCGATCGGATCGAGGCCGGTACGTTCATGGCCGCTGGAGCGATTACTGGCGGGGATGTGACGATAGAAGGGGTTTGTCCCAATCATCTCATGGCCGTGGTGGATAAGTTCATCGAAGCGGGTGTGAGTGTGGATCTGTCCGAGCCTACGACTGGGAACATCTATGAGGACTCCTACAAGGGGTCGATTCGGGTCCGAGGGATGGGGGGAACCCTTTCGACGGATATCACGACTTTGCCTTATCCCGGATATCCGACCGATTTGCAGGCGCAATTCATGGCGATGCTTGCGGTTTCGGGGGGGATCAGCGTTGTGACCGAGAAGGTCTATCCGGATCGTTTCATGCATGTTGCAGAATATTGCCGGATGGGCGCCAAGATTCGCAAGGAAGGGCCCAGCGCCATTCTTGCTGGGGTGCCTGGGCTTTCTGGGGCTCCAGTCAAAGCTACCGATCTGAGGGCCTCGGCTGGTTTGGTGTTGATGGGACTCGTAGCGCTGGGGAAATCTGAAATCCACCATCTCCATCATATCGATCGGGGATATGAAAAACTCGAAGAGAAGCTTCACGGTCTCGGTGCGAAGATCTGGAGAGAAGCCGACTGAACTGATCCCGATTCAGTCCCGCCCATTCTGGGCGGTTGGATGACAGGAAGTGCATGTTTCCCCTTTTCGGGGCAGCCACTTGGAAGGCGGAAATCCCGGAAAATCGTCTTCATTTAGGGGGTTTCCTCGTCGGGATTGTTTGAAGAAATCGGCTGATTCTCTATAATCACGCCCTTTTCGGCCCTTTTTGCCATTTCGCATCCGGGCTTCTGGCCCTTAGGCTAGCGAAGCCTACGGTCTATTGAATCGGTTACCTCATGTTTGAAACCATCACCAAAAGTCTTCAGAGCACCTTCGACAAACTCGGTCGACGTGGGCGCCTTACGGAGAAAAGTATTCGTGATGGAATGCGCGAGGTCCGAACAGCCTTACTGTCTGCTGATGTTCACTTCGATGTCGTCAAGGAGTTCACTCGTAAGGTAACGGATCGGGCAATCGGGGAAAACGTCATCAAGACCGTCGCTCCGAGTGAACAGATCGTGAAGATCGTTCACGATGAACTCGAAGCTCTCATGGGGCCGACGGATACTTCCATACGAGAAAACGCTTCTGGACCCACGGTCATCATGATGGTCGGTCTTCAGGGGAGTGGTAAAACGACGACCTGCGGAAAACTGGCTCAGTATTTGGTTCGCAAGGGGCATCGTCCTCTTCTTGTCGCAGCCGATGTGAAGCGCCCCGGCGCGATCGATCAACTCGAAATCGTTGGAGAGAGTGTTGGGGTCGATGTCTTCACCATTCGAGGTGGGAGCCCAACTGCGATCTGTCGAAAGTCGATTCGGCATGCGACCCAGAATGAAAAAGATATCGTCATCCTGGATACCGCTGGACGACTCCACATTGATGAAACCCTCATGGTGGAACTGGTTGAGATCCAGAGATCTACCAAGCCGCAGGAGATCTTTCTCGTCTGCGATGCCATGACGGGACAAGATGCGGTCAAGAGCGCGAAGGAGTTCGACCAACGATTGGCCGTCGATGGTGTCATCCTCACCAAAATGGATGGGGATGCGAGGGGGGGGGCGGCTCTATCCATTCGAGCGATCACCGGTAAACCGATTAAGTTTGTCGGAACGGGCGAAAAGATGGATCGGTTGGAGGAGTTCCATCCGGACCGCATGGCCGGTCGAATTCTAGGCATGGGTGATATCGTTAGCCTGGTCGAACGAGCACAAGAAGTTGTCGATTTGGAAAAAGCGGAAGATCTTCAGGAAAAAATCTTACGCAATCAATTCACCCTGGATGACTTCTATGAACAACTTCAGCAAGTCAAAAAAATCGGTGGACTCCAAGAGGTCATGGCGATGATGCCAGGGGATCTTGGGGGGAATTTGCCGACGGATCAGATCGACGAAAGTGAACTGGGACGCGTTGAGGCCATCATTCTCTCGATGACCTATGAAGAGAGAATCCAACCCGATCTGATCGGGCCCAGTCGTAGAAATCGCATTGCTCGAGGAAGTGGGACCAGTCCCGCGAATGTAAATGCCTTGTTGAAGCAATTCAGAGAAATGCGCAAGATGATGAAACAAATCGGGAAGATGGGAGCTCTTATGGGTAAGATTCCAGGAATTCCCGGGATGAAAATGGGAACATCGGGTAAAAAGTTTGCGCAAAAGCGTAAGATCCGGCGATCTCGAGGAAAACGATAACGAGATGCCCGTGCCTTTTATGGGCCATCTCATCAAGCAAATATTAGGAAGTTAGTAGAGGAATCATGGCAGTACGCATACGACTCAAACGGATGGGGCGTCGCAATCGCCCTTTTTATCGCATCGATGTTTTCGATTCTCGTACCAAGCGGGATGGTGGATCCATCGAAACGGTGGGAACCTACGATCCCCATATCGAAGATGATAAGGCCAAGGTCGTGTTAAAAAAGGAAAGGATTCAACACTGGTTGGATCAGGGGGCGCGTCCCACTGAAACGGTGTTGAGCTTTTTGAAAAAAGAAGGTTTTGTCATCGACATGCGGCCTAAGGCTGCTCGGCAAAGGGATCGAAAAAAGGCGAAGGCCAAGGCCAAGAGTCAGTCCTGATTCGGAAGAAGATTTTGATACGGAATTTTCCCAGGAGCGGAAATGAAGTATTGTTATTCGTGAATGAATTGCTCAGAGACAAGAAACATCTTTGAGAACCCCAAACTTTCGTTTGGATTTGGTCATGGAAAAAGTGAGCTACGTTGGTACGCTCAGTGACAAAGTTGAGTTCTTGTTCCATTCCTAATCTCATGAGTTGTGAGATAGGCATCTCGAATCAGATGAAAAGTGCCTCGAGAAAAAGTATTTCATAATGAGTGGAACAAGAAGTTTTTCGGCAGCCAATAGGGAGTGGGTTCGGTTTTGAAAGACCAACTCAAGAAAATCGGGAATCTGCTGGGTAAGGAGTACGGGGGGCTGGAGAAGCCTGTACAGCGACCGCTTCTCGAACAGACCGTTCGATGGGTGCTTCGACAGGGAACAGGGGCTCGTCGTGCGGAGCAGTTTTTTCGCAAGCTGACAGAGGACTTTGTCGATTGGAATGAGGTCCGAGTTAGCAAGATAAGGGAGATTCGTGAGGCGCTTGCTGCGGTGTCTCGGAAAGAAGCTCTGGGCAAGGCCGAAGCGCTGAATGGATACCTGTCCGAGCTCTACGCAGCCCAACATCGAATGTCGATGGAACACCTGTTCGAGCGAGACCCTGGGGAGTCCACGGCAATCGTTCGGCAATTGAATTCATTGACAACGAAGGAGCGGCGTCTCATCATTAGCCATTGTGTATCGGATGAAACAGCACCGCTATCCATTCATGCTATCCGCGTCCTCAAGCGATTCGGCTTGTTGGCGATCAGTTGCCCCTTCGAGCGAGCGCAAAACCAGTTCCATGTGGGATGCGATTCGAAGAAGGATGAGGCGCGGTTCAAATTTCTGTTGTTTATGCATGCCGACCAAGTCTGTACCGCGAAGGAATATGACTGTACGGTATGTGTGTTAAATCGTCTTTGTTCTGTGGGCCAGGAGAAACGTAAAAGTCCACGGAGCAGACATTCAGGAAAGAAGGAGATCGATACGATGGCGAAAAAGAAGACTGCTAAGAAAAAGACCGCGAAGAAGAAGGCTGCCAAGAAGCCTGCCAAGAAGAAGGCTGCCAAGAAGCCTGCGAAGAAGAAGGCTGCCAAGAAGAAGCCTGCCAAGAAGAAGACTGCGAAGAAGAAGCCCGCCAAGAAGAAGGCTGCCAAGAAGAAGACTGCAAAGAAGAAGCCCGCCAAGAAGAAGGCTGCCAAGAAGAAGACTGCGAAGAAGAAGCCTGCGAAGAAGAAGGTTGCCAAGAAGAAGACTGCCAAGAAGAAGAAAAAGTAACTTTCGACGCAATTCGCTTTCGGGCGAATGGGTACTTTTCTCTCCTCAACGGAGAAATGGGTGCCTGCTGGCGAACGCAAACGGGGAGAGGTCTTCGATCTCTCCCCGTTTGTATGCTTGAGGAGTCGATGAGAGACTCGAGCGGGCATTTCTTGCGCAGATGGTTTTGCCTTGTTAGGCTCCGACTCGAACGCCTTTTAGTTTTCTCACGAACGATTTGAAGGGAACGTCGATGCCTTTTCGCGTCCTGCTCGCCGAAGACGAGAAATTGATTGCAGTGACTCTCGTTGACGACCTCGAGGCGGCTGGATACGAGGTCGAGTGGGCTCCGGATGGGGTCGAGGCCTGGGATCGTTTTCAGAAGGCGGGTTTCGATTGTGTGATCTCCGATATCAACATGCCCGGAATGAATGGCATGGAACTGTTGCGCCGAGTGAAAGGCGTGGAATCGGTGACCGGCGATGAAACGGATGTGGTGCTGATCACCGGGGCTGGCGGTGTAAGAAGTGCGGTCGAGGCGATGAAGCTGGGGGCTTACGACTACATCGAGAAACCGTTTCAAAACGATCAGGTTTTACTCGTTTTGGAAAAGTTAGATGAATTGCGCGGGCTTCGGGAAGAAATTCAGTCACTTCGGGATCAGGTTTCGGATCGTCACTCGTTTGACTCCTTGATCGGTAAATCTCGTCCTATGCAAGAGGTTTACGATCTGATCCGCGCGGTTGCCGAGACCGAGGCCAATGTTCTGATCGTCGGAGAAACGGGTACGGGGAAGGAACTTGTTGCCCGAGCAATCCACCACAACAGTGCTCGTAAATCGGGGCCGCTGGTTACCGCGAGTTGCGCTATCTACAATCAGAATCTGCTGGAAGATGAACTTTTTGGTCATGCCAAGGGGGCGTTTACCGATGCTCGTGAAGATAAAGTCGGTCGTTTCCAGCGGGCAGATGGGGGGAGTATCTTTCTGGACGATATCGACGATATCGCCCTGGAGACGCAGGTCAAATTACTTCGGGCCATTCAGTTCAAGGAAATCGAGCGTCTCGGATCTGGCGAACCGGTCCAGGCCGATTTTCGGGTTATCGCGGCCACCAAGTTCGATCTCGAAGTGTTGGTTCAGGAGAATCGATTTCGTGAAGACCTCTTTTTTCGGCTCAATATCGTCCGGATCGATCTTCCGCCGCTAAGGGACCGTGAAGGGGATATCCCGATCTTGCTCGAGCACTTCATCCAGAAGTACTCTCCGGATAAGCCGATGAGAGTGAAGCCGGATGTGGTGGCGGATCTCTGTCACTATCCCTGGCCAGGGAATGTTCGTGAATTGGAGGGTGCGGTTGAGCGGGCGGTCATCCTCTCGGGGAAATCGCAGGAACTCAAGAAGGAACATCTTCTTCGGCCAGCTCTCAAGGAACGCCTGAAAGAGCTTCCATCATTGGATTTGCGTCCACTCAAAGAGGTCCTGTCCGAGAGGGAGGTTCTGCATATTCGGCAGATTCTCAAGCACAACCGGAATCAGAAGAAGAAGTCCGCCGAGATCCTGGGCATCAGTCGCAAGTCCCTCTGGGAAAAGATGCGTGAATATGGTATTGAATAGGCCACTCATGTGGTTCGGGGAGAATTTTTGAACCCGAACGGGTTGCTGGTTCGTACAACCCTCGAAAAGCGCCTAAAACACGTGATTTGTGGGGGAACCCCAACCAGAATCATGCATATCTGAGGAGAGTTTCGATGCGCAAGCACCGTAAAGGTTTCACGCTGATAGAGTTACTGGTCGTGATCGCAATTATTGGGATCTTGGCCGGGATTTTACTTCCGGCTATTATGAGCGCCAAGAACAAGGCCAAGCGGGCGGAAGCCGCGACGGTCATCAAGTCGTTGGGTCAACAGCTCGAGGCCTACAAGCTTCAAGAGGGGAACTACCCGCCCTCTTCGGGTACGACCGGAGACAACACTGCTCTAGTGATCTATCTGGATGGGATCAAGGGGAATGGAGGTCCCTCGACCGCTTACTTCGAATTCAAAAAAACAGATCTCGATGGAAACAAATTCGTGGATCCTTGGGGTGGGTATTACTATTACAAGGAATTCGCCAGTCAGGGCAAAACATCCAGAAACGAAACCGGCAATCCGGAGACCGAAGTCTGGAACATCCATTCTTTCCAGATCTGGACTCAAGCCGGTGAAACCGACACGGATCAATGGATCACCAATTACGACAAGTAGGCCTCTTTTCTTCCCCGTCCTTTTGACCGTCGATCTTCTTCATCTTCATTGCGGAGGCACGCATGTTCTCCAGATCTCGTAGCGGATTCACACTTATCGAACTCCTGGTCGTGATCGCGATCATCGGCATGCTGGCCGCGTTTGTCATCTCGGTCGCAGAGGGCGTGATCTCGGGTAGTAAGGCCAAGAAAACCAAATCGACTATCGATTCGATTTCATTGGCGCTCAATGCGTATAAGAACGCATATGGCGATTATCCGCCGATCTACACCAACGGAAAAGCCTCGCGCATGTTGCATGTCCGGGCCAATGGGTCGCATTACTACTATAATCAGACTTTCAATCGAAGCTCCGACAACGAGGCCAAGCGTCGTGATCGACTGGAAGGGCTGTATTACTATCTCACCGCCAAATTCAAGGGAGAACGAAACTCTCCCTTCCTGATCAACGCTTCGGAGTTATCCGCTGTAGACTTCGATCAGGATAATCGCCCCGAACTGGTCGATGGTTGGGATTTTACGTTCGTCTATTATCGTCCTGGCCTCGATCACGGCGCCGATATCGATGACGATGGGAATGTGATTTCGGGAAGTGACAACCGGAACCGTTTTGATATCTATTCCTACGGTCCAGACAATACCGACAATTCCAAGGCAACGACCACCGGGAAAAACGGCGACGATATCGTCAGTTGGAGGGATTAGATGTTGATCAGCCAAAAGGAAGTGTGCCAAATTCGCGGGCCTCGGGGAGGGTTCAGCCTCATCGAGCTACTCGTTGTCATCATCATCATCGGCATTGTCGCCGCCATGGCGATACCCGTGGCGAGTCGTTTTATGCGAGGACGCGGCCTGGAGGATGCCGGAGAATTGATCCAGACGGTTTGCATGAAAGCTCGTTCGAAGGCGGTTGCGACTCGCGACAAGCAATATGTGCTCATCTTTTCGGATAGTCGCAAGAAGAACTCCGTGATCACCGTGAGCCTCTCCCGCTCCGATGGGGCCAAGAAAACCTTCAAAAAGGGGTATGGGTGGATTCAGTTGGTTGACGCTAACGAGCGGGGTGGAGTCACCTCCAATGAGTTGGACCCCTACGGGGAGTCGTACCGACTTCCCAAGCACACCGAGTTCGA
>JASMLP010000116.1 GCA_030748635.1 Planctomycetota bacterium
CCCGAGAACCCCTGGAAACCTCTTTTCCAGGATCTCGAAACCATGCGCGCAATGAATCCGGCGGAACGTACCGAGTTCATGCAGAAGCGTCTCGATCAGTTCGTCGACGCCTGGGTAACCAACCTCCCGGCTGAACAACGTGAAGAGATCCAGCCTCTCGTGAATCAACTGCGAACCATCCGTTCCCTCAGCCCCGAAGAACGCCAAAACTATCTCGATCAACTCGAGAGTGATCGGCGTGAAGCTCTCGAGGCCCTCGCCCGTGAACGGGCTGCCGAATTCGAGAAAGTCCTGGAGTCTTACCGGCAGGAGACCTCTCGCCTCGCGAAAGCGGAACTCGAAAAGTTCCTCACCTACCTACCCGAAGATTCTCGTCAAAATTTCAACGAACTCATCGAAACCATGGCGAAAATCCAACAACTTTCTCCTCAAGAGCGGCAGACTTTCCTGGCCAAGGAAAATCTGCGTCTCCGCCGGAAGATCCGCACACAGATCGAGACCTACATGGATCGCTTCGGTCTGGGCCAGTGGAACGATGTACAGCCCCGCCGCTCTACTCCGAACGAATTCCTGCCCAGCCAGAAAACTCCCAGCGCTCCCAAGAGTGACGATCATGACGGAGAGGAATTCGAACAGAAATAATTCTGGATCGAAATCCCCCTTCTTGGATCAACGACAGGCTCGCCTCTCGAGAGGCGAGCCTGTTCTTCTCTCTCGACCGAAAAACCGATTCCGATTCTCCCTCCTTTTCACCGGATCGAGCCCACGAACCCTGGACGGCGTTGACCCTGTTACGATGTCCAAGTAAGGTTGCATCGATGCTTGACCCCACTATCATTCAAAATGAACCCGACCGGGTTCGATCGGCCATTGCCAACAAACGCGAGAATCCCGGGAAAGCTGATGTCGATCGGTGGCTCGAGTTGCGCAAAGGTGAACGATCCTTGATCCAGGAGGTCGAGACTCTCCGTGCTCAGCAAAATCGAGCCTCCAAGGAGATTGGCCAACGCAAGCGCTCCGGAGAAGATGCCGCCGAACTTCTCGAACTGATGGGGAAACTCAAGGCGGAACTTGTTTCTCTGGAACAAAACCTGCAATCGGCAAGAGATGAGATGGAGTCGATTGCCCTTTGGTTTCCTAATATCCCCCATGCTGACGTTCCGGTGGGACCCGAAGAAAGTCACAATCAACTCATTCGTACCTGGAAAGATCCAGCCATCTTCGATTTCGAGCCTCAACCTCACTGGGACCTGATCGATACACTCGGCCTCCAGTCCACCGAGGCTTCCGGTCGACTCGCTGGAAGCGGTTTCAGCCTCCTTCTGGGCGATCTTGCTCGTCTCCAGAGAGCGCTTATCAGCTTCATGCTCGACATGCATATCGCCGACGGATGGACGGAGGTTGCACCTCCTGTTCTGTCGAGAACCGAACCCATGATAGGAACGGGCCAGATCCCCAAGCTTGCCGACGACATGTACCGTATCGACCGGGATGACCTTTTCTTGATCCCCACCGCCGAGGTTCCCATCACCAATATCCTCGCCGGCCAAATACTCTCGGAAAAAGAACTCCCCCTTGGCTTTACTGGCCATACCCGTTGCTTTCGTCGTGAAGCGGGCGCCGCCGGCAAGGATACTCGTGGCCTGATTCGTGTCCACGAATTCTCCAAGGTGGAACTGGTCAAATTCGTCTCCCCAGACCGTTCCTACGAGGAACTCGAGTCCCTGGTCGGCCAAGCGGAGAAGGTCCTACAAGCTCTTGAAATCCCTTACCGCCTCCTCTTGTTATCCACCGAAGGCATGTCTTTTGCCGGATCCAAAACCTACGACCTGGAAATCTGGGCCCCAGGCGTGGAACGCTGGCTCGAGGTTTCCAGCTGCACCAACTTCGAGGACTTCCAAACCCGTCGGATCGGAATCCGTTTTCGCCCCACCTCCGGGGGCAAACCTCGCTTTGTCCACACCCTCAACGGTTCAGCCATCGCGCTTCCTCGCCTACTGATCGCACTGATTGAAAACGGTCAACAAGCGGACGGCTCCATCCGCCTTCCCGAAGCGATACGCAGTCGCATGGGTGGCCAAGAATTCCTGAAAGGTCGAACCTGATGGCCATCAAGTTCACCAACAAAATCCCTCGGATCAAGCTCCGCTGTCAGTGTGGTAAACGCCTGATTCTCATGGGCGATTTCGCCGGACTTCGTGGTCAATGTCCGATCTGCCAGACCCCGATGCAAGTTCCGACCGCCGCGCAGCTCCTTCAACACAAGGCCGCCGTGGAGGCCAGAACCCAAGCCATGGACAAGATGAGTCCAACCCTCAAGATGCCCCGACAAAATCCCGATTCCGACGAATCCGCTGATTCCGGAGCCGACACGGCAGTGATCCACCCCTCAGAAATCCCGACGATTCCGATCCACGACCCGATGGAACACATCGATATGGAAGCCGACACCGCAGAACTCGACAGCGATTTCTCCTTGCTCGATCTCGAGGAGGAGACGGCCGACCTCGAAGTGCCTCCTGACAAAAACTGATCGGCCCATCCGCTCCGAAAGCTACTTCAGATTTCTAACGTGGACGATGAATTCCTGAGTCAGGGTCTTCAAGTCGACTCCTGAAAAACGGGTTTGAAACGCAGCCGGTCCCGATTTCCCTTTGAGTTCATCGGACATGTATTCCAGAAATCGCTTCCGATATTTCTCGTTTTCCCCGTGCATGAAAAAGTGCACCAGCCCCCAACTGTAGATATAGACCTGTTGCATCTCTTGCAAAATTCTCTGCTGAGGCTTCCCACTTCCAAGAAGAATATTTCTCTGGAGGTAGGAATAGGCCAGAATCGACTTTATTGGAGGCGCCTTCTTCCTTCTCAACGACATCGCGACCAGTTGCTTTAAATGGGAAGCCCGTTTCCTGTTGGGAGGAAACCCGAGCACCAGACGCCCTTTTTCGAGTCGATATCCCGAGAAATAGTCGGCAACTCCCTCATTGAACCAGAGCATCTTTGAGTGATTGAAGCGAGCCACATGATGAAAAAGAAGGTGGGTCCCTTCGTGCAAAACCGTCGACTTTCGATCCTCGACATCGGCCTTGAACGTCATCATCCGGCGGTACTTGGGCTCGTAATGTCCTTCAGCCATTCCGAGTAGATTCCCCTTGCCGGTTTTCTTCCCATAGTTCACATATTCAGTTTTGTTCTTGAAGATGAACATGGGCATTTCAACGGTAACCGGCTCGATCGAGATCGACGCCCCGACAATCTTGTAAAACTCCACGTAAAGTTCTTCCAGAATCTGAGTGTAATTCTCGAGTGCGGCGATCGAGGAGTAGCCCTTCGAGTTCTGGATTGCGACCAAAAAGTGTTCACTTCGGTACAGAGTCGAGTCGAACCCGACAAGACGTAACCCCTCCAGGCCACGCAAAGAGAAGACGTGATTTCTCTCCTTCTTGTCCCACTCAAAATAGAGCGTATTCAAAAGCATGTCGTGAACAGGGGGAAGAGCCAGAAAATCGCCGTACTTCAGGGTATAAAGCACCTTGGAGTCAGCTTCCACAAAAGCGACGGTATTTCCGTAACTCTTCTCGATACCGATGGCGTGTTTCTTGTAACTTGCCGCATCGGGATAGATCACAATGGTACGTCGCGGAATCGCCGACAGTTTCCGAATTTTCAGCTCGCTCGAAAAGTCGCGTTTCCAGCGCGAATAGTACGTGGTAAGGACTTCTTCGAATCGGTCCCCCACTTTTTTCAACCACTCCGATCCCGCCGCCTCCTGGGCCGAGGAGGTCCCCAGAAGGAAATGTTTGGTACGAAGAGTCAACACCTCATCGCCAAGCGCCTCCTGAAAAACAGCCCGATCCTTCTCCATTTGCCGGAAGGTTTCATCATCGACCCACGAACCGTCCAGTTGCCGGAATCCCAGGCGACTGCGGGCCGCAGTATGATCCGAATCGATTTCGAGGATTTTCCCCAGAACCTCGTTTTCCCGATCGGTCTTCTTCTGTGAACGACACCAATCCGCGACATCTAGCAGCATCTTGACCTGCCCAGACGCTTGACCTAGACGTTCGCTCAACTGTTCTTCGAATGTCGCGATCTTGACCGCCGTCCCGTTTCCATCTCCACCACTTTTCCAGAGAGCCAAGCCCAGCAGCACAATTCCCAATACGAACACACCCCCAACGACAATCCCTGTCATTCCGGAAGACGCGGGGGAACGACCTTCTCCTGACTCCCGAACAGTCCTCCCCTCCCGAGTGGTACGCCGGGTCACCGCGCGCTGTCGAGTCGTTTGAGGAGTCATCCGACGAGTAACCGATCGTTGGGTTTTTCCTCCCGATCGAACCGGGGCCTCGGCCTCCACCACATTTTTCGAGCGACGAGAGGTACGTCCTACTGAAACAGTCTTGGGCTTCGAGCCTCTTTCGTTACTCGACGCTTCGCGATCCGACTTCCGTTTGGTCACCTCATTTTTCTTGCGTCGGGAGGTCCTCGGCGACTCGGAAGCGTTTTTCGGCTCGAGTTCCACCATCGGAGAGTCATCGGTGGCAATTCGGCGTCGCTTTCTTCGTGGAGTCGAAGAGTCCGATTCCACCCCATCGGTCTGAACGGGCTTCTTCCTCCCGGACTTCTTATTCTTCTCGGACTTACTCGTCCCTCTTCCTACCTTTTCCGATCCGGTCCCTTTCTGAGCAGAACGCTTCCGAGTTCCCTTCTTCTTCGAGGTCCCCTCACTCGTACCGCCGGAGGCTGGAACTTCCAGGACAGATTCACACTTCTGGCACCGAATCCGTGTTCCGGGATCATGCCTGGAAACATCGTATTTCGTCCGGCATTCTCCGCAACGAATAACCAACTGATTCGACCCCATAGCCTCTCCCCGAGACATCCCTTACATACCTGAAAACGACTGCCTCGGATCGTTTCCATCCCGTTTTCCTGACTGTCAGAGGGTATCCTCGCCCCGAGCTTCACGTACAATTCGAAACGCCTTTTTCCCACGAATCTGACCCGGTTTTCCCCAGAACTTGGGCTTGCCATCAATGGAGAGAAGCACGTCGCTCTCCATCCTCCGACTGGTATGCAAAACATCACCCGCCTTGAGGTTAAGGAGGTGAGAGACATCTATCTCGGTCTTCGCCAGGGAGCAAACCACCTCGATCTCGGCTCGCTCGATCCCCTTTTTCATCCGATTCTCTCCTTCGGCGTCTCCTCGAGAATAACCGAACCAGGCCTGCGGATTGAGATCTCCCATAACCGGTTCGATCACGACGAAAGGCAAACAAAGATTCATCAGCCCTGAAATTTCCCCAATATTCACCTCGAAGCAGATCAGAACCACCGGCTCGTTGGGAGCGACTACCTGCATCAACTGAGGATTGGTTTCCTGTCGTTTGATTGCAAAGGAGATTTCTCTCACATTGCTCCAGACCGAAGACAGGTTCACCAACCCTTTTTCAATCACCTTGGAGACTACCGCCCACTCCACCTCACTGATAGGTCGATCGGGAACATCTGCCGTCTGTAAAGTTCCTCCCACGAGACGATCCAAGACCGGATAAACAATAGAAGGATTGAGCTCCAGGATAATGTCCCCTTCGAGCAAGTCAGCCGAGAGGAGATTGAAACAGGTGGGATTGGGAAGAGAGAGAACGAACTCGGAATAGGTCAACTGCTCGACGGAGATCAGCTTGATATCGGCGATCGTCCGGAGGTAACTCGAAAGAGTTGCGGAAAAGTTCCGAGCGAATATCTCGTGCAAGTTTTCGAGAGCGCGCATCTGATCCTTGGATACACGCTCTGGACGCTTGAAGTCATACAGATAGACCTCTGCCGACTCTTCCACATCCGAAGTAGCGGACACATCAAGCTTACCCTTCTCGACAATATCGAGAAGGGCGTTGACCTCATCTTGATCCAGAATATCACTCATGATCGTTCCTCACTTCTCATCCCGCCGAGTATAGCGAGCCTCCCGGCGCAACAGATATTCGACATAAGCCGGATCTTCAGTCAACGCTCTCGCCTCTTTCTGACGGGACTGATTACGAACCTCCAACGAGCGAATGGATTCACCCGTTTCCCGCAACCGTTGGTCCAACACATTTTCCTGTTTTCGTATGGGGATGACGACATCCATGAACACATAGAGTGCCACAGCAGCCAGCCCAAAGACGAATAGTAAATCTCGAGCAAAATTCGAAGGCCCATCCAGAACCCGGACTCGACTCTCCGAGGTAACTCGACCCCTAAAACTCATAATAGGCTCCCGGCGTACCGGGCTCGTGACCCCAGGTCTTGTTCGATCCGGAGCAACTGATTGTATTTGGCAACCCGATCCGATCGAGAAGGAGCCCCGGTTTTGATCTGTCCCGCCCCAAGTCCCACCGCGAGGTCGGCGATCGTCGTATCCTCGGTTTCACCCGAACGATGGCTGATCATACACCGGAAACCGCCTCGTTGCGCCAGTTCGATCGCCTCCAGAGTTTCGGTCAATGTCCCGACCTGATTCGGTTTGATCAGAATCGAGTTGCCCATACCGTTTTCCATACCGCGAGCCAGTTTTTCCGGATGGGTCACGAAAAGGTCATCCCCTATCAACTGGATTCGAGATCCCAATTCTCCAGTCAGATATACCCAACCGATCTCATCAAACTCGGAAAGTCCATCCTCGATGGAAACGATCGAGGGATACTCGGTAACCCATCGAGTATAGAGTTCCACCAACTCCTCCCGCCTCAACGTTCGTCCTTCCCCCTCGAGAAGATAGGCGTCCTGTTCCTTCGAATAAAACTCGGAAGCGGCCACATCGAGAGCCAAGCAAAGATCTTCACCCACCTGAAAACCCGCTGATTCGATCGCCTCGGAAATCAGATCCAACGCTTCGCGATTACTTCGCAGGTTCGGCGCGAATCCACCTTCATCTCCCAAGCCGGTACTCAAACCCCGATCGAGCAAAATAGCCTTGAGAGCGTGATAAGTCTCCACCCCCATCTGCAAGGCCTCGGAGAAAGATTTCGCTCCTTGAGGAACGATCATGAATTCTTGAACATCCAGTGTATTACTCGCGTGGGCCCCCCCATTAATGATGTTCAGAAAGGGAACCGGCAATACATGAGCGTTCACACCTCCCAGATATCGGTAGAGAGGAAGCCCCGCATGTGACGACGCGGCTTTGGCCGCAGCCAAACTGACAGCGAGTACCGCGTTCGCTCCAAGGGACGCTTTGTTTGGAGTTCCATCCGCATCTCGAAGGACTTCATCCAGGCGCCGCTGATCTTGGGCCGACAGTCCCACCACTCGCGGTGCCAGAACGGCCCGAACATTTTCTATCGCTTTGCGAACCCCTTTCCCACAGTAGCGGGATGCGTCTTGATCCCGAAGTTCCACCGCCTCGGCCTCCCCGGTCGAAGCTCCGGAGGGAACAGCCGCGCGACCTCGAGCGCCAGAACGCAGCAAGACATCCACCTCGACAGTTGGCCAGCCCCGGGAATCCAGGATCTCACGAGCAACCACACCAACAATTTCGGGCATATACACCTTCCGAATACCGGCTAAAACACCGGACCAATTTGTCCTAACTAAATGTCTCCCGGGAAGAAGCGTTCCCAGGTGTTGCATTATCCCATCCCCTGCCAGCCTGTCAAACACACCGCCACGTGCCTTTGGACAATCGCCCACAGAACCCGTCTACATGTTCAAATACTTGAAAGAAAATCGCCTTTGGCGTACATTTTGGGCTCTCTAAGCGTGAAATCAGGGTCAGAAAAGTTATCAACCCCCAATTCGCGCCTCCGTGTGCAAAATAATGAAAATCGCAAATCGAATCACCCGTATGCTCCCTTCCATGGTCACCTTGGGCAATACCGCCTGTGGATTCCTTGCCGTGGCATACATCGCCGAGGAACGTTTTCTCGCCGCGGCGTACATGATTCTGCTGGCCATGATCTTCGACGCGCTCGACGGGCAGGTCGCCCGCCTGACTCGCCAGGCCAGCGATTTCGGCGAGCAACTCGACAGTCTCTCTGACATCATCACTTTCGGCGTAGCCCCAGCATTCCTGGTCAAAGTTTTTGTGCTCATGGAGTCCTCTCTCTTCAAACCGAAGGTCGCCTGGCTCCTCTCGGCGCTCTACTGCATCTGCGCCGTGATCCGCTTGGCCCGTTTCAATGTGGAGAATTCAGCTGACGAATCGTCCCATCAGACATTCAAAGGCTTACCAACCCCAGCCGCCGCGGGAACGATCGCGGGCCTGGTCATTGCTCATGAAACCCTTTCCGATTCCGGATACGCACTCCTGAATATCCTACCCACCCTTCTCCCGTTGATCGCCGCCGGCCTCGGGTTACTCATGGTCAGCCGGATCACCTATCCCCACGCGATTTCACGCCTCCTGCACGGTTCTCTGTCAGTTTGGGACTTTCTCCCCTATATCGTCCTCATCGCGCTGGCTTGTGTAGCCCACGAAGTGGCCATCGCCGCGGGATTCACCGCGTACGCTCTTTCAGGGCCCATGCGCATCCTGCTCTCTCGGATGCATCTCGCAAGCGAAGACTTCTCCGGAGATAAAAACCGATCCTTCCGGGAATGACCCCCCCCCCCGTTGCTGGGGGGTCTTACGTGGCGCTGATCGGACTGGGTAGCAATCAGGGTGATCGTCCACTTTTTATCCGCAAAGCTCTGACTGCTCTGGCGCACTCTACCCGGTGTCGCCTCGTCGCGATCAGCCCCCTCTACCAGAGCGATCCGGTGGGGAACCCCAACGACCCCAACCCCTACCTGAACGCGGTTTGTCGCCTCGAAACAGATCTCTCTGCCCGCCAGACTCTCGACCGACTCCTGGACATCGAAAAATCGCTGGGTAGAGTCCGACGGGAGCGCTGGGGCCCACGCACCATCGACCTCGATCTCCTTTTTGTGGGCGATAAAATCGTGGAAGAATCGGGCCTCACCCTGCCCCACCCGCTGGCCACTCAGCGATCCTTCGTTCTCGAACCCGCAACCCAAATCGATCCCGAGTTCAGAGACCCTATCAGCGATTCACCCCTCCACGAAATTCGTAACTCCCTCCGTACCCGAGGGGATTGGACCCCACTCCAACGCCTGGACTTCCCGATGCCCCAAGAACTCACCTCCCGCCAAGAAATCCGTCAATTTATTCAGACTTCCCGCGAGAAAGGGCAAACCGTCGGTTTCGTCCCCACCATGGGTTATCTCCACGAAGGCCACGCTTCCCTGCTCCGACAAGCTCGCCTCGAAAACGACCTGGTGATCCTTTCCATATACATCAATCCACTTCAGTTCGGCCCGGAAGAGGATTTTGAACAGTATCCACGGGACAAGAAAAAGGACTTCGAACTGGCGAGAGAAACCGGAACCGATGCGATCCTGACACTCTCCGAGGAACCGATGTACTCTCCAGAGCATGCGACCTACGTTGAAGTCAAAGAACTGACCGATCATCTCTGTGGAGCCAGTCGACCCGGACATTTTCGGGGTGTAACCACCATCGTGACAAAACTCTTCGGTCTGGTCTCACCCGACCGGGCCTATTTTGGACAAAAAGACGCGCAGCAAGCCATTATCCTCCGTCGAATGACCATCGACCTCGAAATGAATACCAAGATCCGAATCCTCCCTATTGTCCGAGAGTCGGACGGCCTCGCACTCTCGAGCCGAAACGTCTATCTGGATGAAAAGCAACGCCAGGAGGCTCTTGGACTTCACCGGTCTCTTCTCCGAGCCCAAGAGTTAGTCGCCTCCGGTGAACGGTGTACCGAGACGATCGACTCTGCGGTCCGGGACATTCTCAACACCTGCGACGGCGCCCAGATCGATTATATCGGCCTGGTCGACTCCCAGACCCTTCAACCCGTGGAACGACTAGAGAGGGAAACCCTGCTGGCCCTCGCGGTCCACTTCGGGCGCACCCGACTCATCGACAACACTCTCCTCACCCCCCTCGCATGACCCCCCCCTCCTCCTTGACACTGATATCTCCGGCCAAGGTGAACCTCTTCCTGGAGGTACTGAGTCGGCGTGAAGACGGGTTCCACGAAATCGACTCCGTACTGGCGACAATCGATCTACACGATCAGATCGAAATCCTACCCACGGAAAGTTCAGGGGTCGTTCTGGAAACCGACACTCCAAAGCTACCTCGCGATCGAGGGAATCTGGTTGTTCAAGCCGCGGAACTCTTTTTCGACCAAACGGGAATCCGCGGAGGAGCCACGATCCGACTGAAAAAACAGATTCCGATCGGGAGCGGTCTCGGAGGAGGTTCCAGCAACGCCACCACAACACTTCTGGGTCTCGACCGCCTTTATGAGACCCAACTCCGCCCCTCCATTCTCGAAGAATGGGCGGCCCGAATCGGTTCGGATTGTCCATTTTTCGTCCGTGGACCAGATTCCGGCTGGGCTCGCATCCGAGGACGAGGTGAGCGGGTTCAGCCTCTTTCACCCCCCACCATCCCCCTCTCCCTGATCTTGCTGCTCCCCCCATTTCCGATAGCTACGCCGGAGATCTATCGTCATTCGGACGAACTGCTCACGGGAGTTCGAGTCTCCTGCGAGAAACTAACCGACCGCCTCCATCAAAATTCACCTTCGCAGAAACCGATCGATTCAGCCCTCTTCAATCGATTGTCCCGGACCGCTCGAAACCGTTCCCAACTCCTCAACCAGTTCTTTCATGATGTGGCCGAAGCGATCCACCATTCGATTCATCTTTCAGGAAGCGGGTCGGCCGCTTTTCTACTCTTCGAGCAACCGACACCTCCCGCCAAAACTCTCGCCAAGCTGAAAGAGAACTTCTCGGAAACTCAAGTTCTCAGTTGCCGCTTTCAGCCTCGCCATCGATAGAATTCAAGAGAGCCCGAGCCATCAACTGAATCACAGGAGAAGAATCGTGGTCCGCCAGATATTCGACGGTCATCCGGACATCTTGCTTCAGGGCACCTTGCAATGGTCCCACTCCGGTCGACTTGACGCTCCAGGCGGTAGAACGCTCAACATCAGCGGGAGGAACCAGACGAAATCCTGAAAGCTGCGCCAGGAGTCCGAGAGAGCGCTGTCGAGAGCCGCTCCGAATTCGACTGGACGCCGCGGGCGAAAGATTCTGCAGTAAGGACCGGGTGACTCGTGCACTCTCAACTCCTTGCGCAACCCAGACCCCCGCTACAGCCAGACGAACATCTTCAGATTCATGACCGAGACTGGCTTGTAACAGATTTCGAACCGTCGCGTCAGACGATTCACTCAGCAAGCGGACCGAGAGTTCCAGACTCGCGGGAGTCGTCGACCCCGGTTCTTGTAACCGTTCCCGCGCGATCCGCCTCGCGGCCTCAGGATCGGCACGCGAAAGCATGGACAAAAGACCGGCTTCCCGCCCAGGAGCACCCTCCTGAAGTTGGCGCCGAAGAGTCTGGCCGAGAGGAATCGCAAGACGTTTGTATTCGTCGGGTTGAGTCAAAGAATCGAGAGCCTGAGTCATCCGAACCGCCGCCTGCCAGGAAAGCCTCACGTTCTCCCCCTCCAGATCGGCGATCGCCTGGTCCAGATCGGCCAGGAGCGCTTCAGCCTCCATGCGCCTGCGAACCTTGCGGACCCAGGCGGCCAGAAGAACATCACCCTCTTCTCCCCCGACCATCTGTAAAAGGGCTTCCTCCTCGGCCACAAGCCAGTTGCGAACCAACTCTTCGGTCTCCTGGTCAATGAAACTCAACTCCTGAGGATCTTTGCCTTGAACGAGCGCATCGCGTCGCAAGCGCAGTGCGAGTTCCAGAGCGAATACACGCCCCTCGAACGTATCGGCGGAACGAGCCAGCGCGCGAAGCGCGTCAGATGCTGGCCACCCCAGAGCCAGAATTTCATCGATAGAACGACCGAGAAGTTCATCATCATCCCCGGACCATCCCCGAAGAACACCGGCAAGATGTTCCCGAACTTGCCCCCTCATCTTCCCGGATGAGGAAATCTTTCCAGAAGGATTTTCCGTATCCGATTCGGAAACCAAATCGCTGGAAGCCGATACGAGGTTTTCTGGGCGGTCGGAAACCGGCTGAGGGTTTCCGGTACGCTGCCTGTCTTCGACTTCCATCCATCCAACCACCACGATTCCAGCGACAACCAGAATAGCGACCGACACGTAAAACCGATTCAAGGAGAAACCCTGTCCAGAAATTTGGGAACCGGTACGTTCCCCACTCCGATCTCGTAGAAACCACCTTTGTGAGCCGTGAAAAGATCCTTCTGGCCAGGAACAATGCGCAGCGAGAAAGGATAACGATCGTACATTCGATCTCCCTGAATCTTTCGCGTCAGAAATGTGTCCTTGGTACTGAATTCCTCGCGGAAGAAAAACCCTCGATTGAGAAACGCTTCGACATAAAACCCACGCGTATAAGATCTCCAGCGATGCGACCAACGATACTGATTCTTGCGGAAAGTGAACGGCACCCGAACCTCTCTACGAATCCCACTCAAAATGTCTTGCTCAGAAAAACGCATCCGGGTGGTTTTTCGAACCACCGTCTTGTCGAACCAACGCCGAATATCCCGACGCACAATCAGGCGAATATCGTGACTCACCGGCCGCCAGGCCGCCATATCAAAATAGGCTTCCACCCCCTGCCCCTCGCCGATACTGGATTGGGCATGATCCATGCGCGCTCCAGACCCCGGCCGACGAAAAGCGAAATCGTATATCAGCAGACCATCACGGTTCGCGCTCCGCCCCACCGCCAAACGGTTGTACCATTGCTGCGCTCCGAAAAGCAGCGCGTGGTAGTTGATCGTGGTCCATCGATACCAGGGCTCCTGAGACTGGGTGGCGTTATCTCGCGCGGCCAACATACGGGACGCCCCTTCAACCCCTACCTGCACATAAAACGGCGCGTCCTTATAAGTCACTTCGAGAAGAAGATCGGGCACCAGAAGCCCGACTCCGGGGACCCAGTTCACCACCCGCAAGATACCGTCGACCAAAACATGGATGACCGTATCCAGGATTTGAAGAGTCTGATTTCCCGAATACCAGTTCACCACCTGACAATAGGAGTCCAGATTACCTTCCAGGTCGGTAAGTGAGATTCGGCTATTCCAGCGGCTCGAAGTCGCCACACTGTGGAGGAAAGCCGCCAAGTGAGACTTGAATGTCCGGGTCGCTTTTTCCAGTTGACCGCGAACCGGATGATGCGTCCCATAACGTCGAGATCGGTAACCGTGATTGTAGATCAAACGATCCACGGACATCTCTACGAGATCTTCCGCACTATCCATACCCGGGATACCACACTGACACATCTTTTTGGTGGTATACGTAGACTGCGGAATCACATCACCGACGCAATGAACGAGCCATCCCAGCGCAAACGCCAGTTTGGAGTCCCGGTCAGAATCCGAAGTCGGCAAGGCACGGCCCGCTTCCACGAGATCGAGCGCAAACTCCACCGAATGAGTCGAGATCCCCGGCGCCACATACTTCGCAAGGGTGACTCCACCTCGAGAGAGCACCCTTCCGATCCAGCCGTCCGGATCGATATTCGCCAGTTCCCGAAGATCGGGCATGACCGTTCCGAGCCGGAAGGAATCCGGAGCGGCCTGAATGGCCGCCCACTCGGCAGCGGAGAACTGACTAGAGTCGGTTTCGTGCAGATGAGCTGCGTGAGTCAAGGGACCCCATGCCCAGGCACCGCCTCCCAAAAGAACTGTAAATGCAAGAGACCACAAGACAATGCGTCGCACGAATTTATCTCCCATTTGAGCCGGACCGTTTCCGTTGATCCATAGAGTGAGTCGGCTATTTATCCGTAAAGGATTCGGCGAGGACTCAGAAAGATTTCCTTTTCGGCGAAAATTTCTCCGGCCCCAACTCTATGGGTTTGTGATTCAAGAGTTTAGGATGCCCGCATGTCAGCTATTCCCGATCCGCTCAAGGCAAAATACTCCATAGTCGGTCCAGGTCGAGTGGGGTCCACCCTGGCAGCCCGACTGCACCAGCGGGGATTCGCTCTAGACGTCGTAGTCGGCCGCACCCTCGAGGGCGCCACAAAAGCGGTGGAATTCGCGGGGGCGGGCGCCCCAACGACCGATCTACGCGCGATCGTCGGCACAGATATCGTTCTTCTGACCACCCCCGATGGAGTTCTCGAGTCGATCGCCCACTCCCTCGCGGACCTCACTCCCCCCCTACCTCCCCAGACCGTCGTAGCCCACTGCTCCGGCGCGCTGCCCGCCTCTCACCTGTCCGCTCTGGAAGAACAGAACATCCAGGTCGGCTCTCTTCATCCGATTCAGACCTTTGCTCGACCTCAGGAAGCCATCCATCAACTCGAAGGTACAGTCTGGGGCGTCGAAGGCTCCTCTCCGGTCTGCGCGACACTTTCCGAAATCGTGACCGCTCTTGGGGGAATACCGATCCAGATTCCTCCCGGACCAGGCAAGGCGCTCTACCACGCTGCGGCCGTTGTCACCTCCAACTACCTGATCACCCTGATCGATCTCGCGCTCGCGCTCGGTCAGCAAGCCGGCATCTCCAGAGAACAAGGATTGCGAGCTCTTCTCCCGCTTGCTCGTACCACCCTTTCGAATCTCTCTTCTCTCCCGGACGCCCCCAGCGCGCTGACCGGCCCCATCGCCCGAGGAGACCAGGACACGATTGTTCGTCATCTCGAAGCCATCGAGACGAGCATTCCGGATGCCAGCACACTCTATCGCGCCCTCGGTCTCGCGACCCTCGAAATCGCTCGCCAGAAAGCGGACGCCTCGAGTGAGGATCTTCGCGACATCGAAAACCTATTAAGCGGACCCCCCGATTGATCTGCGCCGTACTCGCCCGCCCCTCGGTCGAATCCTTCCGAGAAGGTCTCGAACAGGTCTCCCACAGCCGAGCCTCGATGGCCGAGATCCGACTCGACGCTCTCGAAAACCCTTCGCCAAAAGATGTCGATGACATCCTGAAAATTCGCCCCCTTCCAACCATCGTCACCTGCCGCCCCGCGGACGAAGGCGGACAGTTTGATGGCAAGGAAAACTGCCGCATAGCTCTCTTGCAACAAGCTGTGAATGCGGGTTCCGAATACGTCGATCTGGAATGGAGCCGCTGGGGACAGTTGACCCCTTCGGCCAGGACTCAGTTCATTGCCAGTCACCACGATTTCGAGAAGATGCCCAAAACCGTGTCCACCCTCTCGGCCCAGATGGCTCGGGCGGAACATGTGTCGGTGATCAAAATCGCTCTCTACTGTGACGATCTGCGAGATCAACTACGCCTGAAGGATCTGATCCAGCAGACTTCCCTCCCGGTAGTGGGAATCGGAATGGGACCCCGAGGCGTGGCCAGCCGCTCGTTAGCCACCGCCTGGGGAAGCCCGTGGACCTATGCCGCGGCCACCCCTCAGGATCGAACAGCACCGGGACTCCCCTCCCTACAAGATCCTTTCCGTCCGGCCGACCCAAAAACCCGTCTCTTCGGCTTGCTGGGAAATCCAGCAATTCACAGCCTGGGCCCCGCCGTCCACGGCGCGGCGCTGGAAGCCGTCGGTCTCAATGGGATCTATCTTCCGATGGAGGCCGATTCGGTCGAGGAAGGGGTCGAATTCGCGACCCGGGCGGGCTTCGAAGGCCTCTCGATAACCATGCCTTTCAAGCGAGAGATCCTTCCTTGCGCCCACTTCATCGACCCCTTGGCTCAAGAGGTGGGAGCCGCCAACACTTTACACGCCGGCCCCGAAGGCTGGTACGCATCCAATACCGACGCAAGCGCCATTGAACACCTCCTTCAAACACGCCTCACCTCTCCCCGAAAAGGACGGTGCCTCGTCCTGGGCGCCGGAGGAGCCGCCCGCGCCGCGATCGTAGCCGCCCGTCGAGTGGGTCTCGAAGTGCTCGTTTCATCCCGAACCTCCGAAAACGCCCGAGCGGCCGCCTCCTCGTTCAACGCGCATTACCTCGAATGGAATGACAGAAACTTTCCCTCCGATCTCCGTTGCGTTATCCATGCGACTCCCTTGGGGATGGACGGGTTCGAAAACCAGATCCCACTCGATCCCTCTGAACTGTCCCCGGATACCCTCATCCTGGAGACGGTGTACCATCCACCTCGAACTCGCCTCCTGCGAGAATCCCAAAAAGCGAACCTTCCGACGATCTCCGGCGATGAAGTGTTTATCGCTCAGGCAGCAGACCAGTTCCGACACTTCACGAAAATGTCTCCCCCTATCGACATCATGACCTCAGCCCTGGCCGCGGAACGAAAGCGACGAGACGGATGAGTTCTCCTCCTCCCCGTCGCCATCTCGCCCTCGTCGGATTTCGAGCCGTAGGGAAAAGCGTTGTGGCCCGTGAACTCGCCGCGACCCTCGGACAGGAGACCGTCGACCTCGATTCCGCGATCGAGCAGCGTCGCGGTCAATCGATTACAGAGATCTTTGACGGACCGGGAGAAGCGTTTTTTCGAGAACTCGAGTCACGAATGCTACTTCAACTCCTCGATCATCCCAGCCCTCAAATCATCGCCACCGGAGGTGGGACCGTTCTCGCCCCCGAAAACAGGGAAGCGCTGAAAACTCACTGTCGTTCGATTGTATGGCTTCGAGCCCAACCGGAAACGATCCGCGAGAGGATCGAGACCGACTCCCAGAGCCCAGAGACACGCCCACCGCTTCTGGGCAAGGACTCCCGTGATGAAGTTGAACTCGTGCTGAAAGCTCGAACACCGCTTTACAGCGCGATTGCCGATTACGCTCTGGATACGGACCGACAATCACCTACCGAGATTGTTCAGAAAATCGCCGAACACCTCCGACAAGAAGGAAGGGTATAATCCCCCGATGCAATACCGAGGGTTTCGACTCGACGACTTCCAGGCTCGCGCGTTCGAGTCGATCCAGAACCACCGTTCGGTGATCGTCTCCGCGCCAACCGG
>JASMLP010000117.1 GCA_030748635.1 Planctomycetota bacterium
CGACCTGGATCCGGTAGCCCCCCCCATTGGACTGGAAATCGGTGACCGAACTCCATGGGGTCATCGCAAGCTTCTTCCCCTCGGCCAATCCGGATTTGCAAATCCGCAATCCAGAACCTGAGTTGAAATAGTGGCGGAGAAAGCCGTAACTGCCGCTGAGGAGAATGACGGACAAACCCAAATTCCCCAAAATGGTATACCCCTGCACTTTGATTCTAAATATTGCGAGAGACTCCATGCCCGTCGTCAGTGCGAGGAAGTAACTGATCAGCAATACCAATCCAACGAGACCATTCGCCACTCCGCCCACCAGGTATTTCGTCAAAAGGTCGTGGGACTCCCGCATCGAGATCACTTCCCCGTCGGCGATGCGACCCGCAAACTGGTCGCCGAGTCCGTCTCCCAGAAGACCATCCGAAGCGCGTCTCCACTCCTCGGCGGACCCGATCTCGCGAATCACCTGGTGATGCCCGTCCCAGTAATCGAGTCGAACACGCGGAGGCTTACTACTCTCGAAATGATCCATGATCTGGATTTGCTCCAGATCGGAGTACGAAATCTCTTGGCTGCGGTTTCGACCGTTCACGAGGGACATCCCGGTCGAACCGAAACGGATCTCACGCAAGGACCGAGACTGGAAATCGCGCCAGATGACAACCAGAGAGGCGACGATCATGAAGAGACCGGCGCCCGTGGCAATCCTGAGCGCCATCACCTCCTCGATATCGAAAAGGGAGGAGGCCACAGCAGAGACCAGGCCACCAGATAGAAACCCGACGATAGGAACCACGAGAAGGACGATCAAAATGGCCCAAAACCAACGACTGATACGTCGATAGAGCGTACTTCGAATCACCTGAACCGATCCGCTTGCCTCATCCACGCCAGGGTTTCTAGAGAAATCCATTTGGGGTTCGTTTCGTAATCCACGATCCACTTGCATTCCGCTCATCGTACCTTCCTCCAGCGAGAGTTCATTCCACGTCTCAGCAACGCAACGGGCATGCCGAAAAAGAGACTTTCCGCACAAATAGACGCAAGTCCATTCAATTCAATAAGTTGCAACCCCAGCCAGAAGAGGATCAGATCCCGGTCCGAGCGGTACAATCGTCCAGGAAAGATGGACGGTCCCCGGAAACCTACCTTCCGTTGGCCCCCGCCGTCTGGGGGAAAGGGCCCTAAGAGCGTCTTGCGCGATTTCGGGCACCTCGACCCAAGGAGATCACAGATCACCCACCCGAAACGAATACACCCGAGGAACTCTCGAGTCAGAGAAGGCTGGACCTCGAACCGATCGCTCCAGCTCGCGGCGGACACAGGGACTTTGATCGGTAGGCTTTGCGCCTTCGCCGAACGAAAAACTCAGCGCCTTGTTAGGCGAAGGGACCAAAAGACCCAATGATGTAGGTAGAGTATCAGCCGAACATGAGAAACCAGGCCAAGGGTACCCGTTGGAAGTTGACCTGCCATTCGTGCGGCGATTCGATAAACGTACACGGCATAGTCCACGACCAGGCGCCAACCACCTGCAGCCGCTGCGGCGGCCCACTCACGGTATCTCGAGGCGCGGACCCTCGAACAGAGGCTGAGGTCGATCGATTCGACTGCTTTCTGGCCCTCTTTGATCTGCAAGAAGGTTGCGGGTGCTGGGTACTCATCGCCATTGCCATTGCTCTAGGCGTCTGGCTGTCACGATAAGGCCAAACGTTTGAGTGGAGCGACTGCGCGCGGGACGTCTCCGCGCGAGGGCCGTAATCGCCGCCCGCCCCAACGCCTGGTCCGATGCCAAGGGCCGAACGACTGTCCGCCGGTTTGAGAGAAGGCAGCCACTCTCGACATGAAGTGAGTTGAAGTTAGCCTGCGACGCCGTATGAGACGACGAGCAAGACGATGGAAAGAGCGATGGCGACATAGAGGCCGCTCAGGCCACCGACAACATAGCCGAGAATAACAATAGGACCGAGGATAAATGCTTCTGGAAAACCGCCAACGATTTCGAAGACCTCTTCCACAAAACGGTACAACGCCGAACGGGACTTCGAATCACCAGAGATCGCCTCGGGTTCACCAGGTTCGACGATGTCCCGCATGTTTTCGGCTGACTTCGGTGCGGTCCCGAAAGGAACCGACACGTCGAACCCACAGCGCTCGCACGTGGTCGCATTATTCGCGAGGGGGAATTTGCAGGAGGAACAAGGTCTCACGGTCGGTTTGAATAAGGCGCCTTTCTTGCCACCGAACGTTATTTATCTTCGATCATCTTCGGAGCTTCCAGTTCTGGGAATTTCAGATTCGCGGGCAACCGGGGAAGCCATTTCGCGCGAACTTCTTTACCGTTTTTCACCAGGCCGCTACCGTCAATAAACTTCCACGTCTTGCCCTTATCGGAGGAAATACCGAGAAGAAACGATTTCGACAAGATCTTACCGCCTGGCATGGCCATTTTCATGCTGGACGGAACGATGACGAACGTATTCTCGCCTTCAGTCAGAAATTCCCCCGGCTCGCCCACACGGTATTCTTTGATGATTAAACCCTCCGCCTTCATCTTCTCCATCTGCTTTGCCAAGATCTCGATCGCCACATTTCGCCCGCCCATCAGTTCGACCACCGAGCCATACGTGTGATCAATGACCTTGGCGTAATCGCCCTGGATCGTCGCCGCACCAAGTTCCTTGGCCAGCTCTCTGACATTGTGTTTTGTAGGGGGTTCGTCGCCGTGGGCAAGGATGCACACGACAACGAGCAGCGACAAGGCCCATCGGATTCGGATCATCGAATTTCTCCTCACGGTATGGTTCGGACTATGCTACCCAAAACGGATCACGCCGCGTGGATAAAATGACAAGCGAAGAGGCGACGATCCGCCGTCCGTTGAAGCGCCTTGCGATCTCTCTGGTTCATGAAAGGATGACTCCTTTAGGAGGGTTTATTCCCCATCCCAACGTACCACCACATGCAGGATCATGCTCTCTAATATCAACACCCTTTTCAGTACACATTTCATATCAACAAGAAAATGAGTCCAGCCAACCCGGCCATTCGAGTGCTGGTTCATCTCTTTGTTATGCACCGTTTGTGAATTGTCAGGTAAACCAGCAGATGTACCACCCGCCCCCAACATGTTGGCAACGATAGTACGTGCCGCCAAACAGGCTGGATAAATCGTGTGAGTGGATTTCATCCCATCCATTGGCGTCGTTGATTTTAGCGACCCTTCCGGTTGGGTCGTAGACCACAACCGACCAGTTGTCGAGGATACCACGTTGCCAAAAGAACCCATGCAATTTGGGGGGTCCGTTATCCGTACGACCAAGATCTTCAGAAACATGACCCCGTTGTTTCGCCTCCGCCAACTGCTGGACGTACATGGGTTTGCGAATTTGGAAAAGAACATAGCGGCCCCATTCAAATCCCACGTTGGAATAGTAAAGCGAGAAGCCGATCAGGCAGATGACAAGAACCGCCCCTCCGCGACGATGATCTCGCTTGACGGTGGCTAAAGCGACAATCGCAATCAGGCAACCAGCGAACAACACGGCCCACAGAATTACCGGAAAAAGGAAAAATAGAGCCTGCGATATCGGAGCCGTGAAAACGAATAACAACCCGAGCGAGGCAAACCAGATGAGCGCGACGATTAATGGAGGTTTCATGGGACATCTAACGTGAAAGAGCGTCTTGTTGATTGAGTTGCAGTAGGATCCAACAGAGCGAGAGTTCAATCCACGTCTCTCCACCCACCTCGCCAGGTTTGCCTCTTCCAGGGTACCTCTTGTTGGCCTACGAACCGATAGCAAACCTCATCCTCCGCCTTGGTCTTGAACAACTCCCCACAGGCGGGGCAGCGGTACACCCAGAACGATGCTGATTGAGAATCCAGGTTGCTCTGTTCTTCCACCCCCTCGAACCACGGACAGCGCGTCTCACCACAGGGACAAGGTGGTATGTCGTCGTTAATATTAAAGACAAGTACAAACAGGAGGAACAGAGGCATAGGAGCCATACCCAGACCGCAAAATAGAATTGAAGCCCCTGGATGCCCAAGCATGCTGGCGATCCACCCGGCTATAAATCCCACAGACATCCAGGCGGTAACAAAATCTTCAATACCAAAATATTCGGCTTGCACGTTGTTCTTAAGGGACGTGCTTGGGCTAACGTCGGATTCAGACGCGGGCTTATTCACGTCGCCATCAGCAACTTGTTCGGTGGCTTCGTCCTTGACGAAAAAAGTGTTGAGAACGTACAGGAGTGCGATGCCTAAGATGAAAAGGAAGATGCTAATCCACCAGGGCACTTCAAAATGGCGTGCAGCAAAGTAGCCTAAAAAGAGTGCACCAACGCCGGTCAATGACATTAACGGATCGTTGGGGTTGCCTTCGCCACTCCAGAATTTGGGCAATCTCATTCTATCTTCTCCCCTAACAGCCCCTTAGAAGGGCATTGATCCATGTCAAACGGTTCGCCTCAACCACAAATCCGAGGGATGGGCCACGGGTCTGATCCGCAATCTGCATAGTCGACGAGAAGGCGAAGAGCCTCCACTCCGCCGTGACTCCCAACATCCCAAACCACTCTTACGGCTCGGTCTCTAACCATCAAGCTCACTGGGGATCGTTCTGAGGATTCAGGAAGGATGCATCGAATCAGAAAGGCGAGGACTTCGATATGCCTTTCGAAAAGTCCCTCTTCATTATTGCGGAAGGGGGCAGGATACATAACTCCATCGACTCGATACTGAAGGCGACTCCATCCACTCCCCATGGCGAAGCCCCCTAGCTCGGTCGCATCGTCTGCGACCATCCAATTCAGTAACCAGATCAGATCACGAACGGCCTGGTTCATTTCATCCCGAGTGCATGCGACCCTGTCTCCATCGGCGCAGTTCCCTTCGAGGTATTGCTGAACTTGTCCACCCGCCGCAATAACGTTCACCTCGCTACGCAGGAGGAACGAGAGAGCATCAATGTCTTTTGAACGCAACAATTCGCTTGCCGCAAGGACTAGCGTAGGGCCGTCATGCCTCCATGGCACGACTCCGTACAATCTCGCAACCCACTCCGGAACCATGGATGCATCCAGGAGTTGATCTGGCAATCTGACACCGGCTGCCTCTTTCTCCGCGACACACCGCTGGGCTTCCCAGTAGTCGTTGGCCCAGCTTTTCCATTCGACCATCGTACAGTCGAAAGCCAATTCTCCCTCGATAGTTATGTCTCCTATTTGGACACTAAGAGGGTTTCCGAAATATTTATGGTTATCGTAAAGGTTCGTTGAAAATTGAGCTCTGCGTACCTCCTCGACCTTCTCATGCGAAATGCTCCATCCGACCGACTCCGCGTGATCGAGAAATGCCTCTGGCAATGCCACGCGGTGCTCCATTACATAGTGAGATAGCCCTTCGGGCCAATACCACACTCCATCAGTTCCCTCTCCGACGGCCATCCTCTCATCAGGAATACCACACTCAAATCGGCACCAGGTATGTCCCATTGGGCTCGAAGGATCTCCCATTGGGCTCGAAGGATCACACAGCAAACGGCACCCTTCCTCGAGGTAGCGAACAATCCTGGCCAATTGAGCATCGTTTTGCGCAACATTCACGAGGTCTCGAGGATCAGGAAGACCCTCATCATTCTCCCCACAGACTTGCCAGTACCCGATCCCCTTTACCACCAGCATCTATCGAACCGATCAACTTGAAATCCGGTCATCGCTCTTTCCTCCGATGAGAGTTCATCCCGCGTCCCAGTGTTGCAACGGGTATGCCGGGAATGGGCACTCCTGGACAAATGTTCGTATGTCACTACACATCGTTAACTTACAACCCATCCACGAGAGATATTGATCCTGATCCGAACCGTAAAATCGTCCAGGAAAGGTGGACGGTCCCCGGTAACCAACCTTCCGCTG
>JASMLP010000118.1 GCA_030748635.1 Planctomycetota bacterium
TCGGTCAATCCAACCTGGATCGAAGTGGCCACAGGTACGAAGTGGCCTGGAAGCACTTCAACCGTCACTTCGGTAACGGCATCCATGCATCCGGAACCCGTGAAACCCAGCTCGACTCCGACCCCCACGCCGGCTAATCCCGCATCCCCCTTTGCGTCCGGATCCAGGCGCCTCGCCAAGCGAGGCGCCTGTTTTTTGCTTTAATCCGACTTTATCTCCCCCCTTTACCGATCCACTCTGAAGATCGACGCCCAAGTCGCCATCGCCTCCAACAACGTTTGATTTTCCTACCTCCCGCTTCCCGCCTCTCGCCTCTTTTTCCGGATATCCAGTGCGCAATGGATCCGAAGATATTCGTTCACCGCGGCGGCAAAGGCCTGGGCAAACCTCTTGCGGTTCGCAGCGGTATCCCGAACCCCTTTTCGGTGGCATTCAACCTGAAAACCGCTGATCGCCCCCCCATCTCTCGAACCGTATCGTGCGGTGTTGTAGCCCCCACGAAAATACTTGGCCTTTCCCGGATGAGGAAACTTCGGGCTGGGCACAGCGGCATACCCAAGTCGTTGGATCAATCCTCCGAAACTCGAGCGACCCCGAAGACGTTCGACAAAGGACGTCTGGCTCCTGCTAGACAGACCCCGAATACTCGAACGAGCCTCCAGCGACTCCAACTTCTTGGCATTCAGAGCCAACTCCGCACTTTTGATCAGATACCCCAGTTCGAGTCGCGCCTCGGGATGCCCGTGTCCGTGGAGATCGATATAGAGTCCTCGCCCCTCGGCCTTCAAAACGGCCTTCCGTGCGTCATCGATGAAACCGTGAAATCCGTTCCACACCCGCTGGGCCGCAGGATCTCCTTCGGTCGCTTCTTCGAGACTTCGGTTGCAATCCACCTTGGTCCTTTTCAGGTGACAGATGATCACATGCGGAAAACGACCGGTCTGCTTGTAAAAAGCCCGGGCGATCTCCCTCGCCAGCCGATCGGTAAACGCGTCGGTCACCAAAGTGCCTCGCTTACGATCCGGGATCGTGGACGGCGCCAACCCGCCTCCGTGGGGAGCCGAAAGAATCACCGGTAAATTTCCCACGATGTATTCGACCCGGCGTTGCTCACAAAATCGACTCCGTCCCGGAGCAACATCTTCCGCATCGAGAAACCACCCGCCCGGGACAAGAATCGCCATCCATAAAAGAAGCACCCCGCACACTCTGGCAACCGACGGGAAAACCGCACGCCGCTCCGAATCCCGAGCGGACACGGTTACCTTAAATTCAGGAATCATCAGACCTCGCCTCCGATTCATTCGAGCCGGCTCCTCTCTTTGCGGGGGGATTTCGGAAAAACCTAGCCGCCAAACCGAAACAGGTCGCGACCGGAATCGGTTCCGTGAACGGTATGAACATGTAGATCGCGGCGCAGCAAGCCAACACGATGCGCCCATTGCGCCCCACCCCCTCCAGATCTCCAATGATCCACCCCGCGGCCGCTCCCACGACGGGTCCCAGTGCGATTCCGATCGGGCCGAAGGTCGCCAGATCCAGAACATCCAAAATGAATCCAACTCCCAGTGGACCCAGCGCATAATAGGTTCTTTCCAGAATCGATCTCATCACCCGAAACTCTTTCCGAAATGATTTCGCCGAGGATTCAAATCGTAATTCCATCCGGGTTCCACTCCAGGTTCCCATGGCTTCACCCTCTCAAGCTCCCTTCGGCACCCCATCAAAAAATTCGACCTCTCCCGTCGCCAGCGAATATTCGGCTCCCACCACCACCAAGCCTTCTTCGGCGATGAAGCGCTCGAGAACCCGAGACCGATGCCGCAGCTGCTCAACCGAAGCCCGGATATTGGCGCGCACCGCATCACACATCGAAACCTCCGAATCCTCTCGAAAATCGGGTGTGTAACACCCCTCCACCGCGGGTCGAATCCGGTCGACTATCGAGAGAAGATCCGGCGAACACCCCTCCAGCGGCTGCTCGATCGATTCAAGCGTGGCTCGAACCGCTCCACAGCCGGAGTGCCCCAGGACCACGACCAGTCGGGTCCCGAAATGCTGGGCGGCAAACTCCACACTGCCCATCTGGGAAATTCCCACGATATTCCCGGCCACTCGAATGACAAAAAGATCGCCCAACCCCTGGTTGAAGATGATCTCGGAGGGCACCCGAGAATCGGAGCACCCCAGGATGATGGCAAAGGGATCCTGACCCGCGAGCAGTTCGGCGCGCCGGACATCTTCACATCGCGGGACCCCAGCCACTTCGCCCGCGAGGAAACGTCGATTTCCTCGCTTCAATCGTTCGAGAGCTTCTGACGCCGAGATCATCGACATGTCTTTCGCAACCGAGTGGGTCGCATCGTCGTAAACAGTTTTTGGATGCACAAAGGAAAGTTCGAGTACAAGGCTATTTCTCCAAATGAAACGTTTCTCCGGACGGAACGATTTTCCCGTACTGAATCCACTGCGAACGGTGTTCTTTGAAATGCTTGCAATAGGATTTAACCGTCATGTCGATCTGAAAGGCCGCCAGCATCCTTCCGGATACGGTTTCCATATTTCGTGCCGGTTGGGGAAGTATGGGAACCAAATTCGCGGCGATGATCTTCCAGACCCCCCCGGCCCCATCGACCAGAAAGCCGGGCCGTGAAAAATCGCTCGGCGCCAAGATAAATCGAATATCGTCCTCAGCGACCCCCTTCTCCGAAAATTCCAAACCGATGGCAGAGTAATTTCCCCAATCGGAATGAATGATCTTGGCGAAAAGACCCGAATCCGGGTGTCCGGTTCCTCCTTTGAGCGAAATCCACTTCAGTCGCTGTTCGAGTTGCGAGCGATACAAGGAGACCAATTCTCGATCCAACTTTTCCTGCCACCGGGACCCAGAGTCACGATCCCTCTGCCCGATCCAAATCAGAGAAATTCCAAGAAACATCAGGCCAACCAGGAGTCCCCAAGCTCTCCACGGCTTCTTGGTCGCCCCGACATGCTTCGAATCAATCATCTCGTCACACCATCCTGTCAACCGACAACGAAAACGGATCCCCCGAAAAAGTATGCGGCCTGTGGCATCGGGATTCCAGAAAGAAGGTCGCAGGAGAACAGAGGACTCCTCACCGCCTCTCGACCTTTCCTCCAAACAGCCGGAGAATCCGAAGAGTCGCTCCCAGGAAGGCAACCGCATAAAACACCCTCCATCCCCACTGCTGGGCTGGATCCAACGGTTCGAAGGTGGACAGAAAACCGAACCCACAAAAAAGAATCACCCCGATCAGCAGCAAACCCCTCACGATCTTCATACCCCAATTCCCCTCGCGCGAAATCACCCCCAATACCATACCGTGACCACACCGTCGTTTTTGTCACAAGAGTGAGAGATATTGATAATCCGATCTTTACCGATCTGGGTCGCGAAATCGCTGGCCTCATCGAAGATCTCTTTCCAGGAACTCCAGATCGCTCGAAAAACCTTGTATCGGACAGTCATGATTCTACCCTTTCCAGCGGAAGAAAAAACGGACTCTCGGCATCGCTTCTTTGAAAGCTTGCCTACGCCGAAACAATCCCTCGAAAAAACCGTTTCGGAAAATCCGGCGCTGACGCGGCGTCGTTATCATCCCCCCAAACCCCAACAAAGAAGATCTCACCCCGATCTACCGGTCACCCATCGCCAGATCTTGCCAACGAAAACCTGGGCCCGGTAGACCCAGGACCGTTCCCAGCGACGGCGATGTTGATAGGCTTCGACGATCCGGATTGCCTGGGGGGAATCGATCTGCACCAGAGCGCGCGTCACCGCGACCTCCTCCTCGTGGGTCACCTCCGGCATGCTGCGCGGCCCCGAATCGAGGCTCGATTCTTCATCATCCAGGTCGATTTCCTCTC
>JASMLP010000119.1 GCA_030748635.1 Planctomycetota bacterium
AACGGCAAGATCGTCTTGATCAGCCTGGGAATGTCCAACACGATGCAACACTTCGACACCTTCATGAAAGTGACCGGAAATTCCAACAACGTCTCTGAACGGATCGTCCTCATCAACGGAGCCGAAGGGGGACAGGAAGCGCTGGCCTGGTCTTCCGCCAGCGGCGCCAAAGGCAAGAAGCCCTGGGATCTCCTCGACCAGAAACTTCAAGCCGCCGGAGTCACCCGAGCCCAGGTGCAAGCGGCCTGGGTCCTCCTCGCCGTGGCCAGGCCAGCCGAGAACGGTGGAGACTTTCCCGGCCACACAAATGTCTTCCATGATGCCTGTGTTCGCATCTTCAACCGGATGACCTCCACCTTCCCCAACCTACGAATCGCCTACCAGACCACCCGGATCTACGCCGGATACGCGTCCACCCCCCTGAACCCCGAACCGTACTGCTACGAATACGCGTTCGCCGTCCGACAACTCATCCAGGAACAGATCGCGGGCAACCCGGCCCTCAACGCCGACCCCGCCCTCGGCAAGGTTCGCGCGCCGGTTCTCTACTGGGGACCCTATGTCTGGGGTGACGGCACGACCCCTCGCCAAGATGGCCTCATCTGGACTCCTCAGGACATGCGTAACGACGGCACCCACCCCGCTGACTCAGGTCGACTAAAGATGTCGAAATATCTTCTCGAATTCCTCCAGACCGACGAAACCTCGAGACGCTGGTTCGCCAAGCGATAAAACATCCCTGCAAAGGGGCCGAGTTCTCCGGAACTCGGCCCCTTTTTGTGTTCAAGAACAGAGAGGATTCTTCCCCGCCAATCGACGGCCTCGCTTTCTCACGACTCATTCCGTGCAAACGGGAATATCGAGTCGCTCAAACGGAGGTCTCGACCGGATCAGTCGTTGCCCTTGTTCATCATCTGATTGCGCCAGCAAACAACATCGTAGGCGATCCGAACCGCCTGATCCTTGCGAAACTCCTTTTCAGCCACAAGAGCCTCGATCTCGTCGCGCAGCTTGAAGATATCGTATTCGACCTTCAACTCTTGACCGATTTCGTAGAGCCTCTGGATCAACTCCTCCCCCTCCAGCGCGCTGGCGAAGAAGTACTGAAAGGCGACCTGGCCCAGATTCTCATCGAAGCACTTGCGTAGATCCTCCGCCGAATGAGCCCCGTAAATACGGTTGATCAAACGCTGCTCCTTGGCCACGATTTCCAGCGGCAGCTGGTAATCGAGAAGAAGGGCGGTCTTGGTGCCAAAAAGACGCTGCACTACGCCAGAAATCTCGACAGTGTCCTCGGTCCGCAATGTGACCCGACCGCGAATCTCATCTCCCATTTCGTAGGGTGGTTTATCCCCCGTTTCGAGACAAAGCCCCAACTCAGAGAAGTCGACCACTGGATACTTCTTCTCTCCCACGATCAAATCCGGCCGAATCTTATCCGGATAGAACACCCGATAAAACGAACGGCGATTGAAATCTGCGGTAGGAATCGAACTGAGAAATTGCATCACGACCTCTTCACCCAGATCGCGAAGGACCAACCCGCGAACAACGCGAACCCTCCCACCGGGAAAGCGAATCTTGGCGCTATGCCGCTTACCGGGAACAAGTGGCGCTTCCGCCTTCTTGAGAATCCGGACCCCACCACTGGAGACCTCAGTGATCGGATACTGAAACCCATCGATCACAATCACAGGACGTTTCTGATCCTCGAACGGGACACGATATGCCCGTCGTCGATCTCGGCCCTGAACTTCGGAATCACTCACTCTCGACCTTTCACTCAACTCGTTTTATCTCCGAACAAAAATCCTTCGCATGGCAAGTTCATTTCGCCCAGTGTCTCTATCGACTTTACGCCCGACCTTCTTGACCCCTTGATCCCCCAACCCCCTATAGTTAAGTATGAGCTTATAGAGTAGATAGAGGCAAGTTTTGAACCCATCAAATCTCTATCCGGATCGAATTGGCCACTTATCAACTCCCCGACCTTGACCGAAGCCTTTGATATATATAATGATAGAGGGAGTATACGCCTTCTCCCCCCCCAACAAGGGGGCGAAAAAGCATTTTCGTCACCCTTCGGACCTCTTCCGAAATCAACCTTCTGGAACCGAATCGACCTTGAGCAGCCATTTCGGACAACTTTTCCGCATCACGACTTTTGGTGAATCCCACGGAGGCGCCCTGGGAGTCGTGATCGACGGATGCCCCCCGCGCCTACCTCTATCGATCGAGGAAATCCAGGCGGACCTGGATCGGCGACGTCCAGGCCAGAGCCAACTCACAACTCAGCGAAAAGAAACCGACCAGGCGTCGATCGCCTCGGGGCTCTTCGAGGGACAAACTCTCGGGACTCCCATCGCCGTATGGATCCCCAATCGAGACGCCAAGTCCAGCGACTATGAGGCGATGAAGGATCTCTACCGACCCAGCCATGCGGACTATACATATGAAGCGCGTTACGGCATCCGTAACTGGCAAGGCGGCGGACGGGCCAGCGCTCGAGAAACCGTCGCCCGGGTAGCCGCCGGAGCCGTTGCCCGCAAGCTTCTGCGACATCAATTTCAAGTCGAAGTCCTGGGCTGGGTCCAATCGATCGCCCAGATCACGGCTTCCATCGATCCCACCAGCGTCACCTCCGATCAAGTGGAGTCCAGTCCGGTTCGCTGCCCCGACGCCGACGCGGCCCAACCAATGATCGAACAGATCCAGTCAGCCCGAAAAGACGGCGATTCCGTTGGAGGCACCATCACGGTCGTCGCCCGAGGTGTGCCGGCCGGATGGGGAGAGCCGGTCTTTGACAAGCTGGAGGCCGACCTGGCCAAAGCGCTTCTTTCGATTCCTGCCGCCAAAGGGTTCGAAATCGGTTCCGGATTCGAAGGATCCAACTCGACCGGATCGCAACACAACGATCTCTTCCACTCTCACGATGGGCAGATCCGGACTCTAACCAACCGATCCGGCGGAGTGCAGGGGGGAATCAGCAACGGCGAAGATATTCAGATACGTGTCGCTTTCAAGCCCACGGCAACCATCGCCCGCCGCCAATCCACGGTAGACCGTGACGGAAAAACCGCGAAAATCGAAGGACACGGACGTCACGATCCTTGCGTCTTACCACGCGCGGTACCGATCTGCGAAGCCATGGTCCTCCTCGTTCTCGCTGACCACGCCCTCAGGACTCGCGGACAGATGGGGTCCCTGGACGAAACCCACTAGCCCATGTCTTCGCACTCTATCAAGACAACCCGAAAGTGCGGAAAATTACCAGAAGATGCGATTCTCAGGACCGAGTCGAGGCCGGGGAGTTTCCGCCTCGGGCTCCTCGGGTTCCTTGACCATCGGTGGAGTCAGCCCAGGAAGCAGATACTCCTCCAAAGCTCCTCCCACCATCGGAACCTCTTGCAACCGACTCCAGGCCGCCGTCACCAGTAATTCCCGGGAACAGACCTCCTCGCTCGGCCGAAGTCGCTTGTCGCTATCTGGATCTTCATCCACAACCGACACGAAACGCTCATCCGTGATGTACTGCGCGATCTCCGGACAGCACCGAATATGACGCTCGGGACTCGACAATAAAGACTCGGTCGGTACTTCTCCCATAACATAGCGCAGGTACAACTCACTATCGGTAATCGTGGGGACATATTCTCCACACCGCCCACAGGTATAGCCACCATCACAGTTGGCCACGACAACACATCCGAATACCCACGCGAAAGTTCCTCACTCCTCTTCCGACTTCGCTTCCCCATCGATTCCACGACGCGCCTTCTCGTAGCTCAGATCCGCTGAAACGGGGGCCCCTTCCGGTCCATCGGGAACCAGATCGGCCAACGCGTTCCAGTCCACCTCACGGTAGGGATGAAAAAACCAACCCCAACCGGGAATCGTCGCGAGCCAAGGCAGCCCACCCAATCCGAACCCTCCGGTATATCCCAACCACATCGAAGTCGTCATGAGAGTCGTCTGACGAGAGGACATCCCTTCGGGTACCCGAAAATGAGGATTGTCCACGTGCCCCTCATCCTCCATCCAGGGAGAAAAAGGTAGCAGCAAAATCGTAACCGGAATCCCAAAGGCTTGACCGACTCCTTCACCCATCAAAAAAGGGATCGAAACCGAAACCGGCCCATCGGAAAAATTGGTCGGATAACGGTAAGGATCACGCTCTTCCGGTTCGGGATACGCATAGTGACACCCTGAAGCCAGCAAGGAAAACCCTACGAGTAGGATGAAAAAACAACGGGCCATCGGTCCACCTCCTCCGCAGCTCGAGGTGCATCCTCGATACTGAAGTCGAGTCATTGTAGCCACCGGCAGCGAGGCCTACAATGACGCTTCATGAACAGCACCCCAGATATTATCGTCGTCGGCGGCGGTGTCATCGGAACCGCCATCGCCTACCAGTTGGCCCAGGAATCCGTCTCGGTCCAACTGCTCGAACGTGGCCCGATCGGGCGCGAAGCCAGCTGGGCTGGAGGAGGCATCCTCTCCGCCATCCACCCCTGGGAATACGATCCCGCCCTGGCCCATCTGATCGAAACAGGCCGCCACCGCTGGCCCGAATACGTTCCCCGACTGACCGAAACAAGTGGGATCGATCTCGAGTTCCAAACCTGCGGCCTCTTGATGCTCTTCAGAAATCGTGAGCAGTTCAAAAAAGTCAGCTCGTGGAACGATCTTCATTCCGTCTCTCAGCAGCGCCTCGACCCAACTGAAGCCGGCGCTATCGAACCCGCTCTGGGCCCCAACTTTTCCGACTCGATTCTTCTCCCTGACGTGGCCCAGATCCGGAATCCCCGTGTCTTGCAAGCGCTGACCCAAGCGTCCACCCGACTCGGAGTCGATATACAAACCCACACCCCGGTCCAATCTCTTCTCACCGAATCGGGACGGGTCACGGGAGTTCGCACTTCGCGTGGAGACATCTCGACCTCACAAGTCATTCTGGCCGCGGGCGCCTGGACCGGCGAGATCGAACTGCCCAGAAACATGTCTCCTGTTCATGTCCAACCGGTCAAGGGACAGATGGTCCTCTTGAAATCCGAAAGCCAAACCGTTCGCCACATGATTCTGCGCGACGACCGGTACATCATTCCGCGCAAAGACGGCCGAATTCTTGTCGGCTCCACCGTCGAATACGAAAGCGGTTTCTGCAAGAAACCGACAGCCGAAACGGTCTCCCGACTGATCGTCGAGGCTTGCGAACTGATCCCCGACCTGGAAAAAGCCACCTTCCTCCAGGCCTGGGCTGGCCTGCGACCCTACACCCCACACCGGATCCCTTTGATCGGCCCCGTCCCCGAACTCGACGGACTCCTGGTCGCCACCGGACACTTCCGCAACGGCATCTCCATGGCTCCGATTACCGCCGAAATCGTCGCGGACCTGGTCCTTGGCCGCTCGCCGGCGCTCGATCTCTCCCCCTTCCTCCCCGGTCCACCGAACATCCGCGCCTCGTCCCACTCCACCTCCT
>JASMLP010000120.1 GCA_030748635.1 Planctomycetota bacterium
AAATTACCGAAGATGGCGCTCCAGAAACACCTCCATCGCTTGACCCGTTTTTTCCACCCACTCACCCCGCCTGAAAAAGCTGTGTCCCTGCCCCTCCGCGGAAAAAAGCTCCACCTCCACCCCGGCTCGACGCAGCGCCTCGGTCATGGAAACCGATTGCCGATAGGGAACCACCGGATCCGACGTTCCGTGCAAGATCAGAAACGGAGCCGACCGGGAACTCACATGAGTGATCGGCGAGGCATCGATCCAGATCTTCGGGTTGTCCAGATAGCTCCCCCCGAGAAAAGGGATCAAGCTATTTTTGTACTTCTGAACATCACAGCGCCAGGCAAAGTCTTCGAAGTCGAGCGCCGGATTGAACGCCACGACCGCGTGAACCTGACTGGAAAAGCTGGCGCACCCTCCCTCTCCCTCGAAACGCTTCAAATGCGCGGTGGTTCCCAAAAAAGCCGCCAGGTGTCCGCCCGCCGACCCCCCCACAGCGGCGATCCGCCCCGAATCGATCCCCAACTCTTCCGCGTGAGCTCGCAGCCAACGCACCGCCGCCTTGCAGTCGTGAATGGCCGCAGGAAACGTCGCCTCACCCGACAACCGGTATTCGATCAGAGCGGCTCCATATCCTTTCGAAACCATGCGATACGCCTGGCGCCGAAAGGATTGTCGATTCCCCGACCGCCAGCCGCCGCCATGAACAAAGACCAGAAATCGAAGAGGCTTCTGGGCTTTCTCAGGGATCAGAAGATCCATCTTGAGCTTCCTCTTCCCGTAGGTAGCGAAAACCACTCCCTCCCGGAGTTCGATCCCCTCCGGAACCTTCCGACCCCGATCTCTCGAAGGCGATCGATCCAACTCCTGAGAAACCGCCCCGAAAGCGAAGAAAAGAGACCCGACGACCCAGCCGATGAATCGGTACTTCATACCCTGGATTGAACAACAAAACAGGTCACATTTCACCCCGCGAATAAGACTGATTCGAAAACGGTCTCGATCCCAGGATGGAAATCGAAGCGTCAGATCGGTACTATTCGCCCCCTCCCCTCAATCGAAAAACCTCCTAAAGTTTGCGGTGAAAGACTTTCAGCCATGCATGATCCTCGCTTCGACGCCCTCGCCAAAATCCTCGTTCGATACTCCGTCGACGTTCAGCCCGGATGGCTGGTACGGATCGGTGGCCCACCGGTTTCTCTGCCCCTCCTCGAATCGCTCACTCGGGAAGTGATCGCGGTCGGCGGCCACCCCTTCGTGGAGATGGCCCCGCAATCGATCACCGAACTCCTGCTTCGTCACGGCAACGACGACCAGCTGGCCTACCAGAACCCGGTCCGAAAATTCGCGGTGGAAACCATCGACGCCAGTATCAGCCTCTGGGCAGAAGAAAACACCAAAGCCCTCTCCAACATCGCCCCCGCGCGCCAGGCGCGCTTCTCACTGGCCCGCAAGCCGGTCATGGAACGGTTCATGCACCGGGCGACCGAGGGGAGCCTTCGCTGGACCGGAACGGTTTTCCCGACCCAGGCCTCAGCCCAGGATGCGGAGATGAGCCTCTCCGAATACGAAGACTTCGTGTTTCACGCCTGCAAGCTACACCTCGACGACCCCGTCGCCGCCTGGACAGAACTCAGTAAAACGCAGCAGAAAATCGTCGACTTCCTCAACACCAAAAAGGTGATCCGAATCCAGACGCCTCAGGGCACCGACCTCACCTACGGAGTCGAAGGGCGTCCCTGGATCAACTGTGACGGCCACGAGAACTTTCCCGATGGCGAGGTGTTTACCGCTCCGATCGAGGACTCGGCCGAAGGGGTCATCCACTACACCTTTCCCGCCGTTTACAACGGCCGAGAGGTGGACGGCATTCGACTGCAGTTCCGGGAAGGTCGAGTCGTCGAAGCCTCGGCGACCAAGAACGAAGAATTTCTCTTCCAGATGCTCGACATGGATGAAGGCTCCCGAATTCTGGGAGAAGCCGCCATCGGAACCAACTACTCCATCTCCCAGTTCTCCCGTAACACCCTCTTTGATGAAAAGATCGGGGGAACGTGCCACCTCGCCCTGGGCGCCGCGTATCCAGAAAGCGGCGGCAGCAACGAAAGCGCCCTCCACTGGGACATGGTCTGCGACCTCCGTGACGGGGGTACTCTGGCCGCCGATGGAGAAGTTTTTCATCGGGATGGACAGTTCTTGATCTGATCAAAATCGTTCGCTTCCCGGCTTTTCGGGTCCAACGAATTCCACATGTAAAATCGATCTGACACAGAAAGACTCGATCTACACACCCCGTTTCAGCTCTCCGGATCCAGTTCACCGAGAGGATCTCCACAAACACAACCACCATAATCACTTAGGGGAATTCCAAAAAACGCTCATAGAGGGAACGCGGTTTGCTAAAAACAGTCTTCTCTTTTCAACGGACCGATGCTCGGTCCCGAAGACTTTGTGGAGTTCGCCGATGAAATCGCTCTCGATTCGCTTCCTGATCCTGGCCGCATACCTCTCCGGTAGCCTTCTTTTGTGTAGCGCGAACGCGCTGGCCGATCCCACCGGAAAACCGGTCCAACTCTCCGTCGGATCTCTCCCCGCCCCGTACGAGGCTTACTGGGTGAGCGATCTGGACGGCTACCTGGGCCACGGCAACCCCTTCACGATGGAAGCGCCATCGATCGGGAACCATCAGATCACGGTCTACATCTACGACACCCGCCGACAGCAGGTCGTTCAACGCCTACAGGGCGAGGTCCGGGCGGAAGCGCCCACGACCCCCGCGGCGCAAAACACCCCCCTTACCACCCCGGGTGAGTACGAAAACACCGATCTCCTTCTTCTGGGATGCGCATCCTCCTACATGGTTGAAGATGTCTACCCTGCGATTTTGAAAGCTCTCGCCGGCACCGTCCGCACGGAAATCTGGGTCGACAATGAATACACACGATATGAACTCATGGATCTATTCCGTCGGCACCAAATTCCCCGAGAAAATTACGAGTTCGTGATTGCCCCGATCGACACGATCTGGATGCGCGACTACGGCCCCCTGAGCGTGAAGCGAGGCCCGACTCTCGAAGTCGTCGATCTCGCCTACTACCCAGGACGAGTCGCGGACGACTCGATGCCCGCCCGCTTTGCCCGACGCCACGGTCTCCCCCATCACGACCTCCCCCTCTACTGGGAGGGTGGCAATTTCATGACCGATGGCAACTCAACGGTCTGGGCCAGCCAAACCCTAACCAGCCGAAACCCCAGAAAGACACGTCAACAGATCGAGCGAAAGGTTGGAGAACTCTTCGGAGGAGCACTCCACACCCTCGCCCCGATGAAGGATGACGGCGGGACCGGACACATCGACATGTTCGCCAAGTTTGTCGGCCCCTCCACGGTTCTGGTAAACAGCTTTCCACGTGGTCATTCCAACTTCCAACGGATGAACCAGCACTCCGAATTCTTCTCGGACCAAGGGCACCGGGTAATCCGGATCTCCCTTGCCGACAATCGGTATTCGAGCTACTCCAACTCTCTTCTCGTCAACGATATCGCGTTGGTTCCCACCTACGGCCAGCCCGACCGCGACTCCAAAGCGCTGTCGCTGTACCGATCGCTTGGGTTCCAGGCCGTGGGGATCGATAGTCGTCGCCTCATAAAATGGGCGGGCGCGATTCACTGCATCACCATGACCGTGCCCCAACGATGAAAAGATCCTCCTGGATCCTAATCACCCTCACCGCGGGTACTCTGGCTCTCCTCCTGTCACTTCGACAGGAAGGGGGGGAGACGAACGAACCCATCTCTCGCAAAGTCACGAGAGCATCCCAACCGATCACTCCGGGATCTCCTTCCTCACCCCGAAGTTCATCTCAGCCCTTCTCCCTCCCCAAACAGAGATCGCCGAAGACGCGAGCGCTTTCCTCACACCCCACGCCTGAAGAGCTGGAACAGTCTTTCCGGCAATCCCCCCTCAAGACGCCCCCTCAGAAACGCCGCACAATCTCCTCCGCGAGTCCCTCCTCTTCCTCTGACACATCCCGGGATGAGCAGAAGTCGACCCCAAACCGCCCTCCGCGATCCCAGCAGATAGATCCCCGGACGCAAACCGAACGCAAGAAACGCTGGGTCTCTCGCCGCAAAAGACGAAACGCGCTTCGGCTTCGGATCCTGACCGAAACGTTCCATCTCGACGCCTCGGAGCAGACGCAAGTGAGCCAGATATTCGACCGGACCCTCCAGGCCACTCAAAAGCTCTTTGATCGGATCGATCCCCAAAATCCCGAAGCAGAAAGCATCTCGCTCGGCCTTGAAGAGATCCGACAAAAACAGCGGGCCGAACTCCAGGAGATCCTGGGCTCAACCCGCTATCTTCAATTTGATCAGTGGGAACGTGAGGGACGCTTCGTTCTCGAAGAAGAACGCCGCAAACCCCCTCGGTAAGATTTCCTACCAGCGATCGCGACGAGGTCCGCCGCCACCACCACCGCCTCCACGAGGCGCGCGAGGACGAGCTTCATTGACTGTCAATTGACGTCCACCGAAGTCTTTCCCGTCGAGTTCTTCGATTGCCCGCTCTCCTCCTTCACGCTCGGCCATTTCCACGAAGCCAAAGCCACGAGGACGACCGGTCTCACGATCCGAGATCAGGTTGACACTTTCGACCTGTCCATACTGTTCGAAAAGCTGACGGATTTCGTCATCAGCGGCACTGAAAGGGAGATTTCCAACATATAAATTTAACACGATTCACTGGTCCATGTCCGAGAGCAGAAAGCCCCGATCGCAGTCCTCGGACCGAACCACCGATCAGGTTGAAAAACAGATTGCGAGACACTTTGTCCCGACCTAAACAAAACGAGCCGAACATCAGGAAACCTGACGGTTCGACTCGTAAAAATTCTTATGACTCATTCATGACTGTACAGGACGTAACGGTTTTGTCTTACAACGAAACGGTTCAGTCGCCCTATCGAAACATCCTACCAGCGGTCACGCCGAGGTCCGCCGCCACCACCGCCTCCTCCACGAGGAGCACGAGGACGCGCTTCATTGACCGTCAACTGGCGACCACCAAAATCTTTCCCGTCAAGTTCTTCGATTGCCCGCTCTCCGCCTTCACGTTCAGCCATTTCCACGAAGCCAAAGCCACGAGGACGACCGGTTTCACGATCCGAGATCAGGCTGACACGCTCGACCTGTCCAAACTGTTCGAACAGCTGGCGAAGTTCGTCTTCGGCAGCACTAAAGGGAAGATTTCCAACATAAATATTTAACACGATTCATCGATCCATACCCGAAAACCGAGAAGCCTCGATCGCGACCCTCGGGCCGAGCCACAACCGACAAAAGCCATTTGCGAAATACCGTATCTCGCCAAATGGGAGGGTGAATAGAACATGGCAGACGAGAATTTGCAAAGAAATATCGGGATTCACCTCCAATACTGGAGCACGATATCTCCCGGTCCCATGGGGTTGGATAGATCCTGAGGGGTTTTCCCCTCCTGATCCTCGAGATCCGGCCCCACCGACCAGATCCGAAATGACGACCCGTGCCCTTCGTAACGTAAACCCTTGCCATCAAAGGGATCAACCAGCTTTTTTCGCGACGTATTTCCCGGCGTGACCGACTCCAGATCCTCGGCAAAATTCTCATCGGACCCCTTGGCCTGGAGGAGGAAACATGTGATCTGAAGTCCTCGACGATAAACCTTTCGCAGAGCCCAGTAGGACGCGTATTCCCCGATAGAGGAGAGATGCATGCCCAGCAACATCCGTGCATTCACTCGCAAGAAGGAGTCGAGATATCGCTTGCGTCCCCCTTCGATCGACGATTCTGGAGCTCCTTGATCTTCGAGATCCTGGATCGCATTTTGTTCCCACCGAAGCTCAGCCATCAACTCTTCTCGTGGCCGGTCCACCGCTTCGATGACAGGTCGCAAACGCTCCTTCAATTCCACCACATGGGTAACCGCCCCTCCCTCGGTCAACTTGGACAAAAACGCTTTCACTTCGCGCGTAACCGTTTCCAGCCAGAGCCGACGCAGTTTCGATTTTCCAGGAGCGGATTTACCCAGGAACTTCATCGCCTCACGACGCCCTTCCAGCCCGTTGTGAACACCAAACGCGTGTTGCGCTTCTGACATCAGAGTCGATTCGAGCCCTTCGAGAAAAACGACCAGGTCCGGCTCGTTCTTCTCGAGTTTTTCACACTGCGACCGGATCTGTTTCACCATTCTCGAATTGGGATTGGAATTGAGAATCGCCCATATCCCATGAAACATCATCCGGTCCACTAGAACCGAACTGTTCAACAGGATCCCGTTCCCCTCCTGAGAAAGGTGACTGGCTAATCGCATCCCGACCAGATACTCCTCGATGGCAGAAGAAGTGCTACCCCGGGCTTGCAAACGAGATCCGGAAACCCAGATCAAAAGCCCAGCGGTCACCGCATCCCGAGAGACCGACTGCAAGGTACGTTGCTTGGTGCGATCGCCCATAAACCGACATCGGGACCGACGCGAAGCCGAACGGACCATCTTCAGGGCCTCTCCATTTCGAGCCAACCAGAGCAAATGCTCACGCTCCAGGGGCTTTCCGCGAAGAAGATCCGCCTCCAGAGCGGCTTCGAAATGAGATGAACTCGAATCGAGCTTCGAAAAAGCCCGCCTGTACATCGCCGCGGTCGGATCATCCGCACCCGAAGCGACCAAGCTCCCGAAAGCCAGGACCCAAAAATACCTTGAACAAATACGGAGAGAAATAAGCACGCGAATCATCCTCGCGATAATTGTGAGCACTCAGTAGACGACAGAGCCCAAAGGCGACATGCTACAGTCAGGCAGAAAGAGCTTCGAGCATCAAATCTTTCTTCCTCCCGATTTCCAGGCAATTTCCGACCTCCCGATCTCTCAGGATACTCCACTTTCACAAACTTTCACCGAGTTGTCCCCATGTTGAAATGGATCCAAACCAGCCTCGAACACTTTTCCATCCAGACCGAGTGGCTTGATAACAGGATCTGGCAAGCGATCCTCATCGTGGTTCTCTCCCTGGTACTTGCGGGAATTTCCCGGGTCCTATTCAATCGCATCCTTCCCCTGTTCACCCGTCGCACCCGATCCAATCTGGATGATCAGATCTTCGGGCACCTGCAGAGCCCGGTATTCTTCACCGTCCTCCTCCTGGGGCTCTCATGGTCGGCTTCACGACTCATCAGCTCTCCTTCGACCCTCTTCCTCCTTTTCGGAATCACCAAAACCCTACTCGTCCTACTCTGGGTTCTGGGGATTGGTCGGTCGTCGCACGTCCTTTTGCAGTGGCTCCAGTCCCAACAGGAACGATTCCATGTCGTGCGAGCTCGCACACTCCCCCTTTTCGACATCCTGGCCAAAACGATCATCTACGGTGGAGGACTCTACTTCCTCTTCCTGAGCTGGGATATCGATCTCACGGCATGGCTCGCCTCGGCAGGAATCCTCGGAATCGCCATCGGCTTCGCCGCCAAGGACAGTCTCTCCAATCTCTTCGCCGGCATCTTCATCCTCGCCGACGCTCCCTACAAAATTGGCGATTACGTCATCTTAGGACAAGGGGAGCGAGGACATGTGGTCGATATCGGAGTCCGCAGCACCCGCATCATGACCCGCGATGAAATTCAGATCATCGTTCCCAACGGACTCATCGCGGCCAGCAAGATCATCAATGAATCGGCCGGCCCCTTCGAAAGAGAACGGATCCGAGTGACCATTCCGGTCGCCTACGGGGTCGACCTCCAACTCGTCCGGAAAACTCTCGAGCAGTCCGCTGCCGACTGCCAATGGATTCTCGAAGCCCCCGAACCTCGGGTCCGGCTCCGAGAATTTGGCGATTCCGGCCTCATCTTCCAGTTGATGGGATGGATCGAACGCCCAGCTCTTCGGGGTCGCGCCATCGACGACCTTCTGAACACGATCTACATCCGCTTCGCGGAGCAAAAGGTCGAAATCCCCTACACCAAACAAGATATCTATGTGAAAGAGTTTCCCGCGAACCCCTAAGCTCTGACTTCAACCGCTTCTTACCGAGGGTGCACCTTCTCGCCAGAGCGATCGAACTCCCGACCGCAATCTCCACAACAAGCTCTCCCTTCCACGAAGTCGAGAGCCGCGGCACACTCACAGACGAAACCGACCAGTCGACCCGGATTTCCTCGGATCATGCCGTGGGCAGGAACGGAACGGGTCACCACCGAGCCAGCAGCAATAAACGCATGCGGACCGATCTCCAGGTCGCAAAGAATCACCGCACCCGCTCCCAGCGTCGCCCCTTCCCGAACCCGGGTACGCGACCAGCACCCCTCATCAAACGAGGTCGAAGCCGAGACCGTTCCTCGCGGCTCGGTTCTCGAACGTGGACGGAGTTCATTGGTAAAAACCACGGAAGGCCCCACAAAAACTCCATCCTCGAGGGTTATCCCGTCCCAAACCGAAACTCCATTCTTGATCGTCACATGATCCCCGATCCGAACCTCACTCTCGACATACACCCCGTCGCAGAGGTTGCAATTCGAACCGATACGAGCGCCCGCGAGCACATGTGTGTTCGCCCAACAACGAGTCCCGGAACCGATGTGGTCGGACTCGATCAACGCCCGGGGATGAATAAAAACATCGTCATTCATAAGTCACTCACCCAATCGTACTGGCCTCGCCCGGCGGAAGAAGCGGCCGACGGTGGCGAGACAGTTGCGCCATTTCAAATGGGACCCCGCTTCGAGGCAAGGTCGTTTCCAACGGATTACGATCCGTATCCCGCCCCTCCCGAGCCCAAACATCGATCAGTTCGGCCACAAGTTCCCCGATCACCGGAGCCCCCTTGAACCAAGCCCCACTGGTACCGATCGCGACAAAATAGCCATCCGTTTCGGTCCGATCCACGATGGGATACCAGTCGAGCACACACACATCATACACCCCCGCCGATACCGACCAGCCCTCGGGGGGCCGCCCCCCGAGGCGAAGAGATTTCCAGCGTTTCTCGTATTCGCTGGCGATCTCGGCCGGAGGATTCACGGCCTGATCAGGATCTTCGATGAAGGCGGTTTCATCGGCATGAGCGAGAGAGCCCAATCGAATCGAACCGGGTCGACTCCGAACATAAAGCTCTCCCGAGAGATCAGCAAGCACAGGAACATCCCCCGAAACTCGCGAAAAATCCAGATCGACGACATGTTGACGCAGCGGGGCGGTGGACACCGGCAGAGGAGTCCGGGCCATCAGATTGATCCGCCCAGAGTGGGGGCCTCCAGCGTTGAGAACCAGCGAGGTCTTCAAAAATTCCCGAGTTGTCCGAACACCGGTCACCTGACGACGCCGACGCTTCGAATCGTACACACTCTCGATGGAAACCACGGTTTCACCCAGGCGGAATTCAACTCCGACCGCTTCGGCCGCGGACCGAAGATTTCGGGTTGCCTGGTCAGGACTATGAACAAATCCTGATTCGGACTCATAAATTCCGACGACATCGGATTCACGATCTCTGAGGTCGAGATGTTCGAATCGTTTGGCGATTTCGGGTCCGGGGATCACCTCCAGCGCGACCCCGCACTCCCTCATGACCGCGACCGTTCGCTCGGTCACCGGATCCGAGGCGGGAGCAAAAACGAGTACACCCGAATCGTAAAACCGAGCCAGATCCGAGTCGTTCCCTTTGGCCAGGCCCAAAAAACCGGCCCAATCCTGCCAGACATGAAGACCTTCCCGGGCCAGCTGAACTCCAGGAACCGTCGCGTAAAACTGCCGAATGATCGCCGTGGATTGGGCGGTAGATCCCAACCCGACTTCACTCTCACGTTCGATCACCACGACCGAATGGCCAGAGCGAGCAAGCGCTAGAGACGCCGAAACTCCCACGATCCCTCCCCCGACAACCACGACTGGTCCCTGCGACTTCATGCCATCATTGTATCAGTTCATCCCTGATACTCCGGTCTCCTGGTCGAGCAAGCCCCATAAAAAAAGTCTCCTCGCGATGCGAGGAGACGTGGGGTCGTCCCGATCCGATCCGAGGAGTTCGTGGGGCTTCGGGGTGCCAAGAGAAACCTCAGCACCCGCTCCGCCGGTCACGTTCTCCGACCTCACGGTCGGGGGGCAAGCTTTTTCAGTAGGTGACGAAGTAGGCGGTCTTGAACTGCCGAACACCCTGGTACTTGAAGCCTCGAATCCGGGTTTTGAGCGCTTGCGCTTCCGCGCTCTTCATGGAGGTAAAGCGACCGATGTCGATCACCCAGAACTTTCCGGAGGTCCGAGCCTCAATCCCTTTGTAACCCGCTTTCGAGAGCGCCTTTTCGATTTCTCGAACCGCGACTTCACCGTTACGATCCTTGGGAAGCGAGATGATTCGCAGATGGTACTTCCCGTTCTGTTGAACCACGGAAGGTTTTGCTTTCGGACCGACGACCGACTTGTTCGCGATCGACAATTTTTTCATCTCGGCCCGAATCGATTCCTTCTGGCGCTGAGTTTCAGAAACCCGAGCGAGGGCCATGCGAGTCGTTTCTTCGGCTTCACGGCGAGCTTTGGATCCCTTTTCGACCTCTACTCGAAGCGCATCGACTTCTTTATTCTTCACCAGAACTTGGTCCTGATGGACCTTTACCTGCTGCTGAATTTCCATCTTGTCTCGCCCGAGGCGAGCCACTTCTCGCTCAAGGCTTCGTATACGACGTTGCTTTTCAGCAAGCTCGTCGATCTGAGTCGTTTGCGTGGCGCAACCGACGGCGAGAAAAAGAAGAGATCCGAACGCAGCCCAACGTGTCAAACAGTACATAAGAAATTCCCCTTCGGAACGAACAAGAGCGTGACTAAAAATTCTCAATGTGAGGGGTGGGTGCAAGGACAATACCCCACAAAATCAGGTCGGGCAAATGCTCCTGAATGTTTCTTCTCAGAAACTGAGAAATGTCTCCGAAAGGGCGCAGAAGATCGATAGGAACCCTTTCAGGCGCCCCCGACCTTCGCTTGCTCTAACGTTTGATCATCTTTCGATACGAGGAACGGCGTCGCTTTCCCGCGTATTCGAGATCGCCAGATTCCTTGCGTGCCTCGTAGTAATCTTCGTACGTGCCGCCGTAATACCTGGGCTCTTTGCCCTCCTCGAAAACCAGAATCGAAGTCGCAATCCGATCCAGAAAATATCGATCGTGAGTGACAACAATCGCGCTGCCAGCGAACCCTTCCAGCGCTTCTTCGAGTACTCGCAAGGTCGGAATATCCAGATCGTTGGTCGGCTCATCCATGAGCAGCAGATTCGCACCGCTGCGAAAGGTTTTGGCCAGCAGAAGCCGGTTCCGTTCCCCTCCTGAAAGATCCCCCACTCGGGTTTGTTGCAACGCCCCCCGAATTCCGAATCGACTCAAAAATTCCCGAACATGAAGCGTCCGCCCCCCGACCTGGATGGAGTCGTTCCCACCCGCCACCTCTTGATAAACCGTCTTGTCGTCTTCCAGAGACTCCCTCCCCTGCTCGAGGTACACAACCTCGACGGTTTCTCCTCGCTCAACCGTCCCATCATCCGACTCTCGATGTCCCGCCACGATCGACAAGAAAGTTGTTTTTCCGCTCCCATTAGGACCCACCACACCCACGATCTCACCCGGACCTACCTGAAAATCCAGATCACAAAACAGAGTGCGCTCCCCGTAGCGCTTCGAGAGACCGGTACAGGTCACCACTCGATCTCCCAATCGAGGTCCCACCGGCAACATCAATGAAGCTTCTCCGGTCCGCTCGATCGGGCCGTCGTTCAGTAGCTGCTTGTAGTTCTTCACCCGAGACTGGTTGCGAGTGGTCCGAGCCTTGGGAGTCGATCGCAGCCAGTCGAGTTCTCGCTTGAGGATATTCTGTCGCTTCGCCTCGGCCTTCGCCTCCCGGGCGATCAGGACCGCCTTTTGTCCCAGGTAATCCGAATAGTTTCCCTCGAAAATCCGGAGGTGACCGTTTTCTAGTTCGACCATGAAGTCGGCCACGTTATCCAGAAAGTACCGATCATGGGTGACCATGACCACGGTCCCCTCGTACTCGTCGACATAGAGTTCCAACCACTCGATCGTAGACGCGTCGAGGTGGTTGGTCGGCTCATCCAGGATGAGGACATCGGGGTGGGACATCAACTCCCGGCAGAGCGCGACTCGTCGACGCTCCCCTCCGGAAAGATTGCCAACAATCGATTCCGGTGGCGCCAACCGCAAAGCGCCCATGGCCACATCGATCTGATGATCGATCTCCCATCCACCCACGAGATCGATCTGTTCCTGGAGTCGATCGAACTTCTCCATCTTCTTCGGGTCTCCATCTCCCAGATCCGCCGCCAATTCGTTGTATTGATCCAGAATCGAATACACCGCCGCAGCTCCCTCATCCACATTCTCGCGAACGGTTTTCTCCAGATCGAGAATCGGCTCCTGCGGAACATATCCCACCCGAACTCCGGAGGAAACGATCACCTCGCCTCCATGATCGTCGTCCTGTCCGGCCAGAATCCGCATAAAGGTCGACTTTCCGCAACCGTTGGACCCGAGAATTCCGATGCGAGCGCCTCGATGGATCGTAAACGTCATCGATTCGAGAATCGGTCGATCTCCGAACGATTTTTCCAGATCCTTGATCGAAAGAAGGACTTCACCGAGCACAGGACTCATGGGTTTCTCTCACTGCACAGAAGTTGGATTCGGAACATATCCCGCAAAGGGGGCGGATTGTACCGATTGTATATCCCGGTTTCACCCCAGCACCGTCGCACACACCCCCTAAAATCTGAACATGCTTTTCCCAAATTCCGCCTCCCCCGACCGAACTCTTGCGCACATCCGCACCAAAGATCTTCTCGACAAGGTCGCTCCGGGCGCCGGACCGATCCTCAATATCGTATCCGGACTCACCGAACTGGCCCGAATCCCTCCGCTGGAACTGAGCCGTCTCTCGGGTCTCGACGAAACCACCACTTGCCGAATCGCCGCCATCTTCGAACTCAATCGTCGTCGCGACCTCGAAAAGCACTCGTATCCAAAGCTCGACTCCTCCTCCCGAGCCGCGTCTTTTTTTCGTTCCCATCTCCAGGACCATCCCCAGGAGATCCTCCTGGGCGCTTACCTCGACTCCCAGCATCGCGTGATCCACTGCGAGGAGATATCACGGGGAACCTTGACCGAAAGTCTCGTTCATCCACGAGAAGTTTTTGCCCCCGCGATAGCGATCCGCGCGGCCAGCCTCATCGTCGCCCATAATCACCCCAGCGAAAATCCGGCGCCTTCGGGTGAAGACCGCGAGACAACCCGCAGACTCGCGCAAGCTGGGCACATCCTGGGAATCGATCTCCTCGACCATGTAATCATCGCCGGTTCCCGAGCCTACTCATTCGCCGAACATGAAAACACGCTGCTTCTCCCTCAGCGCCCCCACCACCCCTTGAGTAAACCGGCGACCCGCTCCTCGGCATCCCAGTGAACCCAATGTCCCGCCCCTGGAATCCGAACCACATCGAGTTCAGAGACATAACGATCCAGCCCCCTTAAAAGGTCGACCCCTAGCGCCGGATCGTCTTCTCCCCATAAAACCTGAACCGGACATTCGAGTAAACCAGCGTATCGACGCATCTTCCACGGACCTTGACGAAACGCGGTCCGGTAATAAGCCAGGGCGCACCGCAAAACACCCGGACGCAACATCGCCTGCACGAAAGGATCCCAACGATCCCCCTCATCCTCCCCGCAAGACAGCACCTCCGGGGGTACGGAAGCCGCCCCACGAAGCATCCGCTGTAAGGTCGCGCCATCGGAACGCCTCAGCGTCCATTCCGGCAGCCAGGGAAGTTGGAAAAAAAACATGTACCAGGAGCGAACGAGCTGGGAGGTCGTGAACACCCGCTTCACGAAAAGGTGAGGATGGGGCGCGTTGAGAATCGAGAGTCGATCCACGAGTTCGGGATATTCGTAACCCAGCGCCCAGGCGATCGCCCCTCCCCAGTCGTGCCCCACAACGCGCACGGTTTCCCCCGGAGCAATCGTTCGGATCACTCCGGCGACATCTCCGGCGAGAGTCGAAAGATCGTAGCCAGCAGCGGGTTGATCGCTGCCTCCATACCCCCGAAGATCGAGGGCTACAAAACGAAAATCCGGAGCCAGAATCCGCATCAATCCGGACCAGGTTTCGCCGTGATCCGGGAATCCGTGCAACCCCACGACAAGAGGCCCTTCGCCCAGAGCTCGGATCTGGATACCGAGCGAACCGACCTCAACCCGTTGCCGCTGGACTTTCATCGCCGCCCCTCCATCCGGTCAACCTCCTTGAGTAGCTGACGCGCGGCGTTGCGAATCCGCTCCTCCTGACCACCAACTTCCAGCAAATGGAGCAATCTCGACCGAGCACACTCCAGCCAACCAACCTCGATCTCTTCCCGAGCCAGGAGCAGAAGAAGCGGAGTCATGGACGGACGAAGCGCCCAGGCGCGACGATACCAGGCAATCGATCGGATTGGGCGCCCTTGAGCCGAATAGACCTTGCCCAGATCGTGGGCGTATTGCCACTGGTCCGGCGCGGCGGCCGAAGCTTGCAAGAAAAATCGAGCCGCCTCGGGAAGAGAGCCTCGTACCCAGTGAATCCGAGCCGCTCCTGCCGCCGCCGGAGCCAGACGGGGGTGCACGCGTAAAGCTTCTTCGAAGTGTCGCAACGAATCGTCCAGAGCCGCTTCAATCTCCCGATCAGTCTTCGCCCCGGCAGCCTTTCTCGCCGCGATTTCCGCCAACCCCTGCTCCGCTTGCCCCGCAGGAAACGGAGTCGATCGGGGCGGACACCGCAAGGCTTCTCGGTAGCCCTCTGCCGCCTCCTGATCACGCCCCTCACCCACTAGCCAGGAGCCTCGTAACAGGTGAACAAAATGATTCTGGGGGTCTCTTTTCCGGGTCACGTCCCAGTGACGAGCCTCCTCACCCCACTCCAACGCGCGGCCGACGAACAGCGCAGCCAACGAGAACAGGACAAGACCGAGAAGAACGTTGCTCTTTCTCGACTCGAACAGCTTTCCCAGAATCAGACAAAAAGAGAGAGACGGGAAAAGCAGATAACGCTCCGCCATCAGATGCCGAAAGGGGATGAAATTCGCGAATGGAGCGATCGTGATCAATCCCCAGAGAATCGCAAAAAGCGTCAATCGCTTCGAGTCCGAAGACCGCTCTCGAAAAGACGACCAGGCCACGAGAACGAGACCGAGCAGAACCATCCCACCGAGAACAACCCAAGCCGAGTGCGGGGAATAGACGGGAAAGTCGGTTCCTGCCGCCAGCGAAACCGGAAAGAACCCCAACCGGAGATACTCGAGCATCACCACTAGCATCGTCGCCGCAAGAGTCCCCGAACCGAACGCGTAGCCGGTCAAGAAGTCTCGCCGCCCCACGAGCAGATGGAGCTGCAGAACAAACAGCGTGGCCGCGCCGAGCACCGCGACAAAGAGAAGGAGATCTCTCCGGTCCTCTTTCGAGCCGGGTCGAACCGGGAAAAGCCATTCGGAGATCAACAACGTCGCCGGCAAAACAACCGACATCGACTTGGAGAGCATCGCTCCGATACCCACCCCAAAAGCGGCTCCCCAGAAACCGACTCGACACGTCCACCCCGCGCTCCAACCCGCCCGAAAAAGAGCCATCGACCCGAAAAAAAATGTCGCGGCCAGAACATCCTTTCGGCTGGAGATCCAGCAGACCGACTCGGTATGCACAGGGTGGAGGGCGTAGAGAAACGCGACAATGGCGGCCAGTCGTGGATTTCCCAGTAGACCGATCAACCAACGAAACAGGAGCCAACAAGACAGCGCGTAAAGCAGGGAGTTGGTCAAATGATATCCCCGTGAGTCCAGCCCCCAGATCGCGTAATCGAGCGCATACGACAGGTCACGCAAAGGGAGGTATTCGATCCCCAGCCAACGCCGATCCGAAGTGGGATCGAAAAAGCGGATCAGATTGGGAGAATCGAGAGTTCGAATCCCTTCATTGTGTTCCACTAACCAGACATCGTCTCCCTGAAGAAACGATCCAGACACCGCGGGAAGAGAAACCGCGAGAGCGGCCAGGACAAGTAACCACTCGATTCGTCTCGTAACTGAAGACATCGAAAGAACCTTGGTGCTCAGGGAGAGACTCGAACTCTCATGCCGTTAACCGGCACACGGCCCTCAACCGTGCGTGTCTACCAATTCCACCACCTGAGCTGAGAGCAGGAAGAATAGCGACTCCATATCTCCATTGCAAGACGCCGACCCCACCCAAGATCTCGAAAAAACATCGCGACAAGAGAACCGAAGAAACGGTCATCACCCCGATTCGCCTCCACCGGAACGAAACGAAACGGAGTGGGCCATCCGAAAAGTTCTTCTCGCGTAAGGTTTCCGCCTGGAGACTGAACGACATCGATCAGTGTAAGTGATCTATTACACAAACACGTTTTTGCAATCTGAACGGCTAAACCCCTAAACCATTCCCCACATAGATCTTAAAATTTAAAAAACCGAACGGCACACCTTTTGTTATTAGTCCCAGCGTTCCCGATGCTCATTCGGGTGTTGGGGACAACCCCCTGTCATGTACCGTCACGGAAAGGGTTCGGCTTCGGCCGGGCCCTTTTCGTTGCTTGACCCCCACCTCCACTTCACCCCCCGAAAACCGGAACCCGAGAAGCCACCTCTTCGGGACCGAGATCGATCGCGTCGATCCTGAGACCCCCCTCCGGATCGAGAACCACCACGGTCATTCCAGCATTCTTGAAGGAGTGGAAGGTGCCGGTCCCCAGTTCATCCCAGAGGAGGGCATTCATAAACCCCGCGTGGGTGACCGCGAGAGTGGAGGATTCGCTCGAACCACTCATCCGCAGAGAGTCCACCCAGGAGCGCGCTCGTGCGCGAACCGCCTCGAAAGACTCCGCGCCCGGAACGCTCCCCCAACTACCGGTATTCACCACCTCCTGAGCGATTTCCGGGTGAAGACGACAGGCTTCCTTCCAGGTCATTCCGGCAAAGAGCCCACAGCGCGCCTCCACGAGTTGATCCTCGAGACTCGGCTTCATCCCCAGAGAACAGGCGAGAATCGAAGCTGTTTCCACCGTACGTGCCAGCGGACTGGTCACAAACCGGTCGGGGCGTGATCCCTCGAGTCGACTGGCCAGCGCGGAGACTTCGCTCCGCCCCTCCTCGGTCAAAGGGTCGTCCGAGCGCCCGAACGTTCGCCGGAGATTGCTAGCGGTCTGTCCGTGCCGAACCAGGTACAGCAGCCGATTTGAGGTTTGAAACGTCATCGCAGGAGCCTATTTAGGATTGAAACCCCTCCTCCGTCAAGCGCGGAGTCCGACCCTTGAAAATCTTCCATCCCGCCTCGGATTCGACCTCGAACGAAACCGAGAACCAGGTAGCGACCCCACCCCCCGGATGGAGTTCTCCAAAAGCCTATTCCAGACCCTGATTTCCACTTGTAGAATAGGCCTCCAGAACGTACATTGTGCCACCCGTCTTGGTCCCGCTCATCACGACTCGCAAAGGCCCCATGAGCAACTACTTCACCAACATATTCAAAGTAGCCAAATCGATCCGCACCGGCATGGGGATCACACTCAGCTACTTCCGTCACAAAGAGACCATCACCACCATCCAGTATCCAAAAGAACTGGAAATGGTAGCCGATCGACATCGAGGTATTCACTATCTCGAAACCGAGAAGTGCATCCTCTGTGATATGTGCTCCAAGGCGTGTCCGGTCACCTGCATCGACATCACCGGATCTCGAGATGGAGAATTTGAAGGCTCCTTCGCAGGGAGCAAAGCCTGGATGTCGAAATTCACGATCGACTACGGTGAATGCCTGGTCTGTAACCTTTGTATCGAAGCGTGCCCCAAAGACTGCATTCATATGAAGCCCAAGCACCTGCTGGACACGAATCCAGCCGGTTACGAAGGATCCACCGGATTCGACAACGTTCGTTACGAAT
>JASMLP010000121.1 GCA_030748635.1 Planctomycetota bacterium
CAGGGGAATACCGTCGAAAAGCACCTCCATATCCTCCAACGAACTGACCGCGACACCGCAACGCCCAACCTCTCCCAGCGAGCGAGGATGATCGCCGTCGAGTCCCATCAAGGTGGGCATATCAAAAGCCACGGAAAGTCCTGTTTGACCGTGCCGCAACAGATACTTGTACCGCTCGTTGGTATCAAAAGCGGTCCCAAACCCGGAAAACTGTCTCATCGTCCAGAGACGTCCCCGATACATGGTTGGATACGGACCTCGCGTATACGGATATTCTCCGGGAAGTCCGAGCGACTCGTGGTCATAGGAAGAATCCTCGGCGTCAGGAACCCCCACGATCGGAACTTCCATACCGCTAAGAGTCGTAAATTCCGCATCGCGCTCCACCCACTCCCGGGCATTGCGCTCTTTCCAGGAATTCAATTTTGTTTTTTCATCTGTTTGTGTCATCGGTTCGGTCGGTTTCATAATAACCGCTCTCCTCCCATCATTTAGGATGATGCATCCTGTGAATCCCGGTCGAGGAAGTTCTGCACGAGACGCCCAACCGCCCGGTGCAAGGTCTCCTCACGAACTTCGGCGAGCCTGACGGCCTCCTCGAAATCCGAACGCATCCGGGAACTCCCAAAAAAGAGTCGCTCCATACGTTCTGCCAGCATGGCGCGAAGTTGACGAGCTAGATTCTCTCGACGACGTCGGGATAGTCGCCCTTCTCGTTGCATGAATTCTTGATGTCGATCGATGGCCTCGATCAGTTCGAGAATACCCATTCCGTTTGCCGCGCTGGTTCGAACGATCTCTGGCTGACGCTTCTCCGAGTGATCGTCCAGGATATCCTGAGTCAATAAAAGTTCTCGTTCGAGGCGATCGGCCCCTTCCCGGTCACACTTGTTTACGACAAAGAGGTCGGCCACTTCCATCAGGCCTGCCTTCAAGGCTTGAATCCCATCGCCAGATTCGGGAGATATGACGACCAACGTGGTATCCACCGCCTCGGCCACGTCAATCTCACTTTGCCCCACACCGACCGTCTCGATGAATACGATATCCAATCCGAACGCGTCCATGAGAAGAGTCGCATCCAGAGTCGCTCCGGAAAGCCCTCCAAGACGACCTCGACTGGCCATGGACCGGATAAATACACCTCGATCGGTCGCGAATTCCTGCATGCGAACCCGATCTCCCAGCAGGGCGCCTCCCGTGAATGAACTGCTCGGATCGACAGCCACGACACCCACGGTTTTTCCCGCCTCCCGGTATTGCCGTATAAGCGCAGAAACCACCGTGCTCTTTCCCGCTCCCGGGGGACCGGTTACTCCCAACCGAATCGCTCGACCGGCTCGTCCGTGCACCCGTTCGAGAATCTGTTCCGACTCTCCCCCGCCCCGCTCGATCCGAGTCAGGGCCTTGGCCAGCGCTAGGCGATCTCCGGCAAGAAATCTTTCAATGAGATCTTCGATATCCACTGTCGATGAAGCTCGAATCGACACCGCTGGGACTAAATCCAACTCGGTCGTCATTCGGTCTCCTCCCGAAGGAGGTTCCGAGCGATCACCATCTTCTGAATTTCACTCGTCCCTTCATAAAGTTCCACAATTCGGGCATCCCGGAAAATGCGCTCGATTCGAGTACCCACCAATCCGGCGGATTCGAACACCTCACTCATCGCCATCCGCACCACCTCATTGGCTGTCCGGCTGGAATGAAATTTGGCCATGGAAGAAGCTCTCGAATGCCCGACCCCCTGATCTCGCATTTCCGCCGCTTGCCGGACCAGAAGGCGAGAGGCTTCGATCGCTGTAGCCGACTCCGCCAACGCCCACTCCACCTCTTGCGATGCCAGGAGGCGAGGCTCGCTTCGCACCGCATCCAACATGGAATCGAGCGCGGAACGAGCAATGCCCAGAGCCTGACTGGCGATTCCGATCCGTCCGCCATCTAACCCCGCCATCGCGACTCCGAATCCACGATCGATCTCTCCCAGCAAGTTCTCTTCCGGAACCAAGAGTCCATCATAAGCTGTTTCGATACAATGACTTGCGGATAGTCCCATTTTCGTTTCCGCCTTACCAGCCGTGAAGCCTTCCCAACCGGTCTCGACCAGAAAAGCGCTGATTCCTCGCGAAGGTTTGCTGGGAGATTCGGAAGTCCGAGCGAACAGGATAAGCACATCGGCCACATCACCGCTGGTCACGAAGTTCTTGGTCCCTTCGATCCGCCACCCCCCCTCGACCCGCTCAGCCCGGCAACCAAGACCGGCCGCGTCCGACCCCGAACGAGGTTCGGTCAAACTGTAGGCTCCGATCCACTCACCCGTTGCCAGACGTGGAAGATACTTGTGACGAATGTCTTCTCGAGCCCACTGTTCGATCAGATACGAGGTCAATGAGGTGTGCACACTCAACATGGTTGCTGTCGATGGACAGACCCGACTCACCTCTTCGATGATCCGACTGGACTCGACACTCCCCAGACCGAGCCCACCGTATTGGGAAGCGATCGTAACACCAAATATTCCCGCTTGGGCCAGTGCCCGGATTCCAGATTCGTGATACCGCCCCTCCGCGCACACCTGCTCGACTTCGGGCTCAATCACCTCACGACAGATTTGTCTCACCTGTTCGAGCACTTGTTCGGAATCGCAAGATTTTCCTTCCATCACATCAATCCCGGTAGTCATAAAAGCCTCTTCCGCTCTTCTTGCCTAACCGACCCGCTTCGACCATCTTGCGTAGCAAAGGGCTGGGGCGATATTTATCATCGCCCAACTCACGATGAAGGACCTCCATGATCGACAAGCAGGTATCCAGGCCGATGAAGTCCGCCAAAGCGATCGGACCGACCGGATGATTCATCCCGAGTTTCATAATTCGATCCACCGCATCGGGAGTTGCAACCCCTTCGTGCACGGTCTGAATCGCTTCGTTGAGCATCGGGAGAAGAACCCGATTGGATACAAAACCGGGAAAATCCCGAACTTCTATCGGCGTTTTACCCAGCTTTTCACACCACCCGATCACGGTAGAAACGGTCTCATCCGAAGTCTCGAGCCCCCGGATAATCTCCACCAGAGTCATCAACGGAACCGGATTCATGAAATGCATGCCGATCACACGATCGGGTCGAGAGGTCAGCGCCCCCAGTGAAGTAATCGACAGACTGGAGGTGTTGGAGGCCAGAATGGCCGAAGAACCGGTCACATGATCAAGATTCGTAAAAATAGTTCTCTTCAGTTCAACAATTTCCGGGACGGCCTCGACCACGAGTTGAGCCCCGGCAGCCGCATCGATATCGCTGGCGTAGGTAAGCCGATCCAGAGCGACTCCCCGCACCTCATCGGTCATACGACCCTTGCGGACCAGTTTCTCCAGGCTGCTCTCGATACCCTGCCGACCTCGATCCAGACACTCCTGAGAGATATCGATCAAGGTCACGGGGTGAGAACCTACCGAGGCAAAAACCTGAGCGATCCCGCTACCCATCTGTCCGGCCCCGATCACCGCGACGTGTTCCAAACTCATTGTCCCTAGCCACTCCTAATCATGCGAAACGCAACGAAAACCCTTTTCCGAAAACTCGGAAAAGAACTCCTCCCTTTCGACAGATCTCTTTTTATACCAGTATGATGCGTCGAATATACTAACAAGTTTCAACCGCAACAGCAACCGATCCACCGCCCCCCAGGCAGAGCGTTGCCAGACCGGTTTCGCCTCCTCGGTGCTTCAAAGCGTGTAGCAAAGTGGTCAGGATACGCGCCCCGGAACAACCGATCGGATGACCGAGCGCGACGGCTCCTCCATGAATATTCACACGATCCTGATCCAGTCCGAGTTTGCGAATCAAGGCCACAGTGCTGGCACTGAAAGCCTCGTTGATCTCCACCAGATCGAAGGATGCGGCCGATACGCTTAGCCGTTCCTCGACCTTTTTCACCCCCTCTAACGGGGCCATCATCACCCATCGAGGCTCCACGAATCCGCTAGCATAGGCCGTGATTTTAGCCAGCGGCTGAACTCCGAGTTCTTCCACTTTTCGAGCACTGGCCACGACCAGAGCGCTCGCTCCATCGTTGATCGTGCTCGCATTCCCCGCCGTGACCGAACCTTCCCGATCAAACGCGGGCTTGAGTCGACCGAGAGATTCCGCAGTCACCCCTTCCCGTGGTCCCTCATCTCGAGCGAAGAGGAGTGGGTCTCCCTTCCGCTGAGGTACCTTGACCGGAACGATTTCACGATCAAACAGCGATTTTTCCTGAGCTTTCAATGCCCGCTCATGACTCCGAGCCGCATACGCATCCTGATCCTCCCGACTAATACCAAACTCCCGGACCACCAGTTCGGCAGTCATGCCCATATGCTGATCGTCATACGGATCCCAGAGACCGTCATAGATCATTCCATCCAGTACGCGTCCATGGCCTAGCCGGATTCCCGTTCGAGCATCCGGCAGATAATAGGGCGCCTGGGACATCGACTCCTGCCCCCCAGCGAGCAGTAGATCCGCGTCGCCGGCTTTGATGGCCTGCGCCGCCAGACAAACCGCCTTGAGACCGGAGCCACAGACCTTGTTGATCGTCAATGCGGGAATCCGATCCGGCAGTTCGGCCCGTCGTGCCGACTGTCGGGCAGGCGCCTGACCAGCCCCTCCCTGAAGAACATGCCCAAGAATCACTTCATCCACGTCTTCAGCACTAGCACCGGAACGGGACAAAGCCTCCTTCAAGACCACCCCACCCAGTTCGGCGGCCGGTAAACCCGACAGGGTTCCCTGAAACCGACCGATAGCCGTGCGAACCGCACTCAAGATATATACGTCACTCATGATGAGCGAAACCCTATCCTTCCCAATAGAAATGAAACTCCGGGCCCATGGGAGCGGAGCAAAAGATCTCGTACCGAGTTACCAGGCAGCGATCTCAACCCGCGAGAGCCGCTTCGATTTCCGCCTGCCGAAAACCGACAATCACCTTGTCACCTACGACAATCGTAGGGGTTCCCATACTCTTGTAGGTCTGAACCAGTTCCATCTGAGCTTCAGGATCGGTTGCGATATTCTTCTCCTGATATTCGACCCCCTTGGACGAAAGAAACTCCTTCGCCGAAGTACACGGGCCTCAGTGAGGACTGCTGAATACGATCACTTTCTTATCGGACATGATTCTTTTCCTTTCCGTGGTGAGAGGATAACCGTCTGGGCTGAAAGCCACACCCGGCGTGTGTGAGTGAAACGAAACTTTTGCCTATCCTACGCTCTGAAGGTCCGGTAGGGAATACGGGACCGTACCCCGGAGAAAAGAGGCCCCAATACCCCTTTCTTCTCTCCCGGTTCGGGAAAATACCTCCACGATCAGGAACCGTTGATCAGACCCCGATCCCCTTCTGTTCTCCGTTCGAGTTGACTCGAATCCGACGAAACACCAACCCCATCTCGATCACGAGCCAGACCGAAAGGATCAAAGTGGAGAGCGGAAAACTCCTTTTTCCGCGGGAGCGGAGAGATTGCTACACAGACTCAAAACCGTTGCCGTCCCGGTGGCCACCATCATGAATAACATCGGAACCAACGTGTACCGAACGGGTCGCTGTCACCCAGAAAGAGACACACTGACGATGAAAAGCCCCAACCCGGCCAGCAACTGATGGGTAGTGCCGTCCAGGAGGTGGGCGACCACGAAACCAGCCCCACAGATCAAATCGATTCCCAGCGCATGAATCATTCGGTCATTTTCCATCCGACCGCGAACGGCCCTGATCATCGTAAAAAAGAGACCATTGATCCGGGCGATACCGATCCAGAGCGTGCAAAAACTCCAGCGGCAAGGTCAACTCCTCCTCCTCGTGAGGTCCCACCAACGGTTGACCGTGCAAATAACCGTCTCGGTCGATGACATAGGTGGTCGGACTCCCGGGAATTCGGGCCTTGCCGTAGATCCGTCCGTAGGCGGTCACAACCCCCAAATCTCCCCGAACCGTTCGAACGCGCGCTCCTTCGCCCAGATGCATTCTCCGAAACCGACTCAACCGATCCTCATCACAGGCCTGCCCATTGCCGGTGATGCATACCAGAACGACCTCTAATCCAACCCGCTTCCAGGCCGGATCCGTGGCGATCCGGCCCACGGCCGGCATCATCTGCGTCGCCATCCTTCATCCCGGTTTGAAAAAAATCAGAAGCACCAGTTTTCCCCGAAGATCCTTCAATTCGAGAATACGCCCCGATCCTTCCTGCAGCGCGAAGGACGGCGCACGGCGCAAACGATCTACCGACTCTTGAGCCATACCCCATCCTCCCAGGAAAACCAGGAGAAGAAGAATCGACCTCATGACCCCGATGCCAGAAGCTCTTCGATCAACCCTCGAACGACCTCCGGGTTACCGCGCCCACGGGTCTTTCCCATGACTTTCCCGAACAGAGCGTTCTTGGCCTTGTCTTTCCCACCTCGAATATCCTCGACGATTTTGGCCTGCTCTCCGAACACTTCTTCCACCAAAGGCCGAAGAGTGTCAGGGTCGGAGATCTGACCTCCACCCAGCTTTTCGATCAGTTGATCCAGCGACGCATCCGAACCGAGCATGGAATCGAAAACCTTTCCTGCCATCCCCTTCGACAGGTCGCCTGAATCGACTCGAAGAAGTAACTCGGACAGTCGATCCGAACTGACCGGGCACTCTGCGACGGGAATTTTCCTCTCGTTCAAAACCGCTGAAACCTGATTAGTCACCCAGTTCGCCGCCAATTTCCCTTGCCCAACCCGACCGGCGAGATCTTCGAAGTAGTCGGCCAAAGCGCGGTCACGAATAAGCACTTCCGCATCGTATTCGGAAAGATCGTAATCCGCCTGAAAGCGTTGCCAGCGGGTTCGTGGCAATTCGGGCAACTCCCCCCGTATCTGCTCCACCTTCTTAGCATCCAGAACGATCGGCGAAAGATCAGGCTCAGGAAAATAGCGATAATCGTGAGCGTGTTCCTTGGTTCGCATGACCGAGGTCTCTTCACGGTCCTCATGCCAGAGCAAAGTCGCCTGCTCGATCACTCCCCCGGCCACGAGTGTGCGAATCTGACGCCCCGCCTCATAGGTCAACGCCTTCTCGACGCCCGAAAAAGAATTCATGTTCTTGATTTCGGTCTTGACTCCGAGTTCCTTCTGACCGACCGGACGTACCGAGAGGTTCGCATCACAACGCAGCGACCCCTCTTCCATATTGCAGTCGCATACCTCCAGATATTCCAGCATGCGCTTGAGCTCTTCCAGATACGACCGAGCTTCCTCCGGAGAGGAGAGGTCCGGTTCGCTAACGATCTCCATGAGCGGCGTACCGGCCCGATTCAAGTCGACCAAACTCCCCAGCGGTGTATGTACCAGTTTCCCCGCGTCCTCCTCCATATGAACCCTCACCAGCCGAATCGACTTCTCACCTCCAGGAGTGGAGATAGGAACCGACCCACCTTCAGCGAAGGGCAGATCGTATTGACTGATCTGGTAATTCTTGGGCAAATCCGGGTAGTAATAATTTTTGCGATCGAATTTCGTGAAAGAGGCCAACTCACACCCCAGAGCGACCGCGGTGCGAAGAGACATGTGATAGGCCGACTCGTTGACAACCGGCAATACTCCCGGCAACCCCAAGCAGATGGGACACACCAAAGAATTGGGCCGTTCTCCGAACCGGACCGGACAGCCGCAAAACATCTTGGTCCGGGTCGCCAACTGGGCATGAACCTCCAAACCCACAACCACTTCGTATTCCATCAGAGCACCTCCGCCGGCATTCGGCCCGATCCCTCGTAGCGAACCTCGAAAGCCCGAGCGATTCCCAGCAGTGTTTCCTCCTCGAACGGCCGGGAAACCAGGTGGAGTCCCACGGGAAGAGATCGGCCCTCTTCCTCGACAAACCCGCACGGAACCGAGATGGCCGGAACACCCGCCAGTGAAGCCGGCGCGGTCATGATATCGCAAAGATACATCTGCATCGGATCCTCCACCTTCTCCCCCATACGAAAAGCGGGAATCGGCGAAGTCGGGCAGAGCAAAGCATCCACCTGCTCGAATGCCGCATCGAAATCCTGTCGAATGAGCTGACGAACCTTGAGCGCCCGGAGGTAATAGGCATCGTAGTAGCCACTAGAGAGCGCAAAAGTTCCCAGCATGATTCGGCGCTGGACTTCATCTCCAAATCCCTCTGATCGGGATCGACAACTCATCTCCACCAACTCCTTGGCTTCCTGGTTGCGATGCCCGTAATGGACTCCGTCGTAGCGGGCGAGATTGGAGCTCGCCTCGGCGTTGGCCACCAGGTAATAGGTAGCGATGGCGTGTTTTGTGTGGGGCATCGGCACCTCGACCACTTCCACTCCCAGATCGCGATAGACCTGCGCGGCCCGCTCCACACACTGGCTGATTCCCGCATGCATCTCGAATTCGAAGTATTCCCGAGGAATCCCGATTTTCTTTCCCTCCAGACTTCCTTCCAGAGTCCCGAGGTAATCGGGCACGCTCGCGGCGATGCACGTCGAGTCCTGAGGGTCTTCCCCCGCGAGAACCGAAAGGGTCAAGGCGACTCCGGAGATATCCATCGCAAACGGACCGATCTGATCCAGACTGGATGCGAAGGCGATCAACCCGAAACGGCTGACCCGTCCGTAGGTCGGCTTCAATCCCACAACCCCACAAAGAGCCGCAGGCTGACGAATGGAGCCTCCGGTGTCACTTCCAAGAGTAATCGTGGCCAACCCCGCCGCCACCGCGGCCGCGCTCCCCCCCGAAGACCCTCCGGGAACTCGATCCGGGTCCCAAGGGTTCACGGTCCGTCCCAAACCGGAGTTCTCGCAGGACGATCCCATGGCGAATTCATCCAGATTCAGCTTTCCTAGGATCACAGCCCCCGCATCCCGCAAACGCTTCACAACCTCGGCGTCATAGGGAGAAACAAAGCCCTCGAGAATTCTGGAGGCGCAGGTGGTTGGCAAACCTCGAGTGCAGATATTGTCCTTGATGCCCACCGGGACTCCGGACATCGGTCCGGGAGGCTTCCCCGCCGCGATGTCACGATCCACGGCACGAGCTTGCTCGATCGCCCCTTGAGTATCGACCTGAAGAAACGCGCCGACCTTGTCATCCAATCGATCGATCCGTTCGAGAAAATGTCGGGCCACCGTTTCCGCGGTCACTTCACCGGACCCGACCGCCCCGGCGATTCGATCCGCCGCCCAGCAATGGAAGTCGCTCACCTAATCCTCCAGAACATCTTCAGTATCCACCACAACCGGCACTCGAAACGTATCACCCTGACGGTCCGCGGTGCCCGCTAACACCTCCTCGGTTCCCAGAGGTTCATGAGGATGATCCGCCCGAAACTGATTGGTCACTTCTACCGCATGGACTCGGGGCTGAACCGATTCCAGATCGAGATCTGCCAGCGATTCCACGAAGGTGAGAATATCCATCAACTGCCCCCGAAACCGTTCGAGTTCGGAATCGGAAAGTTCCAGACGACTCAGGTGAGCAATATGCTTGACGGTCGAGACTTCGAGTTCCATTTCCTTTTCATCCTGTGAAACAAAATGACTTCCTTCATTCCGGGAAACCTTGTTCCCCTTGTCATTCGGGGTGAATCAAGCCGGATCCAAGTCGACCTGTCAAGTGGTTTCCTTTCCCCGATCTCGGTGCTACGATACGCAGCTTTATATACCCCACGAATCGCCTGCTAAAACCATGTTTCGATCCCTCTGGGTCCTCATCACCCTCCTCTCGCTGACCGGCTTTCTTCAGGCCGAAGAAGAATTCCCCTACCGCTATCGGGGCATTCTAGGTCGATTCGCTCTACTCGAGAACCCCCGGAACGGCAAACAGGTACTGGCTCGTCCCGGTGTTACGATCGAAGGCTGGAAGGTTGTAAGCCTCGACCGCAAGAACATTCGTCTCACTCGTAACGGTCAACAGATCGATCTGCCCTTCGAAAAGCTGCCTCCGGAAGAGTCCGGATACACCCCTCCTCCGTATCCCTACGAGATTCCACTCTGGAGGCTGGAAGTCCAGCGAAGACTACGAGAATTCTTCGTCAAACTGGACTACACAGCGGTTCCTCTCCAGAAAGTGCTCCAGGATCTATCCGACAAATCGCAGATCCGATTTATCTCCTCACCTCGGATCGAAGCTGAAATACCGGCGGAAAAACGGGTCATCAGCATCCAGTCCCCTCCGGTCCCACTCTCCGAAGCCCTTCAACTCGTCCTCGCGATTCCCGACTTGCACGCCTATCCCGACAAGAAAGGCATCCGAATCGCCTTGCGCTCCCAATCCCCTCCGATCGACCGCAGTGAGGAAATTCTTCAGAACATCGAATGGGCTCGCCCCCACGCGTACAAAAACTGGAATACGGGTTCCGGAGAGAAGTCCAAGACCACCACCCAGATTTCTCAAGAAGAGTTGAGGTCTCATCGGGTAACTCTCCACACAGAAGACCCTGATTTTCATCGGATTTTGAGGCAGTTACTCAAAAACCTCTCCATAACTCCGGTTGTCGCCATCTCCATCTATCCGGTACTGGACGCCAAAAAACCTTTTCAGATCGACGCTTCCAACGAGTCCCTGGCCGAGGTGCTCGACAAACTACTCTCTCCACTCGAACTCGACTATATCGTTCGAGGCTCAGTGATCTTTATCGACCGACGAGAAAAAATTCATGCTCTCAAAGTGAGGGAAAACCTTCGCTTGGGCAACATCGACTCTCCCTCTGATGAACACAAACAACTCCGAAAAATACAGGTGGACATCCCTTCCAACCCTCTGCCCATACTGGAATTTCTCAAAACGCTCGAGAAACAGTCGGGCCTTCCGGTCCGCCCCGGCCGAGATGTATGGCGAATGAACCTTCGCATCGAAATTCCGGCCGAAAAAACCTCCCTGTTCGATATCCTGGAGCACCTGGCCCAGGAGTACCGTATCTACGGATCTATTCAAAACAACACCCTTTACCTCGTTCGATAGACGCGGATTACTCATGACTCAACACATCCTTGTAACCGGCGGATTCGGATTCATCGGTTCCAATTACATTCGACACCTCCTCGAGACTACCGATGGAGATACCCTGATCACCAACCTCGACCATGTCACCTACGCCGCCAATCCGGAGAATCTTGCGGATATCGACACCGACCCTCGATACGAATTCGTTCACGGTGACATCGCGGACTCTCGAGCGGTAGAAAAGGCCTGGTCCAAAGAAGTCGATATCGTGGTGAACTTCGCGGCGGAAAGTCACGTGGACCGGAGCATCGAATCCTCCGAGGCTTTCATACGCACCAATGTCCTGGGAACCCAGGTGCTACTCGAAACCGCGCGCAGTCGTGGAGTGAAACTCTTCCTTCAGGTGAGTACGGATGAAGTGTACGGATCCCTTCCCCTGGACACCCAAGACGTCTTCCTCGAAGACACCCCCATCGCTCCCAACAGCCCCTACGCGGCTTCCAAGGCGGGCGCGGACCTCCTGGTCCAGTCCTATTTCGAAACCCACGGTTTCCCCACCTCCATCACCCGCTGCTCGAACAATTACGGTCCCTACCAGTATCCTGAAAAATTGATCCCACTCTTTGTGACCAACGCTCTCGACGGACACGCTCTCCCACTCTACGGCCAGGGAATCAATATTCGGGACTGGATCCACGTCACCGACCACTGCCGAGCCATCCAAGCCGTAGTCGAACACGGAACCCCCGGAGAAGTTTTCAATATTGGCAGTCGAAACGAACGCAACAATCTCGACGTAGCTCGAGCGATTCTCGCGGCGACCGATGCGGATGAATCCCTCATCACCTATGTCACCGATCGCCCAGGACATGACCTCCGGTATGCCATCGACCCGGCCAAACTGGAACAGCATACGGACTGGAAACCTCTTATCGACTTCGAAGAAGGATTGACCCAGACCGTGGCCTGGTACCGAGACAATCGCACCTGGTGGGAACGGGTTCGCAGCGGAGCCTTTCGGGAATACTACGACCGACGCTACGGGGCGATTCACGAGTGAGTCGCATCCTGATTGCGGGCGGTACCGGGCTCTTAGGCTCTGAAGTAGCTCGCCTCGCTATCGCCAGAGGCGACGAAGTCTACGCTCTTTCTAGCCGAGAAATGGACATCACCGAACCGGATACGGTCCGCAATACCCTGCATGAAATCGACCCCGAAGTCGTGATCAACTGCGCCTCCTATACCGCGGTGGACCAGGCTGAATCGGAGCCGGAGCGATGTTTTCAGATCAATGCGGACGGCGCGAAGAACCTGGCCACAGCTTGCAAGCCCGACTGTTATTTTCTCCACATTTCCACCGACTTCGTTTTCGACGGCACACTCGGTTCCGCTTACTCCGTGGAATCCTCTCCCAACCCTCTTTCGATCTACGGTAAATCGAAACTCGAAGGAGAGCAGAAAGTTCGCCAACGCGAAGGATCCACCGCAATCGTCCGGACTGCCTGGCTCTTCGGGCTGGGCGGTCCCAATTTTGTTTCCAAAATCCTACTCGCCGCTCACGAAAAAGGGAGTGTCCAAGTCGTGAACGATCAGAAAGGTTCCCCAACCTTCACCAGCGATCTCGCCCACTGCCTGCTGACGTTTGGCCAGAAGAGGATGACCGGACTCTGGCATGTCACCAATTCCGGTGAAGCCACCTGGTACGACCTCACGCGGGAAGCGGTTCGGATCGCGGGAATCGACGCGAAAGTGACGCCCACAACCACCGATTCCTTTCCCCGCCCGGCTCCCCGCCCCGCAGATTCACGCCTGTCTGAATCACGCCTCGAGTCGCTGGGCCTCAACCTACCCGACTGGCGCGATGGCCTCTCCAGATATTTAGGGGGTGGCTTTGCGGATTCTCTTCAGCAAGAGAGTTTGCGGTGGTTCGAAATTCACCTCTCTCGTCCAGTGAACCGCACAGCCGCTCAGATTCTCATTCAAAATCTGAAGAACATCCCCGGAGTCGTACGCGCCTCCCTCCCTTCCGACTCAAGAGAGACAACGGAACTCCTTCTGGCGGGAATCGACGACACGGCTTCGAAGGATTCAAACAGCTTTTCGGTTACTGACTTCGTTCTCTCCTTGCAACAAGCCGAACTCCCGGATGGCCTCCCCGTCGCCACCCGTATGGTCTCAAGAGCCCCCGCTCCGATTTCTCTCCCCGATTCCATCGACCCGTGATCACCGCGCCCGAAAATCCGGTCCACGCGCCAATCCTTGCGGACCCCTTTCCGACTCCACTCCCACAGGATCCTCGCCATCCGGTCTACCGGAGAGATCTATGAACTCGGCAGAACGCCACATCGCTCTGGTCGATGCCGCGCTGGGCATGGGACTGCTCGGTGAAGAAGACCGTGATCGCCTCCTCAAAAGCGAACAGCCGCCCCTTCGTCAACTGGTCGATGTTCACGGCATCGAGTCGACCGACATTATCCGTCTTCTGGCGCATACATACCGTCAGGACCCACCCTCACAACCCTCGAATCGGGACCGGGTATCCACGGTCCACGAAGAACGCCCCGACCCTCTCGAAGGCCGTACAGCTCTAGGACCCTACCGAATTCTGGAAGAACTGGGCCGTGGCGGCATGGGCATCGTTTACAAGGCCCACCAGATCGTTCTCGACCGATTCGTCGCCTTGAAAGTGATCCAGGCCACGGGGGACGCTCAACACCCGAAGATGGCTCGCTTTCGACGAGAAGCGCTTGCGGCCGCTCGCCTGAGTCACCCCAACATTCTTCGGGTATACGACTTGGGCTATACCGATGGAGTTTACTTCCTCGCGATGGAATTGATCGAAGGCTATCCCCTCGATCTCTACATGTCAGATCTTGGTCGTGATCCTCGCGTCATCATTCCCATAGTCAGTACCATCGCAAGCGCGTTGGAGTATGCCCACCAACAAGGAGTCATCCACCGCGATGTAAAGCCATCCAATATTCTTATCGACGGAAGAGGAACTCCTTTCCTGGCTGACTTTGGGGTCGCCAAACTGATCGGAGAACACGCCCCCTTGATCTCCACCCGCCTGGGAAGTCTGGTGGGCACCGTGCAATACATGTCTCCAGAACAACTCCTCGGACAACACCCTTCGGTCGATGTCCGCACGGATATCTACGCACTGGGCGTCACGCTCTATGAGCTTCTCACTCACCGCCTCCCCTACGACCCCCACCAGGAGCGCAACCCGACCCGGTGGGACGAGGCCCCTCCCCCCTCACAATTCAATCCAGCGGTCAATCACGATCTCGATCAGATCAACCTAAAAGCATTGCATCTTCGCCTGGGAGCTCGGTACCGATCGGTGGAAGATTTTCGGAACGATCTTCAACGATATCTCCACGGCGAACCGATTTCTCTCAGCACATCTCGAACCCACCGTTACTCCTTTCTGGCATTCAAGTGGCTGAACTGGAAACCCATCGGCGCGGGAATGTTTCTCGGCCTGATACTCGGCCTGGCCGTCTGCCTGTCACTTTTTTCATCCAGCCGATCGCCGACCCCGACGAATCTTCTCTCGAACGATCATTTTTACTCCTCCGCCCGACGTTCGGCCGGAATCGTCGATCATCTATCCCTGTACGGACTGGAACGAGCGATAAACGAACTCGAACGGATCGCCCGTGAAGAGCCGGATAACCCGTGGATTCCTCTGAATCTAGCGCGACTCCGTTGGCGTGAGAGCGATCGCAAAAATGCGCGATCCCTTCTTCATGCCATGAAAGCGCCCCGACTGCCCGAGGCGGTCTTTCTCCTTGGACTCGATGCTCTCCTCGCCGGACAACCCGAACGGGCCCTACCTTACGCTCTCAAACTCGGAGATTCCGGCAACGGGACCTGGAGCCTTTGCGCCGAAGCCCAAATTGCCTGGAGCCGCGCTCTAGAGAGTCAAACAGCCCAAGGCCGCCAGCAAAACCTCGACCGAGCCGATCGGATTCTCCAAGACATTCTCGAAGAAGAGCCCGACTTCGAACCCGCCTTATTGCTTCGGCAGGAGATGTTAGTCCAGAGAGGAAAGTGGAAAGCGGTACATCTTCTTCTCCAACAACGTCTAAGGTTGCGCCCCGAAGGACACGACCTCATCTGTCGCCAAGGCGAGCTTCTCCTGGAACGCAAAGAATGGACCCAAGCTCGCAGACAATTCGACCGGGCTCTGAAGTTGATTCCCAGTAGCGTTCGGGCCCGGATCGGCCGGGCACGTTCTTGGTACGCCCCCGAACAACTCCCTCGAGCCCTCCGAGAAATCGATCATGCCCTGGAAATCGATCCGAGCCGAACCGATGCCTGGATCGCTCGGGCTTGGATCCGAGATTCTCTCGAGAACTTCCAGTCGGCATTGCAAGACTTTCAACAAGCTCAATCCCTAGCTCCTAACGATCCGATTGTGCTCATTTCTCGTGCGAAACTGTGCTTACGTCGCGGCCAACAGGAACAGGCGATGAAAGACCTCCAAAAGGCCCTGACGGTCGCCCCCGCCGCCCCCCACGCACACGCTTGCCTCGGAGAAGTCCACCTCGCCCGATCCCAATATGAGAAAGCTCGTACGTCATTCCGACGAGCCCAGATATTACAAGACAACCGCTCCGTTCGAGTGCAAGCCGCGCTGGGGGCGACCCGAGCCCTCTCTGGCGAACTCGAAAAGGGGCTGAAAATCCTAGACGCCACCCTCCTGGAAGACGATGACGACCCACGGATCCACGCGTGGCTGGGGCAGATTCATTTCGCCCGAGACTCATTCAACGATGCCAGGAATCATCTCAATCGTGCGGTTCGCCTAGATAGCCGCTGCCCAGACTATTACTTATTACGCGCTCAAGTCCGGAAAGCGATCGGCAAGCACTCCGAAGCCCGATCGGACCGAAAACGGGCGCAAGAACTGATGAATCGATTCGAAATCTCGCCCCCAAAGCCCCCCTCCTCGCCATCGGTCCCAAAATAAAATCTTTCGTGGAACGAGAACTTCCATCGCAAGGGGAGTCGGGAGGGAATCTCCGCATGAGCGAACAGGCTCCTGGTCTTCCAGTCGATCTTCATGAGACTTTCCGCTCGAGGAGAAAATCAGAAACCGGGATCCTCGCGGCCTTTTACCAAACCAAAAACCGTTCAGTTATTTTTTCTTCGGGGTGTCGTTCCGGGTTCGAAAAAATCACCTCGAGACCCCTCTTCTTCGAAACCCGCCTCACGCTGCGGATCGAAAATAGCTGACCGTTTCCCCGAAGACTCTCTCGCAAATCCCGACTTCTTGAAACCGTAACGTTTGATCCGAAGTACACGCAAGATCAGCGAAGAATACGGAGAAAGTTCCACGCTCTTGGAAGTCGGCTTCGTGTCCAACGACTCCTCTCCTGAGTCGGGCGTCTTGCCAGGTAAGGACGATTTCGGTGAGACCCGAGGGATCTCGTTGGTTGAACTTTTTTCGGGGCTCGAAGGAGATTCTTTTGCCACCGCGGGGGCCTTCGGTCTGGGCATAAATTCTCCAGATACGGCCTTGAGGCCGAAACGCCGAATCCAGTTTCCATGCTCCGACTTCGAGGTCGCTTCGGTCCCCTTCGCGGTCGCTTCGGTCACCTTCGGTTCCGGTGACGATACCGATGGAACCTTTGGCACCCATTCTCCACTTTTTTCAACATCCCCAGACCGCTCGGCAAAATCGGGCGCATCCTGTTGGGTGGAGGGTTTCGGCGGTTCAAATCCAGAGGCTTTGAACCCGATTCGACGGATCCATTCTGTGCGGCGCAAAAGAGATTCCCGTTCCGCGGCAACCTCTTTCTTTTCGACCACCGCCTCCTGCAAGTCAGGCCAAACCCTCTTCCAACGATCGACCAGAATCTGATGGTCGATAAAAAGAGTCGATCCGGGATTGGAGGAGGAGTCAGAAGTGCCCGCTTTCATAATGATGAGCGCCCCGCTCACCTCGACCTGCCCTTCCTGGGGCAGAGGAGATTTCGAATACAAAACCACCTGTACCGAATCCACATCGATGTAGGCGACATGCGGATGGGATGCCATATTCAACACGAAATGCTGGAGGGGACGAATCGAAAGAGCTCCCTCCAAAATGATGCGCTTTCCCCTATGTTGCTGAAGCTCCGAAGATTCGGATAGACGAACATACTCCTCACCACCTCCGGCTGAGGAGGGAGGTCCCGCTTGGCACCCGAGCATCGCTACCCAAAGCGAGATGCTCGCCACGCATGTCCAGCACCGAATCATGGCATTACCTTCCAACCATATTCTACAGCATCCATAGCCCGGACCAAACGGTCCAAAATTTCAGAAATTTCTTCTGCCCCCAATTCGTGGTGGAACGGAAGAGCTAGCAAGCGCCGACCGGCCTCTTCCGTAACGGGGAAATCACCTTCCTTCGATCCCGTTGCTTCTCGAATATGCGGAAACAGGTGCAATGGAGGAAAATACGCTGCCGAGGCGACACCCTGGGTAAACAGATGCGCGCGAACCAGATCCCGATCCAGAGATGGAGGCAACCAGACAGGGAACACAAACCACGATCGTCTGGTATCTACCGATTCCGAGAGAGGCTCGATAGCAGGGAACGAATCCAACTGTTTACAATATTCCTGCGCGACAACGGTACGCCTGGATAGGATCTCTCCCAGGCGATCCATCTGAGCCGATCCCAGCGCCCCGGATAATTCACTCATGCGATAGTTGTATCCGAGTTCTTCATGAGCCAACCAATCGCCGCCAGCGACTCGACCGTGATTGCGTAAACGCCGGGCGCGTTCGGCGTATTCCCGATCCCCGGTTACGACCATCCCCCCTTCCCCCGTGGTGATCTGCTTGTTGGGGTAAAAAGCGAAGGTGGCAAGATCTCCGAAGGAACCAGCGGGGCACCCCTTATCGATCGCGCCGATCGCTTCACAGGCATCTTCAAGCAAGGTCACACCGGACTCATTTGCGATCTCTCTCAACTCGGTCATTCCCGCCGCCGAACCGAAAATATCTACTCCGAGAATTCCACGAGTCTTTGGACCGATCGCTCGACGAACCGCGTCGGTATCGAGATTCAAAGTGACTGGATCTACATCCACAAAGACAGGTCGTGCTCCCTCATAGAGCAAACAGTTGGTGCTAGCGATGAAGCTGAACGGAGTTGTAATGATCTCATCCTCATCTCCGTCCCCCCATCCCAGAATCCGAACGCAAAGATGAAGCGCGGAAGTGCCGGAGTTGGTCGCGATACCGTGCGAAACCCCCGCCCCAACGGCGACCTGATCCTCGAACCGCTCCACCCAGGGACCAAGCGCCAGTGTCGCCCCCTCGAGGACTCTCCCCACAGCCGAACGTTCATGATCGGAGAGATCGGGACCTGACAGATGGAATTCGAGGGGAACACTCATGACAACTTGAACAGACCCGCATCTCGCAGCAACGTACGAATGCCCTCGACATCCAGAAGGGGAGCCCGGTCGGACAAATACTCCTCCGGCGCAATGGGCTCGCCTGAACCCAGCACGTGAGACGGAGGAATCACAAAAACCTCATCACCCATCTCGGCTCGTTCGGCTTCCTCCGCGGTCATGAGCGCCTCGTGCAACTTCTCTCCTGGCCGTTTCCCGATCGTTTTGATCTCAACACCACTAGGATCTAAATTCAAAACAGAGGACCACTCCTCAACCAATACCTGAAGTAAGTCACAAACTTTCAACGCGGGCATGCGAAGAATAAACATCTCCCCACCCCGAGACTGGCAAAGCGCCTCCAGGACGAGTCCCACGGCCTTGGGTATGGGCATCATGAAACGAGTCATCGCGGGATCGGTCAACGTCACTGGCCCACCACGCTGCACCTGCTTACGAACCAACTGCGTAATCGATCCACGCGACCCGAGAACATTTCCAAAACGGACAGAACAGAGGACGTGACCTTTTGTCCAGGACTGACTGGAAGAGACGATTTTCTCCGCTAAAAGCTTGGTCGCCCCCATGGTACTGACTGGACTGACCGCTTTATCCGTACTGATCGTAACCACCCTCTTCACACCGGCCTCCAGGGCAGCCTGCAACACCTGTTGAGTGCCGTACACATTCGTCTGTACCGCTTCGAATGGGTTGTATTCGCAACTTGGAACATGCTTCAGCGCCGCAGCGTGAAACACATAGTCGATCCCCTGCATCGCGCGGCGGAGCCTGGATCCATCTCGTACATCTCCAATCAGATAACGCAAATTGGACCGACTTCCGAGTTCCTCCTGTAAATGATATTGCTTGGTCTCATCCCGGGAGAAAATACGCACGACAACAGCTCCAAGATCTAGCAACTGACGCACAATTTCAGATCCGATAGACCCCGTACCACCGGTAACGAGAAAGGAAGACTCACGAAAAAATTCGGGGGACATCGAACGCATCATGAACTCCTGACATCAAGGGCTTGTAGAAAAACAGGGGATATCGCTTCCTTCGACCAGTGACCCACCGCGCGCTCTCTTGCTGCGCGACCCATTCGAACCCGCAAATCTTCATCATTGGCAAGTGCCCGGAACGCTCGCCTCCAGCCTTCGGAATCCGAAGCGACAAAACCGGTTTCCCCGTCGATAACGATATCTCGGTTGACCCCTACCGGACTGACGACACAAGGAAGACCCGTTGCCATGTAGAGAAGAGCTTTCATGCCACATTTCCCCCGGGTCCAGGTATTGTCAGGAAGTGGCATCACCCCGGCATCAAATGAGCGAAGAATCGGAACCTCCCGGTCTGAACTCCACTCGGTAAATTGGAATGAAAGGCCAGAAGGTGAGTCCAATCCCTCAGAACTCCCACTGACAGCATGAAGGAGATAGCTCCTTTCCTGTTCCATTGGAGCCGGAAAATCTTGCAAAAGTGTTCTTAGATAGGTGTTCGTACTGGTACTTCCAATCCACCCCAAAACGAAAGGAGAATCGTGATCGATTCTTTTCGCCTCGGAAGGGGGAGAATAGTGTTCCGTATCGACCACAGTCGGAAGCAATTGAACCGGAGAGTCACACACATCACGAGCCACCCCCGCAAGGTAGGAATTTCCGGCCAACACCAGATCGGCCGACCGAACCGTTCTTTCAAACCGCTTCCTCAATCGCAAGGAAGGTGTTCCATCATCTTTGCACCAGACAGCGTCGTCCACATCATAGATCAAGCGTCGCGCTCGCTTACGAAGCCGCTTCAAATAGATCCGCCGCAGTAGACGTTTCTGCACGATAACCACATCGGCTCCCTGCGCGCACTCGAGAACCATTCCAAACCGAACTCCACGTCGAGCCAGAAAGATCGTCTGAACAGTCACTCCCCGAGATTCAAGGTCGGGAAGAAATTGAGCAATTCGATACCGATAGCTTGGTTTTCTCCTTCGGCTGGTCAAAACCAATATCTTCATGGGCGCATAGCATACAGTTCCTTTGAGCTTTTCGTCCACCGCTCCTCTCGCTCTTCTAGTTCCCCAGAAGATGAATTTCCATTCCCCCAGGAACAGCCTGACAGGGATTCCGAGATTCGTAGCCGAAAATTTTGCGGATTCTCCAGTTCAACATCCCCCTTTCAGTAGGTTGACCCATCCCGAACCCGATCCCTACAATGAAGTGGGGAAGAAAAAACAGAGGCCTAACTGGTAATGAAAGTCAAATTTTGGGGTACACGCGGTTCGATCCCCACTCCCGAACCCGAATTCATGAAATACGGGGGAAACACCTCCTGTGTCGAGATCAGAACGTCTGCTGGCGAACTGATCATTCTGGATGCGGGAACAGGAATCCGGCGACTTGGACTCTCTCTTCTCGAAGACCCCGAATTTCGTGATCGTGGCCATATCTTTATCTCGCACTATCACTGGGATCATATTCAGGGTTTTCCTTTCTTCACGCCCGCCTTTCTCAAAAGCAATAAGTTCCACATATACGGACAGTTCAAGGTCGACGGAAGGCTCTTTGACGTCCTCAACGGCCAGATGGCCAATCTCTATTTTCCGATCCGAATGGATGGGATGCGCAGCCAGATCAGTTTTCACGAACTGATCGAACAGGAAGTCACGATCGGCGATACCATCATCCGAACCGGACACCTGAATCACCCGCAGGGAAATCTCGGATTCAGGATCGAAGATCCCGACGGCATCGTTGCCTATGTCACCGACACCGAGCATCCCGAAGAAGGTCTCGACGAGAAGGTTCTCGAAATCGCGGCGGATGCGGATCTTTTCATTTACGACGCCATGTTCACACCTGAAGAGTATCCGAACCACCGGGGTTGGGGACACAGCACCTGGGAGACCGGGGTCCAACTGGCAAAAGCCGCGGGAGCAAAACGCCTGGCCCTATTCCACCACGATCCCAAAAAAGACGACCTGACCATCGATCAAATAGTCAGTCTCGCTCAGATTCAGTTCCCCAACACCTTTGCGTGCGAGAGGGACCAGGAGATCTTCATTCATTCGACCACCGATGTCTCCTCCAACGCGACTCCTCCAACCCTCTCCTCCATCTTGCGGACCAAACACCGCATTCAATCCGTGGACAAAACAGTTACCGTCCGCCCCTCCTCCTTCATTGAACATTTCATCTCCGAATCTTTTCTCAGCGATGTGTGTGCACAGATTTCCCACGACATCCAGGAAGTCATCCTAGACTTTTCGACCCTCCAGGAGATCGACAGCCTCGCCCTAGGAACCCTGGCGCAAATCCTCGAAAAATGCGAATCCGCGGGAGCGACTCTTTCCATCGTCCATGCGAGCGACTTGATCCGAGACGTCCTGGAAATTACCCGATTTTCCCAGGTCATCCAGATCGTAGACGCTCCCGGTCAAGCCGTCTGAACATTCGATCCCAGAATCCTCGCCCCCCCCACCCCGCGAGGAGAATAACCAGCCCGGCAATCGCGAGCCCAGGCCGAAGATCCAGTCGAGAACCTCCGCCAGCGATCCGCGAACTTCGCAAAAGATCGATCTCATCATCCACCCGGCCACCCGTCTCCCGAGCGACCCACTCCAATAACTCCCTATCTGGCCGAGTATCGGCCATCTCCATCTCATAGGGATGAACCAGAACACGACGAAGTCGACGCACCCCTCCAGCATCACGCACGATCAATTGGACCGGATGAGTCCCGACCTTCATCGGAACTGGACGACTTTTCCAGCGATCGGTCGCGAAGAGTTGTAAAGGGATCTCACCGCCCACCCCAGGGACTCGCAGGGAAACGCGAGGAGTGGTTTGCCCCTCCCCCGGAACTTCACGACGAGCGGCTCGAAAAATCATACCGTCTGGAGTCGAAAAACTTTGGACTTGAAAATCGGTCCGGACCTGACCGGTTCGGACCCAGGAGATGAGATGCCCCCAGAACAGTCCCGCATCTCTCCAGCGAGTCCAGGGCTCGCTCCAGAAACCCGCCGGTTCCGAAGTAAACGCCATGACTCGCCCCAACCCAACCGACCACATCGCCACAAGGGGCTCTTGGAGCTCACCCACCCTCGCGGCCACCACAGCGCCCACTTTGGGAGAAGTCCGATCGTACCCCTGCAGAGGGGGAGCTTTCTGAGGAACCCGTCCCCTCCACAGGGTGACATCTGGCTCCATGGAGACCGAACTGGACCCCCTGCGAATCAATTCCCCTGAAGTACTGCGTACATCACGCCTAAATATCTCACTAAGATCTTGCAGATCAGATACCCGGTAAAAACGTCCTCCGCTATTCAAGGAAGCCGAGCGCAACGAATCGATACCCACCGAATGATTGTCTTGCGAACCCAAAACCACCGCGCTCAAGCTGATTCGAAGTCGATCGATTTCGCTACGGATTGTCTCGAACGATTCATCGGTCACTCCATCCGAGAGCAAGAGAAGATGCCGAATAGGAGCTTCCGTTTCTCGCAGGAGTTCAACCCCACGTTCGAGAGCAGGAACAATCCGGGTTCCCCCCTGAGCCGTCCCCAAATCCACGCTCAATAAACGATCCCGATCGGCTTCCTGTTCTACCGGTGTCAAAGAGAATAATACGGAAGGTTTCAAATTGAATGCAATCAAACCGGCAGAGTCTCCCTTGTGAAGAAAGCCGACCAATTGCCGAAACCCGAACGAAGCCTGTTCGAGTTTCTCGCCCGCCATCGACCCCGACCGATCCAGAATTACGACCACTGCTACCCCTCGGTTCTGAGGCTTCCTAGGAAGAACCCATACCGGCGAAACCGTTTCCAGTGGAGTCCGATCCCATCCACCCGCGCCAAACCCTTTTTCACCTCCACACAACAAAAGCCCTCCACCCAGAACCTCCACATAATCTCGAAGCGCCTGGAAAGTCGACGTTCCAAGCTGAGCTCCCTCTACCCCCTCCAGGATCACCATTTCATAACCCGCTAACAGACCCAGGTCCACAGTGGAGTCCTGCGGATTGTGTAGGGTGACATCCAACTCCTCGCGTTCCTGAAGCCCTTTCGTGAACGCGTTTCCTCGAACATCATTCCCCAAAACGAGAACACGCCCCGGGTCCGCCGGCAAGATCCAGGCCGGATAGAAATTGTTATCGGGAAACGGATCTCGCCTTCCGTCCACAAGCTGAGCCTGCGCCGTGAATTGAGCTCCGCCCGAATCGATTTCGACCCAGAAATCACAAAACCTCACCGCACCCGCCGTCAAGGCCAAGCGCTGAATACCCAGTTCCTGACGCCCGCCCTGGGCCAGCAAACGGACCTGAGCTTCCACATCTCCTCCGCATCGAACGGAAACCCGAACCCGGACCCGCTCTCCGGCTGCGGCCTGTGCAGGAACGTCTACCCCCAGTATCGCCAGATCGTGTTCTCCCGGGTAGGTATCGGCAACAAATGGATGTATGCGGATTCCTCTCCGTCCTAGATCCATGATCAGATGACGAACGCGCTCCGAATCTCGGCACCGACCATCACTCCAGAGATACACATCACCCCCGGCAGGAAGCCAGCTTGACAACTGCTCGAGCGCTCCACCGAGATCGGTAATCTCCACCCCAGTGGTCAAGCCATCGAGGGCGATAACGCTCCTCTCCGAAGTCGGCGAACGGAATTCACGCAAAACAACGACTCGCCGCCCAAAAGCCATCACCCCCAATCGGTCCTCAGGTTCAAGGAAGTCGGAAGCCTCTTTCACCCACTTCTGGATCGTTTCATCCACCGAATTCCCCAGAACGGGTCGATGAGATTCAGAAACATCGATCAAGAGGACCACACGCCGTCCTGGAGAACCTCTCTCCCATACGGGTTGGGCGAGGGCCAAAACAGCCAGAAAGACCGTCATCCCACCGAACAGGATCTCCGTGCGGGGAGCGCCCCGTCTTCGCAGGACCCCGAGCCAGACCAGGACGGGACCCGCAACCAGAAAGTAGAGAGGTTCGAGAAAATACATGGACTCATTCTTAGTGTATCGTGTTCTGCCCAGGAACCGAGTCTCGAAACGTAATTCCTGTCTCCAGCCAACGTTGCCTCCCCGAATGACCCTGGTATACTCCGCCCGATCGGTCCCTACTCGCAAGTTTCCGCCTATCCGATCCGTGCTTCCCCATCCCCCTTATATCCCCCGGAACGAGATCCAACCCCATGACATCGATTCGTGACGATGCGCATCAAGAACGTCCAACTCGGATCGCCCGACAGTTTCTCGAAAAAGAAAATACCGCCGATTCCGAACCTTCCCCCCCCTCCTCCGATTCGACAAGCCAGGACCTTCTCCATCAGTATCTATCCAAAACCATTGAACTGATCGAACAACTCCGCCGGAAACAGACAACCGGCCCGACCGACTTAGAAGAGGACCTACGCTCCTCGATAGAGGGTGTCCTCCACGAAATCGAAGGATTGAGAACCGAACACAAAACTCTCAACTTGCGAGTCGCCCAGATCCAGAACTCCAGTCGAAATTTTTCTCCTGCCTACTTTCTGATCTGTTTACTGGTCGGAATAGGAACCGGAATATTCGCCGGACAAATCCTCGATTTTTCTCGCACCCCCACCCCCCCCCCTCCGACCCCAATCTCCAACGACCTGGTTTCTCCTCGAGATTCATTGGAATCAAAAATACCTCCGCGCCTTTCCTCCCTGGAGAACCAGATGGAAACAGTGCTCACCCAACTCACCGATGTCCGAATCCTCCAGGAAGAGTCCGGAACCGCCGCCCAAGCGCGTCTCGCCGAACACCGCCGACTGATTCAACGAGTGGACAAGGCGCTGGATGCCCTGCGAGCGGTTCCATCTCCACCTTCGCCGGAAAAATCCTCCCCTCAAACCCAATCCTCTCCACAAACCGATGTCGATCTCGAAGCGTTCATCAAAAGCCTGAACCGACTCTTTGCCGACACCAAAGGGCAACCGCTCATCCAGTTTCGGCGTATCCGAGAACTGAAGCCAGGTCGGATGCTCTCGGTCACAGCCGACGAAGTCTCTGCGAACGGCGAAGTCCTTCGTCATATCGAAGCCCGGGAGTGCCTCGTACGAATCGAAGCCCGTAGTCGCCGAATCGTTTTCGAGTTCAAAACCTGTCGTCTTCTCTCCCGCGCTTCCAAACCGTCTCCTCTTTCCACCCTTGAGCTTCCCTCCTACGGTATCGACCTTTTCGACATCGATCCGATCTCCTGGATCCAGATCCTGGGCAAGGTCGCAACATGGGAAAAATGAGTAACTCCCCCGCGCCTAACGATTCGTCTCCCGAAACTCCGTCTCTTCAGTGCCCACTATGTAACTCGGAGCTCCTACGGATCTCATTGGTTTGCCCTCACTGCCGAGGAGAAATCGAAGAGTTCATCCTTTCCGCTCTACAGTCCTCCTCCAAAAACCGATCTTCTACGACCTTTCCTCCTCTCTCGGAGGAAGATCGGAATCGAGAGAAGAGAAACCGCCGTGACCTGAATCGAGCCACCCTCGTCGTCATGCTCTCACTGGCGCTCACCTGGTTCTTTGTCTACGTTCTGACGGCCTGAACTGACAGGTGGTTTCTGCTTCTTTGATCGGCGTATACTGCTTGGGATGATGTGGATTTCCCGTTTTCGATATAGCTTCATATGTCTCGCCCTCTTGGTCGGAACCGAAGTGGTAGGAGACACTATTTTCTTAGACCACGGCAAAGCGATCGAGGGGACTATCGTAGAATCCACAGCCGATCACCTGATTATTGAACTCGCCAACGGCCAGGCCCGAGTCACGCTTTCCCGCAAGCAGGTTTTGCAGGTCGTCCCGGGGGCTAACCGCTACGATCACCGACTTCGGCAAGGATACTCTCTGCTGAAATCGAATCGTAACGCCGAGGCCTTGCGGGTCTTCTCGCTCGCCCTGACCTTGCGTCCCACCGCAGCCGATCCCCATCGAGGACGGTCCCTCGCTCATGCCCAGCAAAACCGATTTAAACAAGCGATTCGAGATATTCGACTGGCCATTCTTCTGGCCCCCCAGGAAGCTGAACACCGCATCACACTCGGTATGCTGCTTGCCAAAACCGGGAAGTTTGTCCAGGCCGAAAAAGAGCTTCGAATCGCCTACGGTCTCGACCCCTTTGGACCCGCGGGTGCGCGAGCCACCCGAGCGATCCAAACCGTGCGTAGCCTGGCCCACGCCAGCCGATTCAACCCGAAAGACAAGAACCACCGATTGGATTTCGACAAGAACCTGGGAAACACCCGGGAAGCGGCAGAAATCGGGGCATTCTGCTTGCAGACCCGAGATCAATTACACCCACTTTTGCCGATGGATGTTTATATCGAACTGAAATGTTCTGCCCAGGCTGAATTCGAGTACCGTGCTGGCGGCCCGATCAAATCCTACCGAGCGAACATCCTGGTCGCCCAGATATCAGCCCGAGTCGAAGGAGCCCACTGGACCTCGTTGCACCCCGAGGAGATCCGAACCCTTACCCGGGGCTGGCTGATATATCTGAAAGACCGGTTTCCCATCGCGACCTGTATCGCCATCGTAGCGGATAACCGGGGGATACGAACCGAGGCGATCTGGAGCGACCTTCGACAGGACATCGTCCTGCACCGACGGCGTTGACTCCAGACCACCCAACGCCCCTATTCAGGGAGCGCTCCAGACACGCTTACCCGCAACTCCGCTCCCGGTAAACATCCGAATCGAAAGTCCGTCGCTGGTAGTAAAAGCGCTCGTACCCCGCGTCGCCGGCACCTGAACCTTACGATGGTCCGGGTTGGAAACCACGATATCGATCCGTCCATTGAGTTCGATCCGAAGAGCGATAGCCCCCTGACCAACCGGCACACTCCAGACCTTCGGAGTCGCCGCCCCCGTGGCGGCTGTCGCGATCGCGGTCAAGAAACGGACCTTCCTGCCTCGTGCCGTGTACTCGATCGATTCGTGCCCCTTTGGGCTTTCCCCGACCGAATCCTCACGCTTCCTGGTGTTCAAGCGAATCGAGGCTGTCGCTGTGGACCCAACCGCTACGGGAACCTTCTTCCGATTGGTCTGATAGGTCACCGTGTTTCCAGAGATCGTCAGTGGACGGTCCTTATCGGCTCCGGCATTGGCCTGCACGATAGTGGTAAAATCCTTGGTCCACCAACTCTTGCACCGATCCTCGACCAGAAGGTAGCGATTCTCGACCGCGGCGATCGTTCGACGGATCGTCGAGCTACGATATTTGCTCTCGACTTCGACCGAACGGACCAGAGACCCCGCTCCGGTACGAGCTCCCGAAAGGATCCGGGCATCGTTAGGACTCGGTTTCCATGGACCAAAACCCATCCACTTGTGAGCGGCTTTGGGTCCCTTTCCGTTGACCAGAACCATCGAGTGATGTTCGGCACGATTGGTTTTTTGAACCTGCGAAAAACCGAAGTAACCGGGATCGATGGTAATCAGGTCGCCCTGGGCGTAGTAGAGATAAGCTCCCTGATCGACAGAGTCGTGTCCACCGCCATGGGATCGTACTTCCCCCTGCTCAGCCACGACCAGCGCATAAGAGTCTTTGGAGCCCCATCCGGTGCGAAGAACGGCCTGCCCTTGTTTGGGAAGGATTCGGGTCGCAGCGACCAGAGGCCCCGACAACCGGGACGCCGTGCGAACCCGAGCTCCACTGGGATCGTAGGCAGCCATTAGAAATGAGCCCCTCCGGCCCTTCATCCCAGGAAAATTCTGACGCTGGTAATCCCAGAGAAACGCCAGTTGATCGGTAGAGTTTCGAACCCCACGCCGAACCTGAGAGAGGAAATATCCGGGAGTCGTATCCTTGAGCAGGCATGAATTGTCCACTGGAGGACGGCGGCCATCAGGAAGTTGAAGGTCAACCATCCAGCGCGCGCCACGATTCACCAGATCGCTGGCCATAAAGGGCACCCCACCTCCGCGATGAAATCGATTGTAGGAGTGAAAAAACGGAAGATAGAGATCCGCCGCATAGTGATAGTAGCTCGACCCCTCGGCATAAGCGCCCGTTCTCAACTGGTATCTCAGATCGCTACCGCGACCGGTCGGATGGAGTTCACGAACCGCCATCTTCATCCACTTGGAAGGACGGTAACGCCAGGTCGAGGATCTCCACCAGCGATACCGATTGAGTCGGTTCATTGTCAGCGCCGCGACTCCAAGCGCGCTAATGACACGAATCCCATGATTGTTATTTTGCGGATCCACCGTCCAGTGCCAGCGCCTGAAATCCGCGGCGAAGTGACTGAGAGAAGTTTCTGCACCGCTCAAGGAGGGTCGCAAGTTCTTGGGCAAAGCGGAAAGAAAATCGAACGCCACGCAGTGCATGAGAAGTGAATCCGCAGCCACGATCCCTCGATTGATGCACTTGAATCCGCGATAGCAGGGCCAATCATCGTACATGGTGCGGATGGTCGATGCCGATTTCGCGGCCTGATCTTTTACCCACCCCTCGGAAGTCGATTGGCCCGACTTCTTGGGAAGAGGAAGCCAGGAGACACGCATTCCCTTGCTATAAAGCCAGGCGACCATCGCTTTGGCCGCGGCAACATCGCCGTTACGACTTTCCTGAGCATAAAGCTTGTTATAGGGATCGTCCTGACCGGACCAACCGGTCTTGGAGTGATGTTTGGTGGTTCCCTTGGTGGCTTTGCGGTGCAGTTCTTTATAAGCACCGGCCCAGGGAGATTCGTTTCGTTCGATCCGCCGTATCAACCTCTGAATATGTGCGGTGTCCCGCCCATCCACGACCAATCGAGGACGGTGCTTCACATCCGAACGGTATTTTGACCCCGCGAACGCAACGGTCGAAACCGAAGCCATCAGCAGGCAGGTGGTTCCCAGAAACCAGCCCCATTTCGTCATCACCTTGACCCCTTTCATCGCCTCCGTAAAGGTCGATGTGCGATGCCACCCACCAGTCATAGTGCGCAGCCCCTTGTTTCTGTCGTACCGAAAACACGGTTGAATCCGCAATTCTCGTTCCATTAAACTCCTCAATTCTTAAAAACGGCATTCCGACGACCCAAAGGCCTTTCTGAGACCGTTTAAGCCTATTTCCTGACCCCGATCCCGACCCTTTCTTGCTCACTCCCGTTCATTTTTCGATCGGTTTCGTGCATCCGAGCCCGCTGAAATTTCAACGAGCCCCTCGCATAACCGATTGAGAATCTTCCCGAGAACAAGTCCGTCCGGACCTGGCCTTTGAAATCCTGAGAACGAAAAGATTCGAACTGTTTTCCGTTTTTCGATTTTTTTTTGAAAAACGGCGGAACGGGAAACCGTTACCGGACCCTACGGAGAGATTTACGGTCCGGAACGAAACAGATCACCCGAAACGATAATCTTCGAATCAGAGCGTCCGTTAGGAGTCTCTCAAACCAGCGATGAGACGGACAAGTTCGGGTCCGGTCCGGCAACATCCCCCGAGAATCTGGGCCCCGGCATCCACCCAGCGCCGCAGGAGATCGGCTCCTATCTGGGGTCTTTTTTTCTCAATCCAACCGTGCGACAAAGAGTCCCAACACTCTCCGGAGTTGGGATATACGATAATCGGCTTTGAAGTCGCTGACTTCATCGTCTCGACGATCGAATCGATCCACTGGGGACCGGTGCAATTCACTCCAACCGCAACGACCCGCTCCATCTGATCAACCAACTCCACCGCCTCCTGAATCGATTCTCCGCTCGAGAGAGAACGATCATCTCGACAGCTAAAACTCAACCAGGCCTCTACAGCGGTGTACTCACGAAGCAGGTGACTATACGCTCGAGCCTCGGACAGACACGGAACCGTCTCCAACGCAAGAAGGTCGACCCCCGTCGCGGACAGACAGCCAAATCGATCCCGATGAAAGTCGACCAGCTCTTCGGTCCCAATCTCGTAGTCTCCTCGATACTCGGATCCGTCGTGTCGATAGGCTCCGTACGGTCCAATCGAGGCCGCCACGAGAGGTCCGACACGCCCATCCTTACCCCGCCCACCGATCTCCGCCACCGCTTCCACCGCGAGTTGAACCGACCGGAGAAGCAGGTCACGAGTCCTCCCGGCACTCAAACCCCTCTCTCTGAATCCCTGGAAAGTTGCCTGATAGCTCGCCGTGGTGAGGATGTCCGCCCCGGCTTTCAGATAATCGACATGCACTTTCCGAATCGCATCGGGATCTTCGAGAAGAACCCGAGCCGACCAAAGTGGATCCTCAAGATCGTACCCCCTCGCCTCCAACTCCGTAGCCAGAGCCCCATCGAGCACCAAAAATTCATGTTCTTCGAGGAGTTCCCGCAACATACCCGCATGTTAACAAGATGAAGCCCTTCCCCATCGCACCCCCTCCACCTTTCCAAAGAACCCGTGCCCACCCCGATTCACCCGAATCGACTACCTCTCGTAAGTCCGTTTGACATCCGCGCCAAATCTATTCACGAAAATTCCTTTCATTCCAGCACACCAAAACACCTCAAGTCATTGACACCTATCAACTTCCAGGAATATCTCGAAACGGCACCCCATTCGCTAATAGATTCATGAGCCTCGAGTAACCGAAAGAACCTGAAACCTACGGAGGTACCCACCATGCGACCCCTACTCCTTCTCTTCTTGGCCTTCTTTGTCTGGACCCCCCTGGCCTCGGCCGATCGACACGCCTCCTGTTCTGAATGTGGAAAAATCTATGTCCTTAGCAGGAAGGGCGTTGGATTTGCTCGAGACCACCGAGGAGCCTGCGCCAATTGCAGGACGAAGATCGAGGTGGATGTCACAAAACTCCCGACCTCGTTGCCAACTCCGTGGGACCTCCTCCTGGCCTTTGCGGATGCTCTCACCGGAACCGACAATCGGTTTGGGGACCACGATCACGACGGTATCTTCAACGTCCACGACACCGACTACGAGGGAGTCCTCTGGTCCGCTGGAGCCGTCACCGTCCGACGACAATAAAAGTACACGAGGAGCAAAGGTACACAAAAGGTATCTGAGACGGTATTCTCCGGGCCCATGTCTATATTTCCCTTCGTTTCGATCGTCGGTCAGTACGCCATGCGAGCAGCCCTCTGCCTCGTCGCAGTCGACCCTGAAATCGGAGGGATACTCCTCTTCGGTCGACGTGGGACCAGTAAGAGTACCGCGGTTCGCGGACTGGCCGATCTCCTGCCCACACTGGAGGTACCCGAGGGATGCCCCATCCAGTGCACACCCAACGAGACCGCTGGGCTCTGTCGGGTATGCGAAAACGGAAATCAGCCCGAACGAGCCGAAACCCCAACTCCATTGATCACCCTCCCACTGGGGGCGGCCGAGGAGGCGGTTACCGGCAGCCTCGATCTAGGTCGCGCGCTCACCGAAGGCGTCCGCCGATTCGAAGCCGGCTGCCTGGGCCGAGCCCACCGGGGAATCCTCTACGTGGATGAAGCCAATCTTCTCGAGGATCACCTCGTCGATCTCCTCCTGGATTCGGCTGCCAGCGGAATCAATGTTGTCGAACGAGAAGGCATCAGCGTTCGCCACCCGGCCCACTTCCTCCTGATCGGTTCAGGCAATCCCGAGGAGGGAGAACTCCGCCCCCAATTCCTCGACCGCTTCGGACTCTTGGTTCAGGTAGAAAGCCTATCAAGAGAAGAAGACCGGGTCGAAGTGGCTCGACGCCGAATACACTTCGATCGCGATCCGAAACAGTTTGTGGAGAAAGTCGATGCGGAAACGGATCGTCTGCGCCACGCGATCGCGGATGCCCGCAAACGTGTTCAATCGATCGAACTCACCGAGACCGATCTCCTGCTCATCACCCGCGCAGCGGCTCGCCTCGATCTGGAAGGACATCGTGGAGAGATCGCCTGGGCTCGCGCCGCTCGAGCGCTCGCCGCTCTCCTGGGCGAAAGCCAGGTCAGTCCGGCCGCTCTTCGAGCGACCGCTCCGCTAGCGACTCTCCATCGCATGCATCGCGACCCC
>JASMLP010000122.1 GCA_030748635.1 Planctomycetota bacterium
GGCTGTAACACCATCGTCGATCATGTTTTTTCGCTCGCCGGGATCGATCGATCGTAAGCCGATCAGCGCGATATCTTTTGGGTCGACCGGTTCCTGAGTGAACGGGGCGAGACCGATCGGTTCACGTCCGGCGATCGAGGCCAGCGGCATGCCGTGGAGGTCTCCGCTAGGGCTTGTTCTCGGTTCGTTGTAATCGCCATGGGCATCGATCCAGAGAACCCCCACTCGTCCCGCGCGATGAGCGCCGGCCACACTGCCGGCGGAAAGAGAGTGGTCACCTCCGAGTATGATGGCGAGTTCACCTCGGGCGAGAGTGTCCTCCACTTGATCGGCCAGGTTTCGGTTGATGGCGGAGACGGCTTCAAGATGTTCGAGACCGGAATTCCCCGAACGATCTCGGGTCTCTTCGGGAACAGGTACGGTCAAATTTCCCGAATCGATCACCTCGAACCCTAAGAGGCTCAATCTGTTTTCGAGGCCGGCGTACCGGACGGCGGATGGGCCCATGTCGACTCCCCGGCGACCCTGGCCAAGATCCATAGGAACCCCAAGAATATTTACAGTTTTAGGTATCATGGTGTTCAGCATACCAGCGGGTAATGAAGTCAGAAATGCAAGAGAAGAGGTTCGGGGGGGCGGCTTGGGAGAGTCAGGCTTCTCGGAGAGGGCGATAAACCCACCCGATGACTCCACAAAGAGCCGCTCCGATACCGAAGAGAAGGAAGATCGTGGGGACCGGAATCCTGGCCGCGAGCCAACCGACCACACCGCTGGAAAGGGCGGTCATCCCGACCACGGAAATGTTGACCAGGCTGAAGATGCGTCCTCGGATTGGCCCCTCGCTCCACTGCTGGACGAGTGAGGTGCGACAAACAACGATCATCGGTATGGCCAGGGCATGGATGGCCATGACGATCATGACCTCCGGGAGTCGAGTGCAGGCTGGAAGGAGAGCGTGGGTCAGTCCGTCGAAGATCATGCCGACGATCAGGATGCGGCCCAAGTTCCATCGCCGGGTGAATTTGGGTATCAGAAGGCAGCCGATCACCATGCCCAGGCCGAGACAAGATTCGACGGCGGCGTAACTCGCCGCGTCTTGTTTGAGTACTTCGTGAACAAAAAGTGGGGTGCCAACCATGGCCGGACCCATGATGAAGAAGTTCTGGATAGCGGTCAGAGAGAGGGTCCAGGTGAGTCGGCGATCTCGATTGAGGTGCGAAAAAACTTCCCGAAGATGACCCTTGAGAGAATGTCGAGTGGCTCGAGGGGGCTCCGGGGTGGAGGGGCGGATCGAGCGGATTGCGAGAGCTGAAAGGAGGAAGGTGAATACGTCTACCGAGAAGACGTGAACAAGGCCGAGGCTGGCGATGATACCCGCGCCGATGGCCGGGCCGATCAGAATGGCTGCGAAGGCTGATACCTGAATGACCGAGTTGGTTCGGATCAGAGATCCGTGTCCGACGAGTTCAGGAATCATGGCGTCTCGGGATGGATTGAAGATGGTCCCGAAAGTGGCCAGGAGGAAGGGAACGACGAGAAGAGTGGTTTTTCCTACTGGACCCGCATGAATTTGAAGAACCAGAAAAGTCACAATGGCCGCGCGGATGAGGTCGGAGAGCAGCATGAGGCGGCGTCGGTCGAATAGGTCGGCGAGGGTCCCGCCGATCAATCCAAAGAAGAGAACCGGTATGTAACCGGCCATTCCCACGAGTCCCATCCACTCACTGGAACCTGTTGTTTTCAGGACCAACCACATCATGCCGATGTGGAACATGCTGTCCCCGATCTGGGAGATGAGTTGTCCGTAGAAAAGCAGCCCGATATCGCGGGTTGCGAACAGATCTCCCGGAGAGAAAAGCCGGGAGAGAATGGGGCGATTCGGGGGCGCGGGCGTCATGGCACGAGTACGGTTACGAGCCGGAAGTGTTGGGCATGGGGACTATTTTGTGCCGCCTGAAAAATTGCCAAAAATTCAGAAAACCGTATCTACCCACAAAAAAAGCCCTCGCAGGAGCGAGAGCAAAACAATAGAACTATTATTCCAGAAAGAGATAGATAGTTCAACCCCCGAGGCAGAAAAAAACAGGACAAGGATGTTTTTTGTTCCTCTAAAATCATAAGTGATTGAAAAGCAATTACTTACGGGCTCTTCCGGCTTTCCCGGTGTGTCGCGAGGACGGCGGAATTCGAGCCTTTCTTCCCGCGTCGGGCGGAGAATACGCGGAACGGTCGCCGATTCGAAGCCGTTCGGAAGCCGGATCGTTTTTCCGGGTTAGCGGGGTCGCGTCATTCGCTTCGTGGAGGAGTCGACCCACTCCGTTCGGCCATCACGATAGATCCGGATCTCCCCTTCCCGGTTTTTCCAGCGCTCGAGCCAGCCCTTCAATCGTTCGAGTGTGTCGTGATATCGAGGGTCCTTGGCGAGATTGTTTTCGCAGTGAGGATCGTTTTCCAGATTCCAGAGACGGTAGATGTCGTATCCCTGGCCTCGGGTGTGGACGAGTTTCCAGTCTTCGGTCCGGATGCAACGCTCTTTGGAAGCGAGCATCAGTTTGCGCGCTTCATCGCTGAGTACCAGGTTATGGTCGAAGTCGGGGTCGATTTCGGTGGTTTTATCTAAAGTGTCCAGGGGGAGCATGCGTTCGCCCGGTATGTCGTGGCGAAAGAATAAGTAGGACGTCTCGCCGTGGAAAATCAGTCCCAGATCGCGGGATGAGTCGGAGTCGGGTTCAAAGGTGGGGACGAGACTGATCCCTTCCATTTCGGGTGGTATCGGGAGATCGAGGCATTCGAGAAGAGTGGGGGCGAGATCGATCGCTCGAGTTAACCGGGGATAGGTTTGGCCGGTCGGTATCTTTTCGGGAAACCGAATGATCAGAGGGATGTGGCTGGTTTGGTCTCCACCGTTGAAACTGATTCCGTGCCCAAGCGTGGTTCCCGGTTCGTAGAGATCATCGCCGTGGTCGGATGTGATGACCACGATCGTATTCTCGAGCAGCTTTTTATCTCGCAGATGGTTGATGACCCGTTTGATCTGGTCGTCAACGAGACGAACGGTTCCATCGTAAAGTCCACGAATATGCTCAATCTCTTCGGTTGAAAGCTTCTTGCGAAAACCCTTGGTAATGAACTCGTCGATCTTGAAGTCGAGTTCAGTCTGGTTGGGCCCCTCGTAATCCGGATCGGTGAAAAGGTCGAAGTAGGGGTATTTGCTGGAGTAGGGAAGATGGGTGGAAGAATAAAAGCCGATCATAAAGAAAGGGCGGTTCCGGGAGGAAGATCGGTCGATTTCTTCTATGACCTGATTGGTGACCTGATCCGGACTTCGGTTGGAACTCAGAACCTCGAGTTCCGGAAAAACCTTCTGTCCGATCGAATTTTGAAAGTAGGCCAGGATCAGGGGGTGGCAAGCGCTGATCGCTTCGGTAAGAAAAACCCGGAAATTCTGGACGTGCCGGACCTTGACGGTTTCGAATCCGTAGTCGATGTGCCGGAAGTTATTTCCCGCCCAGTCACTGACGGCGATCGTATCGTAGCCGGCTCGTTTGAGGATGCGGGGAAGGAGTACGCTATTTCTGGCGACCCGAACGGTTTCTTGCCGCGAGGGGAACATGTGCCTCAGTCCGTGGGTGTGTGGGTACTGGCCGGTTAGAAGAGAGAGCCACCCCTCCATCGTGGATGCGATGGGAGTCAAGCACCTGGAAAAGTTCATTCCTTCAGCCGCGAGCGCGTCGATCTGGGGGGATGTGGGGCGCGCGTAACCGTTGCAACTGAGGCGATCTCCGCGCAGAGAATCTCCTCCCAGAATCAAGATGTTGGGCCGCGGGTTGGGTTCGTCGGAAGTGGCTCCTCCCGCGGAGGTCGAAAGTAGAGGCAGGGTGCCGATCATGAGGGCGGCCAGAAGGCCGATGATCGATCCGAATTGAATCCCGCGTCGAGCCGTTCGGAGTCGGTTTGTGTATTCGATGACGAGGAACACCAGAGTCAGGACGATCAGAGTCCAGTACAGGGCTTGTGAAAAAAGGATTTCACGCAGAGGAGATGGGGTTACGCTTTTGAATGACCAGTAGATGCGCGCGTAGGGGCCGGCCAGTGTGTAGGGGCGAAGTGTAGCCACCCCGATGCCGACCAGGATGGTGAGGGCCAGCGAGATCCCCGCGGTCGCGGCTCCGATACGCCACCCTCGCCAACCGGTGCGCCGGGAAAAACGGTCGAGAAGTGGGTAGAGGATCAGGAGGTGAACGAAGCTGATCAGAGCGTAACCGAACATCAGCTTGGCGTTCTGGGCCAGTATGAACAGAAAGAATTGCTCGCGGGCCAACTTCGTGAACTCGTTGTCCAGAGAGCTCTGGAAGATCACAAATCCGAGGACCGAGGCCAGAAAGAAAATCCCGTGAAGAAGGATCAGGGCCAGGAAAATCGGTTGGATTGGGGAGCGAGCCGGAATGGGGGTGGACATAAAATTCGGGCCTAGAGGCGAGAGACCGGTCGGGGGAAAGGCCGAATCTTAGGGATAGGAATCTCGGACTGCAAGGGGGAGTAGGGGAAGGTGAGCATCCCCCTGACACCCGCGTATAGATTTTTTGGGCCCTTGAGGAGCGACTTCTCGATCCCTCGGGTTTTCGTTTCAGTGGGTCGAAGAGGCGAGAGCTTTTTCTTGATCCAGGTGGAAGTCTTTGCGATGCCGAGGAAACTCTTCGGGGGTGAACTCGTCGACTTGAAGAACGGTATCCCGAAGTGTTTCGGACTCGATGAGTTTCTGAGCCTCTTCCTGAGTGCAGATTTCTTTCGCGACCGCGGTCTCGAGCTGTTGCGGGAGGGTGCCCTTCTCGATCAATCCCTCACGGATCGCTTTTCGGATTTTGTGGGAGATCGGCGCGGTGGCATGAGAAAGAGTGAGCGCGCGATCGAGTTGTCTCTGGATAGAGTTTGGATCCTCGGGGAGGAAGATGCCTTCGGTGAGACGATCCCGCTGGTCACTCGGCTTGAGCAGAGTTTCAGCTACCTGTTTCACCAGTTCGTCGGAGGGGGGGCCGCTGAGCGGATTGAGGCGCATGAGGAAACCGCCGATGAAACGGACGGGGATCGACAGGATGCCGCCAAAGTTCTGGAAAACGCCCTCGAGGGATTTCTGGATGTGCTGAAGGCTGGTCTGCATGCCCCAGTGCAACAGGGGGAGGTCTTCCTCGGGACATCCATCGGCTTGGAAGCGTCGGAGTGTGGCGGTGCCTTGGAACATCCAGGAGAGAGCATCGGCGAATCGACCGCTGATTTTTCCTCGCTGCTTGAGCTCGGGTCCGCTGGTGATGATCACCAGGTCGGCGAGCAGGGAGTAGATAGAGGATGCCCAGGCGATCTTGCGGGCGTAGTGGGCGGATGGACCCCGAAGGGGGCCGGCGGAGGCCAGTCGCCCGCGAGTGAGCGAATACAGGCCGGCGCGGATGAGATTGCCCATACCGAAGAACGCATGCCCAAAGAGGGACCGGCGAAGCTCCGCCGCGTCCTCGTTTTCGATCGCTTTGACTTCTCGGTAGAGGTAGGGATGACAGCGCAAGGCTCCTTGTCCGAAAACGATCAGGGTTCGGGTGAGGATATTGGCTCCCTCCACAGTGATTCCGATCGGGGCGGCGGTGTAGCCCTCGGCCAGTAGATTATTGGGTCCTCGACTGATCCCCTTTCCGCCCACGATGTCCATTCCATCGATGACGCATTGGCGACCGAGTTCAGTCAGTTGATATTTCACGATGGCCGAGACCACAGAGGGCTTCTCTCCCCGTTCGATGGCTCCGCAGGTGTACACCCGGACCGCATCCATGAGGTACGCTTTGCCGGTGAGACGAGCTAGGGGCTCCTGAATCCCCTCGAATTTTCCGATCGAGACGCCGAACTGTTTTCGAAGATGGGCGTAGGCTCCGACCGAGTGGGCGATCCCCTTGACTCCGGCAGTGGCGGAGGCGGGGAGGGAAAGGGCGCGTCCACCTGAAAGCGCTTCCATGAGCATTATCCACCCCTTCCCCGCGTATTCGAGGCCTCCGATGATCTGCTCGGCATCGATGATGACATCGTGTCCGCGGGTTGGGCCGTTGGGGAAACCTGACCCCATGGGGTCGTGGCGATTCCCCTGCTCCACGCCGGGTAAATCGGTATGCACGAGGGCGCACGTGATGCCGAGTTCGGTTCCTTTTCCGAGGAGGTTTTCCGGATCGTACAGCTGGAAGGCGAGACCGAGCAGGGTGGCGATCGGGGCGAGGGTGATATAGCGCTTGTTCCAGTTGAGTCGGATGGCCAGAGACCCGTCTTGACGTTTGAACAGGGTACCCGAGGATGTCAAGGAGGCCGCGTCCGAGCCGGCGTGAGGTTCGGTCAAGGCAAACGCCGGGATCTCCTTTCCATGCGCGAGGGGTTCGAGATACCGGTCTTTTTGTGCCTGAGTGCCGTAGTGCCAGATGAGTTCCGCTGGCCCGATGGAGTTGGGGATGATGACGATGGAGTTGAGGATCATGGAGTGAGTCCCCAGTTTCCCTATGACCGCGCTGAACCCGAGTGAACTGAATCCGTGTCCACCGTATTCCTCGGGAATCATGAGACCGAAGAAACGGTGCTTCCGGAGGAATGCCCAGACGTGTTCAGGAAGATCCTGGAGTTGGATCAATTCCCAGGGGCTGACCAGATTGCAAAGCTCCTCGACGGGTCCGTCGAGAAAGGCCTTTTCTTTCTCGTTGATCTGGGGATAGGACTCGGCCATCAATTTGTGAAAATTCGGGCGTCCTGAAAAGAGATCTCTTTCGACCCAAACGGTTCCAGCTTCGAGAGCGGCCCGTTCGGTGTCGGAGATTGTGGGGAGCATCTTGTTTTTTTTGAGCAGTTGAATGATCCAGGAAAACACGGTTTTCTCCTAATCAGGGCATGAGGGGGGTGGGGAGTGATTCGCCAGGGGCGAGATTCCGACGGCTTTGCCGGGCGATGGAGTCGACGAAGGATCCGACCAGGCGCCGAAGAGTGGCAATGACGAGTTTTCGAAAAGGGACGCTATTTGACTGGGTATTGAGAATGTGCGCGAAACGATCGCGACTGCTGACCATGACCACCATGGTCGAGATCAGCGCCAGGACGGTGGAGTCGAACTCGGGAGGAATGGAGTCGGCTCCGAATCGTTTTTCGGTGTACGTGCGTAGGGTTCGAAGGAGCTGGCGCTGGGACCGGATGGCCCAACCTTCACTGGCGGGGTCTTCGCCAAAGAACGAGACCATGACCACACGAACGACATCGAAATCGAGAAAGAAGGGTCCCAGATGCTCCACGGCCAGGTCGAACCCTTCTTCGATGGGAAGATCCTTCGAGGCCAGGATCCATGTGCGCAATCGTTCCTCGAAATCCATCTGAAGGTCTTCAAGGATGCCGTCGAACAGCTCCTGTTTGCTGTGCCAGTGGTAGTAGAGAGTGGAGATGTCGATGTCGACTTCCCGGGCCACGGCTCGCATGCTCGTCCCGTGAAATCCGGAGCGAGCAAACAGCGAACGGGCCGCCCCCAGAATTCTTCCCTTGAGGGAAGTGGGTTCGGCGCGGGCTGTTTCGAGTGGGGTGGGCATCGGTTTTCTCGGTAGAAAGGGTTCCATCGGGCGCTTCCAACGCTTGATGGAATCGAGTGATGGAATTGTTCCAAATCGGCAGGAAAATGCAACCTTTTCCTGCATTGTTTAAGATATTTAAGCAGGTGGGGCTCGATCGGGTGGTGGGATCGAGGTAGAGGTTTTATTCGATCAGGTCTTTGGGCGCCCACTGGAGGAACTTGGTGACCTTGGGGTCGATGATCGCTCGACAGTAGGGTTGGTTGGGATTCAGGCGGAAGTAATCCTGATGATATTTTTCGGCCGGGTAGAACATCTCGAAGGGGAGGATCTGGGTCACGATCGGAGATCCAAAGGTTTTTTTCCCATCGAGTCGGTCGCGGACTCGGCGGGCGGTCTCCATTTGGGACGGATTGTGGGTGAAGATGACTGATCGATATTGGGGTCCGACATCGTTCCCTTGTCGGTCCGGCGTGGTCGGGTCGTGAGTGTGAAAGAAAACTTCAACCAGATCTTCGTATCGGATTTTCTCGGGATCGTAGGTGATCTGGCACACTTCGGCGTGCTGGGTTCTGCCCGAGCAGACTGCCTTGTAGTTGGCGTGTTCTTCGGTTCCTCCGGAATACCCGGAGACGACATCGGAAACTCCTTCGACGCGTTCGAAAATTGCTTCGACACACCAGAAACAGCCTCCGCCAAAGGTCGCGATCTGGTTTGTGGACACGAGATTCTCCTTTTCCGGTGTGGCTGCCGGTGTCGTGGTTGGATGTAAGGTCGCGGGGGTGGGATCGTTGAGGCCGCAATGGGTGAGAAAGAGGAAGATTCCGATAGGGAGGATTTTTCGCATGAGGTTATTATAAAATTTAATCGAGGCTCTGTCTTCAGGATTGGACGGGATTCATATTGGAGGAACCGTTGTCTGATACGACTCGAATCGACACTTCTCGCTGGGAGGCGCTTCCCGAACCGGGCAAGGAAGTTTTGGGTATTCTGGTCGGAGGAGGACCGGCTCCAGGTATCAATGGGGTGATCAGCGCCCTCACGATCGAAGCGATCCGTCGTGGGTGCCGGGTGCTGGGCATTGAGGGCGGTTATTCCGGACTCGTTCGGGGGAGAACCGACCGGGTTCATGAATTGACGCTGGATGACGTGTCACGAATTCATCTCGCCGGGGGGTCGATTCTGGGAACGAGTCGGGCGAATCCGACCGGCGATCCGGAAGATCTGAATCGTGTGGTGGAAACTTTGAAAAAACTTGGGGTGACCCTGCTGGCATCGATTGGGGGAGACGATACGGCCTTCAGTTCGGCTTCGGTCCTAAAAGCCTCGGGTGATTCGATTCGGGTCGCTCATGTTCCCAAGACGATCGACAACGACTTGCCCCTTCCCGGCGACATGCCCACTTTTGGTTACCAGACTGCTCGTCACGAGGGAGTTCGTGTCCTGAGGCACCTCGCTGTGGATGCTCAGACTACCGGACGCTGGTACATGGCGGTGACGATGGGGAGAAAAGCCGGACACCTGGCTCTGGGGATCGGGAAGGCGGCTGGAGCCACGTTGACTCTGATTCCGGAGGAATTTCGGGCACCGCTTCCCTTGCGGGTACTCGGAGATCAGATCGAAACCACCATTCTCAAGCGGCGAGCGATGGGCAGAAATCACGGGACTCTCGTTCTGGCTGAAGGCTTGATCGAAAAGCTCGATCCGGAGGATGTCTCCGGCCTGAAGGAGGCTGGGCATGATGAGCACGGTCATTTGCAGCTGGCCGAGATTCGGCTGGGAGAGATCGTGCGGAGAGAGGTTGTCGATCGGTTTAAAGCGCGAGGAGATTCTCTCGGTATCGTGACCAAGGACATCGGGTATGAGTTGCGTTGTGCGGACCCGATCCCTTTTGATATGGAATACACACGCGATCTGGGGTTTGGAACCGCTCTGTTTCTGCTTTCGGGAGGGACGGGAGCGTTGATGAGCATTCAGCGTAGGAATCTGGTCCCGATTCCGTTCGATGAAATTTTGGACCCGGAAACAGGTCGAACAGCGGTTCGTCTCGTCGACCTGGAATCGCAGAGTCACGTCATCGCGCGTGAATACATGATCAGGCTGGAAGCTACCGACATCGAGATGGAGGAAGCGGCGAACAAATTGGCCAAGGAGGCGGGTCTTTCTGTGGATGAGTTCAGGAAACGTTTTCGGTATCTGGTCGAACCCAATCCGTATCGGGTGCCGATTCCTCGGGCCATCGACATTCGGTTTCCTTGACCTCGGCTTCAGGAGATGTCGAACACGACTTTCCGTCGAAGAGGGTCGGTGGAAGAGGCGGCGACTCGGAACGCGTGAGTCGCTTCCTCGAGGCGGAAGTGGGCACGAATCGTGTTTTCGGGTGAGATCGCGCCTCGGGTGAGGGCTGCGATGGCTGGAGCGAAGGGGCCACAACGAGATCCTAAGACTGTGATCTCGTGGATGACCACGGGGGCCAGATCCACGGGGGGGTGATCGGCGGTCGTGGTTTTGAGAATCAGTAGACCTCGGGGCTTGAGGCGCGAAAGGGCGATGGGAAATCCCTCGGGTGAACCGGTGGTCTCGACCACGAGATCGAAATGACGGTCGGCTGGATCGTCCGGAAGGAGGGTTTTCCAGCCTCGGGCTTTCCAGGGCTCTTGTTGTTCGGGGTGACGTGTATAGAGGGTGACCCGGGCTCCGGCGTTTCGTAAAACCTGAGCACAGAGCAGGCCGAGTTTGCCCGGTCCGAGAATCAACGCGTCTTTTTCCGTGACGGAGGTTTGTTCGAGGATTTCGTAGGCCGCTGCGAGCGGTTCGGTAAAGATTGCTCGATCGAGGGGAAGGGAGTCCGGAATCGCGTGCAAGTTGGACAGAGGGAGAGTCAGGTACTGAGCAAAGGCGCCGTCCCGTTCGAGGATTCCCAGTACCGTACGGTGGGAGCAGTGGCGTTCCATTCCGTTCCGACAGAGATCGCAGGAGTGGCACGAGGCGTTGATCTCGCCGACGACGGTCTGTCCGATCCTCTCGGGGGCTTCGTCGGCCCGCTCGATCCGTCCCACGAATTCGTGTCCGAGGATCCCGGAAAAATTCATGTAGCCGGCTACCAGTTGGAGATCGGTATCGCAGATTCCAGCTCGCTGAACTTTCACCAGCGCTTCACCAGGTCCGGCTTCAGGAACCGGTCGCTCCTCGACTTCGATTTTACCGGAGGGCGTTTTGACGATCGCTTGCACGAGCATAGCCTCCGGCTGGAAAAGAAAAAGTAGGGTGTGAGGAAAGAGATCGACCGGGGTTCTGGTCGACTTCCTGAATCGGGTGGGAGATCATGCGGAGAGGACGCGTGAGATGAATTGCCCGAGGAAGACGGCTCCGAGTCCCAGGATGAGGTTTCCTCCGATGCTGAGGAATGCCTGGGAAAGGAAGTTCTTTTCAATCAAACCGATCGTTTCGTATCCCAGGGTGGAAAAAGTCGTGAAGGAACCGAGGAGCCCCACGACAAGAAACAGCCGAGTGGGAGAGTCGAGAGCGGCCCGATCTTGGACCATGGAAATCAGCAAACCGATTGTGAAGCAACCCAGCAGGTTGACGATGAGGGTGCCGTAGGGAAAAGCGTTTTCTGAAACCCGGTGGATTCCTCTCGAGATCCCATAACGCAGTACAGCTCCAAGGAATCCGCCGAGGCCTACGACCAGAATTTTGAGCATGGCCTCCATCTTACCGGTATCGATAGAGAGCATCGAGGATCGGTGAAAATCTTCTCATCAGCGGGAGGCGCGTCGGATTCTGGAGCGGGAGAAGACGGTATCGGACTTGTCGGGTCCTACCGAGCCATGAGTTCACGGGTGAGCATGAGTTCACGGGTGAGCATGAGTTCGCGGGTGAGCATGAGTTCGCGAGTGAGGTTAAGGGGGATTGTGTTGATCATGGCGGGCTCCTTCAAGATTGTGGTGTTTGGGGTGTATCGCTCGTCAAAAGGAGACACGCAGTCCAGAAGCGTATCCTCACCATTTTTTTGAAAAAGGTGGAAAAATAGCGATTGGGCCGCGCTGAAGGGGCTTTTGGTGTGATAGCAGCTGATCTGGGGAGTCCATGAGCAGAAGTTGGACCAGGTGCGGGCCGAGATTCTGGGTAGGGATTGTGTGGATCGGGCCGTTTTGAGGCTTTCCTCGGGTCCGAGGGGCTTAAAACCGCGGTTCGATTCAGGACCCGAGGACTCCACGCAACCCCCGGATTTCCTCGTCGATCTGTTCCTCTCGAGTGACGGTTTGCGAGACGGTCTGATTCAGGTGGCGTCGAAAAACTTTTTTGGCTCGGTAGAGGATGTTGTCGATTTTTTTGAGCGGAAGGTCGAACTTGCTGGCGATATCCTGACGGGAAGGTGTTTTCCCCGTTTGAAGTCGGTGACGTAGCTGGTGCTCGAAAACAGTGAAGGCGACCAGCTTGTCCGATATCTCATGTTCGGCTCGCATGGAGTCGAGTGTGAGTTCCATGATCTGAAGGGCCCAGGCACGGTCAAATTCGGCTTCGGCATCTGCCTCCATCGGGGTGGCGGGTTCCACTGCGGAATCCATGTTGCTGATTGCCAGTATGGGTGCTCCCGGGTCTCTCTTGGCCGCTCGATCGTACCGATGTTGGCTGATCAGGAAATTCCGGATCGCCTGGAGCAGGTAGCTACGGAAGGTTCCTCCTTCTCGTTCTATGTTTCCCAGCGTGTTGCGTTCGAGGATGTTTGCGAAAAACTCCTGTGTCAGGTCTTCTGCGGTGGAGGCGTCGCGACCTCGTCTCCGAATATAGGAAAAAACGGGTCGCCAGTAGGAGTGGATGAGAGATTCCAGCAACTTGCGCGATTCTTGTTCCTGAACATTTCCGATGCGAAGAATCTGTGTCCAGGCGGTGGTTTGAAAATCGATCGGCCCGTTCATGATTTTTTCAGAGTAACAAAAAGAAGGGACGATCTGATCTCTTTCGTGGAATAAGGGAACTTGTTTCGGGAGGGGTTGGGGGGAAGAATAGGGAAATGGGTGAACACAACGAAGGAGCCAGAGGATTCGATTCGAATGAATCGACCCGAGAAGAGTCTCTGCTCGAATCGTTGTTGCGCAGCGGCTTGATCAGTGAGGAGGAATCTCGGTCCGGTGGCATGTCTCTGGCCCAACTCCTCGGTCGATCGGGATACCTCCCTTCCGGCACGGCTCTTCGATGGATTCAGGAGGTCGGGCGCTTGCTCGTCGAACTCCATGCGAGCGGCAAGGTTCATGGAGCCGTGGATATGGAGGTGATTCAGATCGCTTCGGGGGGTCAGGTCTATCTGGAGAATCCGCCTTCGTTTCTCGAGTTCGAGGTTGAGGGAGAGCGTCGAGATCGTTTCGCGCTCGCTGTAGTACTCTATCGGTCTTTGACGGGAGTGGACCCTCTTGGCGGGGTGCCCGTCAAGGAGTGGCGAGGTGCTGAGGATTGGAAACCGATGCCCCCCTCGCGCTTGTGTGATGAGGTCGGCGTCGAAGTGGATGAGCTCGCTCTGGAGTGTCTGGATCCCGATCGGGGAGCCAAGAGCATCGACTGTTCGGAAATGGTGGCTCGAATCACCCAGATTCTGGGCGATTATTCTGTCACGTCGAAAACGGATACGGTTTTCGAGTTCGAGCCCGGCGACTCTTCGGACGCGGTGGCTGGGGAAGGTTTTTCTCACTACCTCGAACTGGAAGAGATCGGTCGGGGAGGCATGGGGGTGGTCTATCGAGGAGTCGATCCCGACCTTGATCGCCCGGTGGCGATCAAGGTGTTTCCGGCGGGAGTGGATCTGGTGGGAAGTCAGGGGCATCAGCGTTTTCTGCGGGAAGCTCGTATTCTCGCTCGCCTGGATCATCCCAATATCGTTCCCGTACACGAATTGGGGACAACGCCGGAAGGCGCCCCCTACTACGTGATGAAGCTGATTCAGGGGCGCTCGCTGAAAGAGGCGCTGGATTCGCTGGTCGATCTTCGGGTCGATTCTCCCGAGGCGTTTCCCCTTGAACGTCTTTTGCGCGACTACTCCAAGATCTGTGAGGCGATCGCATTTTCTCACAGTCGATCGGTGATTCATCGGGATCTCAAACCTGCCAACGTCATGATCGGTGAATATGGTGAGGTGTTGGTCGTCGATTGGGGGTTGGGGAAGATCCTGGGAGAAACCGAAGAATCCTGGAGTTCGACCGGAAGTGGATTGAGTCGCGGAGGAGGGATGGATGTCACCCTGGACGGGATGGTCATGGGGACGCCTACTTACATGGCCCCAGAGCAAGCTCTGGGAGCGCAAGATCATGTGGATGAACGAAGCGATGTCTACTCCCTCGGGTCGATTCTGCACACGATCCTTTATGGCCACCCACCGGTCACCGGCGAGTCTCGAGAGGAGATCGTGAGGAATGTCGCTCGAGGTGAATTGGGGGCGATGGGGGATGCGGTTTCCGGTCGGGTGCCTCGCGAGTTGGCGGCGGTTGTCGATCGGGCTCTCCGTTTTCAACCGAAAGAACGCTACGCCTCTGCTGGCGCGCTGCGTGACGATATTGAAGCTTTTCTGGAGGGGCGAACTCTTTCTGTGGTGACTTACAGTCCCTGGGCGTTGCTTCGCAAGTGGTATCGCCGCAATCGAAGGGTTTGCGCGGTGGCGGTCTCACTCATCTTGATTTCGGGGTTCGTGTTTGGCGGGTATGTCTGGAAAAACAGAATGGAGCAATACGCTCGCTTTCTGGATCACCTGAATGCGGCGCAAACTCAGATCGAAAGTTTTGATTCGAAGATGCTGGCCACGCTAGAGAAGAAGCGTCCTGTCATCGAGCCCGAAACCGGGCGTGAGTATGAGGAGTCAGGATCCGCTCGGGATCGGCGTCGGGAGGTCATTCGCGCGCATCTGGTGGCAGCCAACGCTCTCGATCGGGCTTTGCAGATCCGTCCTGCTCACGCCGAGGCGTTGGCATTGCGCATCCTGGTGGGTGAACGTGTGGGCCGAATTGCTCTGGGCGGGGCGGAATATCTTTTGGCTCGTCAGGCCTACGTCGACCTGGCGCCGCTCGGGGTGGAAAACAAGGGGTGGTCGGATCAAGTCGATGCCGCACGTCAAGAGCGTCAATTGTGGAGAAAAGGTCGGATCGAAACGATCCTGGCCGATATCAGAGAGGGTCTTGCTCGCAATCATCGCCCTCCCGGAGCACCGGGAATGGATGAGTACATCCAGGAGACCCTTTCCTATCGAGATCGTCAGACCGTCGAGCTTCTGTCTGGCGCTCTGGATGGATTGATTGCCAAGGCTGATCGGGGCGGACTTCAGCCGAAAGCGACTTGGACCCGGTCCGACCGAGATATCGCTCACTACGTTTCGCAGGTTCTGGGCGGACTGGGTTGGCCGGAATGTGTCGGGCCTCTGGCGCGATGGCTCGAGGTGATTGAGGATCCCGATCTTGTTCAGAAGACCGCTTTTGCCCTCTGTCGAACTCGGGTTCAGTCGGCCCGAGAACCTTTGATGCGATTGCGCGAACGGATCGGGAGCAACGATCCGAGTTGGGTGAGCATTCGGCGGGTTCTGGGGCAATTGCCGGGGGGAGATGAGGAGGAGAAGGAACTCGGACTCACCTCGTTGAGGGAGCGGGCTCTCACGCGCAAGCAACGGAGAGATTTCCGAGGAGCTCTCGAGGATTACGATCGGGCTTTGAATATAGAGCCTGATCACGTCTCGACTCGAATCAACCGCGCTCTGGTTCATATGGAACTCGGAAATTATGACGAGGCGCTGTTGGATCTGGATGATTCCTTGCAGCGAGAGCCGGGTCGCCTGGAAGCCCTGATCAATCGGGGCCTCGTTCGTCATTCCCTGAACGAGCATTCGAAAGCTCTGGAGGATTTCAGTGAAGCTCTCGAAAGGGATCCGAGCTCTTCGATGGCTCGTGTCAATCGTTCTCTGGTCTGGAGGGACCTTGGGCAGATCGATCGAGCGCTGGAAGACCTATCGCAGGCGATCGAGATCGAGCCGCAAAGGGTTGAAGCCTGGATCAATCGGGGGATTTTGCGTTCTCATCAAGGGCGTTTCAGGGAGGCTTTTCGCGATATGAACGAAGCGATCCGATTGGATCCGACACAGGTTCACGCGTGGAGCGAACGGGGATGGATTCAGGCGTATCTAGGAAATACGAAGAGGGGGTTGGAGGATCTCGAGGAGGCGATTCGCATCGATCCGCGTAAGGCTTCCTTGTATGAGCGGCGGGCGCGGATCTTGATCCAGGTGAATCGACTGGAGGAAGCGCTGTCGGCATTGACTGTCGGGTTTCAATTGGAGCCGGAGAGAGCGAGTTTGTGGGAAGCTCGGGGGCGGGTTCGGTTGGGGCAGCGGGACCTGGAGTCCGCGCTTCGCGATTTCGACCGGGCGCTCGAATTATCGCCCGGCTATCCGGAGGCGCTGGAGGGGCGGGCTCGGACTCTAGTTCACACGAACGATTTTGAGGCGGCACTTGCTGTTTTGGATCGTTGCCTGGAAATGGATCCGGATTTGATCAACGCTCTTCATCTAAAGGGGAGCGTTTTCTTGTGGACTCGACGAGTGCCCGAAGCGCTCGCCTGTTTTGATCGAGTCCTCGAAATCGATGCCAACCACGTGGACGCGCGGATCGGTCGAGCCAAGGTCTCGATCAGTCTCCAAAAATCGGGAGAGGCGATCGAGGATCTTCTCCGGGTTCAGAAAATCCAACCGGAGCATCCAGAGCTCCTCTTGTTGCTGGGAATCGCCTACCGTTTTGAGAAGCGATTCGATCGGGCGCACGAGTTGATCGTCGGGTATCTCCAGCGGAATCCCGAATCTTCTCATGGGTACTTCGAGAAAGGTTTGAACGAATCGAACTCGAAGCGGGCGAAAGAGGCTCGAGATTCCTTTACCCGAGCGATCGAGTATTCGAAGGGAAACTCCCAGTGGAGAATCCTATCTCATCGGCATCGGGCCAAGGCCTGGCGGACTCTGGGAGAAACGAATCGGGAAAAAGAAGATCTGAACGCCTATCTTCGATTGCTTCCCGAGGCGAGAGACCGGGGAGAGGTCGAGGCTCGTCTCGCGGAGCTGGCTGGGGACTGAATTCGTCTGGCCCTGGGGTCTGGTCGACGGTTTGCGCCTCCGGAGGGCATCGTGACTTTTTCGCGGGACGGGGAGACGTCTGCGTCGCGGGTTTGAGCCCGCCCTCTTCTCGTCTGCGTGGACGCCAGGATTCTTCTGGGGTGAAGGGAAAAAGGGAGGCTTTGGGGGATTCTCCTGGCATAATGCCACGCTTCATCCATAACAACGATTTCCTTATCGACCAGGGAGGTTTTCATGGCGATTCTCATTCGTGGCGGACGGATCGTCACCGCATCCGACGACTATCAGGCTGACATCTACTGTGAGGGTGAGACCGTGACCCGGATCGAGCCGTCGATCGATCCGGCGTCGTTGCCCGGAGACGTGGAGGTGATCGAGGCGAGCGGGAAGTGTGTCTTGCCTGGATTCATCGATCCTCATGTCCATGTGTATCTCCCCTTCATGGGAACTCTCGCTCGAGACGATCATGAGTCGGCGAGCAAGGCCGCTTTGGCGGGGGGAACCACGACGCTGGTCGAGATGATCTGTCCGGGACCCGACGATGAACCTCTGGAGGCGTTCGAAACCTGGCGCTCCAAGGCGGACGAGGGGTGTGCCTGCGATTACACCTTCCATATGTCGGTGGTTCGGTTCGACGAGTCGGCTCAGGAACAGTTTCGCAAGATCGTGCTCGAACACGGGATCGCCTCGTTCAAGGTGTTTCTGGCCTACAAGGGCGCGCTCGATCTGTCCGATGAGGACCTCTTCGAGTTGATGAAAATGGCGAAGGAGCTCGGAGTCATCGTCTCGGCGCACTGCGAGAACGCGGCGGCGGTGGACGCGATGCAGAAGGCGCTCGTCGCGGCCGGCAAGACCGGGACCGAGTGGCACGAGCCGTCACGTCCGACCTGCGTGGAGGCTTCCGGAGTGAACCACATCACGACCTTCGCCGAGTTGACCGGCGCGCACGTTTATCTCGTGCACACCTCCTGCGAGGAGGCGGTTCGGTCCGCTCTCGAGGCTCGTCATCGCGGGGTGAATGTCTGGATCGAGGCGGTGGCTCCTCACCTGACTCTCGACAAGACCTACGCGGAAAAACCCGACTTCGAGGGGGCCAAGTACGTCATGAGTCCGCCTCTTCGGGATGTGAAGAACCAGGACTTTCTCTGGAACGCGCTGGCGAGTCGGATCGTGAGCACGGTCGGAACCGATCACGCTCCGTTCGATTTCGAGGGGCAGAAGCCGATGGGCAAAGACAATTTCACCTTGATCCCCAACGGGATCCCCTCTCTGCAGGAGCGGGTGGATCTGGTTCATACTCACGGTGTCAAGACCGGACGAATCGATCTCCAGACGATGGTCGACGCTTGCAGCACCCAGGCGGCTCGCTTGCTGGGTATGTACCCACGCAAGGGGACGATCGCCGTGGGGTCCGACGCCGACCTGGTGATCTACGATCCGGACTGGACCGGCACCTTCAGTCTGGAGACGAGTTTCAGTCGGGTCGACTACAACGCGTTCGAAGGCTGGGAAAAGAAGGGACGGGCCGAGGTCGTGACCGTTCGCGGCGCCGTTCAGTACCGGGATGGAGAGTTTGTGGGGACACCCGGAAGGGGTCAGTTGGTGCCCCGGCAGCGTACCCACGGATAACTCATAAAAGTGTCAGATTGATCATCCGGTGATATTTTTCTATTTTATTACTTCAAATAAACCAATTTGTTGATTATATTAATCTCCGCTAAGGGGTGATCGGTTGACATCCGGCTCTCTTTGGCAGACGGTTGGAAACGGTACACATCAGGTTGCAACGAGGAATGGAGACGATCATGACAGGACGTGCCCTTCGAAACGGCGCCCCCGCTGGCGCATTGGCCCGAGTTCTCTGCTTGATGGCGATGACCGCCATCGCCTTCACCCAGATCGGATGGGCTCAGGACGACGAGGATTATCTTTGGGAGAAAGAGTTTTACATTGGCGACGGCAAGTGCCAGAAAAACTGGTTTTCTAACAGCAAGAAGAACGGGCAGGATCTGTACGTCAAAAAGGGCGGACAAAACTTCGGGCTTTACGGGTACGGAATGTTCGACTTCGAGCGTAACCAGACCTATCCCGTCTTCACCGGTGAGGCCCATCTCACCGTTGGGGTGGTGGCGATGGAGGATTACACGGAACTGGCCGGACTGGATGCGGAGGCGGCGTTGGTTTACCCGCTTTTTCTTTACGGTTTGACCGCTCGCGTCGCCGGGGAAGACATTTTTGAGCTGGGAACCGCTTCCTGGAAGAAAAGTTATAACCACACCTTTGTGGATGAACCGATCGAAACCAATATCTATGTGTACGGTATCGAGATCGTCGCTTTCGTCACAATCGGTTTCAATCTCTCTGCCGAACTGGACCCGGATGTGTCGGCCCAGCCGCTGGGGATCGAACTGAAAGCTACGGCAAAATTCAGTCCTTATGTCGAACTGGGTGGTGGAGGCGATTTCGTTGTTTGCTCCATCGGCCCGGTGATCAAAGGAAATCTGCCGGGACTCGAATTTGTGACGGACGTGGCTACCTACGAAAACCAGCCGATCCAACTGGTCTCTTACATCGGTTGGACCGCACCGAGCCTGGAACTGAAGTTCGAGGCCTGGGACTACGAGAAGTACGACTGCGGAAAAGGCGGCGATGTCTATTGCACCTGGGTCGATGCCGTCTGGCAAACCGTGTGGAAGACGGTCGCGACTTCGGTTAAGCGTTGGTGGGGGTGGCTGACCGGAAGCGAGCAAGTCTCGAGTCAAGAACTCGTGCAGGTCACGAAGACCGGTTGGGGCAAGCAAAGGCGTAATGTACTCGCTTCGGTCAATCTGAAAACCTGGACCGGGAATGCGGGGCCGCGGATCTACATCATCAAGTATGACCCCTATGAGAACTACATGGACGACGCCACCTACGATTGCTGGATCGGTCCGGTTCGTAAGGCGCTGACTCCGGCCAAGGAGTGGGTCAGTGTCGGTACATACACCATCGCACGCAGTCCGAAGATGAAATGGTCCAAGACCACGGGGCGCAGCTACAAAAATAACGCGGGACTGGGTTATGTTTTCGAGGTGTATCCGAAAAAACTCAGTGGTTGGAGTAGATACATCACGGTCAAGGTGAGGAAGTCTGCCTATGACCATGGACTGAAAGTCACTTCCTGGCATGAGGTTGCGCAGAAAAATATCTTTGTCTTCCGTAAGTGGTATTCGTGGGATGTGGGAACCAAAACCGTCACGATCAATGACAACCTGCGTCTCAAGTTCAGAGGCATCAACGAATCGACCTCAGGGCCTTGGTACAACCCCACTCACGTCTATTTCGATCTGAAGATCACAAAGGAAGAATTCAAAGTACCTTAGTGTTCAAGGTGTCCTGGTGACGACCTCTAAGGTCGCGTTCCGAATCGAAACGATCCGTGAGTCCGAACGCTCGGGCTCACGGATCGTTTTTTCGAAGGGATGTTGCTGTTTCCGGACCACATTGCGAACGATTTCCAGAACTCAAGTGGGAACCGGTCAGTTGGAGCTATCGAACCGATCAAGCGTTGGGTTGGGGCTAATTGTGGTTTGATCTCGTTCAGGAATGAATTTTTGGGAAATCAGTCGGTATAATTCCTGTTCGAATTTGCAATCGGCTTTCTGGAATTTTCAAACGACAGGATTTTCATCATGCAATCGGCACTTGATCAAGCACAGGTAGATGCTGCGGTCCGGCTCAACAAGATCACCAAGGCTGCTCTTCCGCGAGCGATTTCGCTACACGAAGAGTGGCAGTCGGCTGGGCGTTCGGACGATATGGCCGAGGCGATTGCCGAAGTCGCGAATCTGTCTCCTCAGGATCTCCAGGCGATCCGAGACGAGGGTAAGTCGATTCTTTTCGCGCGCAAGCGAGAGGAATCGAGCTCGTCGATCGAGATTCCGGCCACCGCTCCGACTACGTCGACCGACTCTCGCGGCTCGCTGATGAATGGAATTCTCGCGGTGTTTGCTATCGGCTTGCTGGTGGTTGGATTGGTCTTTCTCGCCGATCGAAAAGCTCCAATAACGGGTTCCGAGACGGATTCTACCGAGACGGCATCGGCACCCACGGAGAAGCCGGCCGGTGGGCTTTCTCTCGAAAGCCAGGGTGCGGGTGGTGCCGGAGGAGTCGATCCGTCGGCGATTCACTACGGTTTTCAGAAGGGGGATGTGGCCCGGTATCGGTTCGATCTCACCGTGGATACCCGGTATGAAATGACCTTTCAGGAGAAGGAGCTGAAACAGCGGCAAGGGTATCGTTGTCGCGGGGAGGCGATTTTTACCGTCCGGGCGGATTTGGAGGAGAAGAATGTTTTCTTGATGTCGGTGCAGTTCGACAACATTCGCATGGAGAATCTTTCCGATTTTGGGGTGCAGAATGTGGTGCCGGCTGAACTGAAGGAATCGTTCAATTTGGTGCAAGGAGAGTTGAGCAGCCAGACGATCTATTTCTTCCAGTCGAGATTCGGGCATGTAAAGATGTTGATTGTCCCAGAGGGGACTTCAAGTCTTACAGCCGGGGTGGTCAGCAATGTGGTCCTGGGGCTCTCGATCGTTTTTCCTTTTTCACGTAAGAACGAGTGGGAGGCCGAGGAGCAGGATACTACCGGTCGCTGTGTGGCTCGATATCAGATCCTGGATCCCGAGGAAGGGCAGCGCGAAGGGGAGCTACGAGTGCTCAAGTCGATCGTGCGTTACAACGAAGTTTTTTCACCCAAGAAGGGGGCTTCGAAGGCGGCCGCGAATTCACTGAAGGTGACCGGGTCCAGGATCGAGGCGCTTTTCGACACCAATCGGGGCGGACTGAATCGGGTAAAAGCGGAGCAGAGTGTTCGTACGTCCGGGACTGGAGTCAAGCTAGAGGGGGTTCAGCGGTTTTCTTGCGATTTTTTGCGAGCCAGCAGGAACGAGGATGTGGCCCGGATGCCTAGCGAGCAGATGTTGCGGTCGATTGAAAAGGGCTTTTGGCCTCTCGCCGCGGGAAAAGCTCACCTGATACTCAAGGAATCCAAAGCTTCGGGAGTGGATAGGCCTCCGGTCAAGATCCCTGCGGCTAGAGTTCAGGAACTCATCCAGGAAGCGCTTCAGATCTGGGACGACGAAGACCAGAAATATACCGCCGAGGAGTTTCAGCTTCTCAAAAACCTCACCGAAGCGCTTGCGTCCAATCCGGAAAATATCGAACTGGCCATGGATCTCTGGAAACAGGATGGGGCTGCACGGATCACGCCGCTGCTCTTCACGGCTCTGCGAGATGCCGGAACCTTGGAAGCTCAAGGAGCCCTGTCTGGAGTGGCTTCGCAGAATGCCTGGCCGGAGCAATTGCGCGACGCGGCGTTGCTCAACCTGGGAACCGTCAAGAATCCCACCAAGGAGACGGTCGAGATGCTTCAGTTTTTCTCCAAGGGTCGTTCCGCAGCGCTTTCGGTTACCGCGACACTCGGTCTCGGGATCGCGGCCAATCGACTGAGCAGTCGCGATGAGGAGCTGAGCAAGGTGATCGTCGGCGAGCTTTGCAATCGACTCGATCAACAGAAGACCCCGGACAAATCGAAGGTGGATATCTTGCGGGCTCTTGGAAATGCTCGATCCGAACACGGACTCAAGACACTCAAACAATATGCGAAGGTCGAAGATCCCAATCTCCGGCGCTTTGCGCTACGCTCACTGGGCTTCTACCCCACCAACAAGGAAAGGGTCAAGCTTCTGGGCAAAGCGGCCTCCTCCGACCCGGATAATCGAGTTGCTTCGACTGCGACCGCGGCACTGGCGCGCAACAAGAGCGCGGAGACGACCAAGACCCTGCAGGGGCTGGCTAAGAGTCCCCATCGGGGGGTACGCAAGCATGTGTTCAAGTACCTCTCTTCCCAGATGAGCGAGAATGCGACGGCCCGGACGACGATCCAGGCTATGGCCAAGTCTGATCCCGATCCGGGGCTGCGCCGAGCGGCGCAGGAGGCGCTCAAGAGCGACTCGAAGTAGAGGGGACCAGATTCCTCTTCTCCTCACATAGAGTTCTTCAGTCGTTTTCCCGCTCGAGGGAATAATCGATCGTGTCGGCTAGCGGCTTCACGATTTCGACCATCGCTTCGAATTCTTCCGGAGTGAGAGGTTTGGGAGCGATGTATCCGGTGGGGGAGTAACCCAGTTCGTTTGGGCCGCTGAAAGTGTTGATCTTCTTGTCGAAGATGTTCATGTCCACGGAAGAAATTTTCAGGAAGTTACAGATTCTTTTTGCCCCGGCTTCCTGGTTTGCCAGGAGTTCTTCGTAGCGAAGAACCAGGTGATTGGGCCGATCCTGAATCTGAAAAATATAGTTCAGGTGGTTCGCCCATTTCTCGCTTTGTCGCTGGATATCCTTCAGGGTCGGCAGCCAGTTTCGAGCTTTTTGACTGCGGAGAACCGCTTCGGGGTGGCGATAGATGTAAAGGTGTTGGGCTCGAGGAAGTAGTTCCGCGATCAAGAGATGAGATTCGATGGATCCGATCGGGCTCTTGATGCCCCAGCGTGGAATTTCGAGATCGGTAGTCGATTGCTCATAGG
>JASMLP010000123.1 GCA_030748635.1 Planctomycetota bacterium
AAAGTCCCACAGTTGCCGTTTTTTCATCCGCATGCTAGCCTCAGGGAACTCTTCAAAAACCTGTTGACGGAATCCCCGAATGAGCGAAACCTCTTACAACCCCAGTCTCCTCATCGCCCAAGAGATGGGTCTTCCTCCGGATCAGATCCAACGAGTCGTTCGACTCTTCGAGGAAGAAAATACAGTGCCCTTCATTGCCCGATATCGCAAGGAAGCGACCGGCGGTATGGACGAGGTACAGATCCGCGCGGTGGAAAGACAGTTGCTCTCCTTTCGTCAACTCGAAAGTCGTCGAAAGACAATCCTCACCTCGATCTCAAAACTGGGTCGACTCGACCAACAACTTCACGACCAGATCCAGGCCTGTACGACTCGAGCAGCTCTCGAAGATCTCTACCATCCCTTCAAGCGGCGACGTAAAAGTCGAGCGGATCAGGCGAGGGAACGGGGACTCGAGCCGTTGGCGAATAGGATTCTCGAGCAGCCGTTAGAGACAACTCCCGAAGAAGTAGCCGCCCCGTTCGTCTCCCCCGAAAGCGGCGTAGAAAATCCGGAAACTGCCATTCAAGGGGCCATGGACATCATCGCGGAACAGATCGCCCAGAACCCAGCCTTTCGCAAACTGGTACGTAATGCCATGTGGAAATACGGTCGCCTCCGATCCCGGGTCGTTCGCACCAAGGCCAAAAAACGGACCAAGTTCGAAGATTACTACGATTATGAAGAGAACGTCACAACCATTGCCCCGCACCGTTTCCTGGCCATTCGCCGCGGAGAACGGGAAGGAATCCTCAAGTTTCGAATCGAAATCGACCCCACCAAAACCGTCTCCAGAATCCTGGGACATTTCGACCTGAAAGTCACCTCTCCCTTCGCCCCCAGGATCAAAGAGACCGTGAGCGACGCTTACCAACGTCTCCTGGGTCCTAGCATCGAAAACGATGTGCGCGTGGAGCTCAAAGCGCGAGCCGACCGAGAAGCGGTTCGAGTCTTTGCCGAAAACCTCGAAGCCCTGCTGCTAGCTCCACCGCTGGGCGACAAACCGGTCCTGGGAATCGACCCCGGCCTGCGAACCGGATGTAAGTGTGCCGCCGTTGACGCTACGGGCACCTTCCTCGATTCAGTAACGATCTACACCACCAAAAACAATGAAGCGCTGCTCGCGGCCTGCCAGCAATTTCTGGCTCTCATCGCCACTTACCAACCCGAGGTCGTGGCCATCGGCAACGGGAAAGGAGGACGTAAGATCCAAACCCTGGTCCGGCAATGGCTCTCCGACATCGAAGGCCCCTCTCCCACGGTGGTCATGGTGAGTGAAGCGGGGGCCAGTATCTACAGCGCCTCGGACATCGCGCGCGAGGAATTCCCGGATCTGGATGTAACCATACGGGGCGCTATTTCCATTGCTCGTCGACTGCAAGACCCTCTGGCAGAACTCGTAAAAATCGAACCCCGATCCATCGGCGTTGGACAATACCAGCACGATGTCTTCGAACCCTTGCTCGTGGCGAGACTCACCGAGGTTGTCGAGAGTTGCGTCAACTCGATCGGCGTCGACCTCAACACCGCCAGTTCATCTCTTCTGGGCTACGTCGCCGGCATCGGTCCGAAGCTGGCTCGAACTCTGATCGCCTACCGCCAGGAGATCGGAAGTTTTCAAAACCGACAACAGCTACTCGACGTTTCCGGTCTGGGCCCCAAGACTTTCCAACAAGCGGCGGGGTTTTTACGAATCCGATCCGGCTCCCACCTCCTCGATGCGTCAGCGGTTCATCCTGAACACTACGACAAGGTGAACCAGATCGCGCAGGACACCGGGGTTCCGATGGATCGACTCGTCGGACATCCGGAAATCATCTCGAAGATCGATTTCAAAAAATACGTCTGCGAGGAGATCGGAGAGTGGACCTTGAAGGATATCGCGGAAGAACTCGCCCGCCCTGGCCGGGATCCGCGCAGTCGCTTTGATCCTCCCAACTTCCGTCACGACGTGCTTTCGATCGAGGACCTGAAACCGGAGATGGCTCTATCCGGAGTTGTCACTAACGTCACCGCCTTCGGCGCTTTCGTCGATATCGGAGTACATCAAGACGGCCTCGTCCACATCTCGCAACTCGCCGATCAGTACGTGGCCTCACCCTCCGATGTGGTCCGAGTCGGGCAAACCATCAACGTTCGTGTTCTTCAGGTCGATCCGGAACAGAAGAGAATTTCCCTCTCGGCGCGCTCATCCTCCACACCGGAACGACGCCGCCCACCTCGAAGTCGTGGCGAAGAGGGTCAATCTCGTTCCGGTTCGAATTCGAGTACCAAGCGTTCAGGTCGAACCGGAAGAAAAGACCGAGCCGAAAAGCGTCACGGAAAAGGGCGTAAAGAGAGAAAAGACCGGAACGGGGGTTCCAAAAGTCATCTCGAGGGTCCCCTGCGAAATAATCCATTCGCCGATCTCCTCGCGAAACGGGACGACAATCCGCAAAGCCCTTCTTGAAAACAGGTTATCACCCCAGCCTCAGGCGTGAACTGTTCGGCCTCACTCCTGGGAGGCGACTCTCCGTCACGGAACGGTTTCCCACCCGGCCCGGTTCTGGTAAGATTCCGCCCCCTGCCACCCGGAAATCGGGCTCAGTGATCCATTCACCCCTAATTTTGAGAATTCCATGAGTACGGACCAGAATCAACGAGAAGCTGAACTCAAATCCCGCCAGGTTGCCGAGGACGCTCGCCAGACGGACGTCAAGCAGCCCAGTTTCCTGAAAGAACTCTTCCTGGGAAACTTCCGTTTCGACCTGATCAACCCTTTTCCCAAAACCGAGGTACGTCCGGTCTTCGCTGAGTTCTACGAAAAGATGAAGGCTTTTCTGGCCGAAAAGGTCGATTCAGTTGAGATCGACGCCACCGGGGAATACCCCGACGAGGTCGTTCAGGGACTGCGTGACCTGGGCGCCTTTGGCATGAAGATCCCCACCGAATACGGCGGCCTCGGCCTCACCCAGACCGAATACGACCTGATCATGGAGAGGCTGGGAGCCCTCGATGGAAACGTGACCGCCCTGCTCTCTGCCCATCAGTCGATCGGTGTTCCCCAACCCCTCAAGCTGTTCGGTTCGAAGGAATTGAAGCAGAAATACCTGCCTCGGCTCGCCGCAGGAGCTATCTCTGGATTTGCCCTCACCGAACACGATGTGGGGTCCGATCCGGCCAACCTCACCACCACCCTCGAACTCACCCCCGAAGGCGACGCTTACATCTTGAACGGCGAAAAACTCTGGTGCACCAACGGCACCCTCGCCGAACTTCTGGTCGTCATGGGACGCAATCCGGAAAACGGCCGGATCAGCGCCGTAGTGGTTGAAATGGACTGGGAAGGAGTCGAGGTGGCCTACCGGTGCCGCTTCATGGGCCTCAAGGCGCTGGCCAACGCCATCATCCGCTTCACCAACGTGAGGGTTCCAGTAGAAAACCTCATGGGCAAGGAAGGGCAAGGCCTCAAGATTGCCCTCATCACGCTCAACACCGGCCGCTTGGCTCTGCCAGCAAGCGCCATCGGATCCGCCAAATCGTGTTTAGAAACCTGCCGAAAATGGGCCGCAAAACGGGTCCAGTGGGGCGCTCCGATCGGGAAACACGAAGCCATTTCTCACAAGATTGCCGACATGGCAGCCACCACCTACTCGATGCTGTCCGTTTCGAACCTGGCCAGTCAACTCGCGGATCGAGGTGGCTACGATATCCGCCTCGAAGCAGCGGCAGCCAAAGAGTGGAACTCGGTCTGGGGATGGGACCTCGCCGACGACACGATGCAGATCCGAGGCGGTCGAGGATACGAAACCGAACAATCTCTGGCGGGACGCGGAGAAGAACCGATCCCTGTGGAGCGCCTGATGCGGGACTGCCGGATCAATCGAATCTTCGAAGGATCGAGCGAAGTCATGCACCTTTTCATGGCCCGAGAGGCGGTCGACAAACACCTCCAGGTCGCCGGCGCTCTGATCGACCCGAAGTCGAGTATGGGGCAGAAAATCGTGGCCCTCATCAAAACCCTTCCCTTTTACTCATGGTGGTATCCTTCCCGCTGGATCGGTTGGGGCTTCTGGCCCAAATACAGCGAGTTCGGAACCCTCGCCAAACATCTACGATTTTCCGAGCGTAGTGCCAGAAAACTGGCTCGCCAGACCTTTCACGGCATGACTGTCTACCAGGCCAGGATGGAAAAGAAACAAGCCTTTCTCTTTCGGATCGTAGATATCGGCCTCGAAATCTTCGCCATGGCGGCTTCGATCTCTCGTACCCAGCGACTGATTGCCGAAGATCATTCCGACGCTCGCCACGCTCTCGAATTGACCGACCTCTTCTGCCGCAATTCCACCCGACGGATCCGCAAACTTTTCAAGGATCTGTGGAGTAACGATGACAACCTCAAAGTGCGCGTCTCGAGAAATGTCCTCGAAGGCGAACACGTGTGGCTGGAATCGCTCGGGACTCCGGTCCAATCGTATCTGAGAACCCAGGCAGCCTCTTCTTCAGGGCCAAAGTCGGACTCTGATGCGACGCAGGATAAAACCCCCGAGAAGCCTCAACTCGAAGAAGAAACCGTTTCCGCGAACTCCTGAGTTCCTGAAGATTTTCGGGATACGGAAAGAGTCCTCTTTCCGTATCCCGTTGTGATCGAAAGAAAGATCGGTCAGCTCCCTGCAGGTTTTCTCGGCTCCTAAGACTCCGACCGCTCGACCTCTTCACCGGAAACGGCTCCCATCGGTCTGTGATGTCGAAACGGCTGGATCAGGAGCAGGCAAGCCGGCAACAACAGCAGATCACCAAAAACCGCGCCCAGAAGGGTCATGATCATGAGTGTGGAGAACGTCTGTGTGATCGGAAAATGACTCAGAAGGAGTACCCCGAACCCGACTCCTAAGAGCAGAGTCGTTCCCAGAATCGCTTTCCCAGCCCCCTGAAAGGTCCTGCGAACAGCCACCGCGGCATCCTGGTGAGTTTGCCACTCCTCGGCGTAACGAACCATGAAGTGAATCGTATCATCAACGGCCAGGCCCAGAGAAACACTGAAAACCACCACCGAAGAGACCCGCATATCCATGCCCATGGCTCCCATGAACCCCATGGTGAGAACCAAAGGCGCCAAATTGGGGATCATGCTGACCAGGGCGGCCCGCCAGCTACGCAGGAGTAAAATCATCATGAAAAAGATGACCCCGAAAGCCAGGAAAAAGCTAGTCAGAAGATCCCCGATCAGAAACTGGATCCCCTCAGTCGCCACCGGACCGTCTCCTGTCACTTTCACCTGAACCCCCGACACTCCCTGAAACACCCGCTCGATCTCAGCTTCGATCCGTCGCTTGCAATCCTGGATCCGATCGGACCCGACATCGGCCGACCAGCCCAGAATCCGTGTCATCCGTTGTTCCGGCCGAAAGACTTTTTCTAACGGTTCAGAACATGCTGGAGTAAAGACCAACGGGCCAAAATCATCGATCAGATCAGACACCGAGACCGCCATCCGGATTTCCGGTTGATCTTCCAAAAAGGACCGGAGAACCCGAATCCGCTCCAGAGAATCCGGGTGTAGTATTTCCACTTCGGGTTCCCACTCCAAGACCAGAGCAACCGGAATAAACCCTCCGTAGCGCTCCTCCACGACCTGGGCATCGCGGAATAGCGGATCCTCATCCGGAACCGCCTCGTGAATATTGGTCCGCGGCGTGACCTGAAGTGCCAGCCCACCAAATACCCCCACCAGGATCACAGAACAAACAACGATCGCGCGAGGCCATTCGATAACGAAATCGGCCAGAACGTCGAGCCCGCGTTCGACCCGTGACCGAGTCTCGGACTCACGTGCCGGCCTAGCAATCGGAGGCACGACTTTCAGGCCACATGGCAATACCGTGACCACGAGCAAGTACGAGAAACCGATCCCAACAGAACAATAAAGACCAAAATGCTGGAGAATATTGATCCGAGCCGCGAGGAGAGAAGCAAACCCCACGGCCGTGGTGAGAGTGGTAAAAAAACAGGCCAGTGAAAGGTGCCTCATCGTCTCACGAATCGCTTCCTCCTGGGAACGACCCGACCGCAACTCATCCCGATACCGAAGCGCAAGATGTACCGCGTCGGAAGACCCGATCACGAACATCAGAGTCGGAAGCACGTTGTTTAAAATATCGATCGATTTTCCGGTCATCGCCAAGAACCCGAGCCCCCAGAACATCGCCATTCCGACCGATCCCAGACAAAAGAACACCGCCCAGGAATTCCTCAAGACCACATAAAACAGAAGGATGAACAGGGTCAAGGAAACGGGAAAAAAACGGACCTGGTCCCCGATCAAACCCTCCACCACCGATACCCGAGCCCGAGGCACCCCAACCATATGCAACGAATATCCGGCGGGAGGGACCAGAGTGTTGAGCGTGTCTTTCGCCTGATTCACAATCGGCTGCAACGACTGATAGTCGAGTCGATCGGCGGCGATTCTCACCAAGATCGCCGTGGCCCGACGGTCCTGGGAAATCAGAATTCGAGACAATAACCCCTTGCGTAGCAGGTCCGGTGGCGTCCGGGCCAAAGATTGGATCCGTACGAGGTAGGAAACCTGTTTCTCGAGAGTGGCGTGCAAGACCTCGACAAATTGGTGCGCCTCCGGCGTATCGATCGTAAGCCCCTCTTCAGCCACGAGAAGGAAGAGGAGTTCATCGTCATCCCGACCGAACACTTCGAAGTAGCGCTGAAGATATCGAAAACTTTCGTGGTCCGATTCGAAAATGACCTGAGGAGAGAAATCAAACTGCAAGTTGCGAAGCGAGACCAACATCCCCAGCGTCAGAAGACCCATCACTAGAAGTATCTGTCCGGGGCGTTGCAAGATTCGATCCATCATCGATGGCCCCCAGCATACCGACCGGATGAGTATTCACCCAGAGAGCCCATGACCGAAACTTTACAAAACGGTCGGTTCCGATTTACCCCACCCACGCCCCAAAGAGTGAGATTTCCAGAGCAGCCACGCCACCAACGACAAAACGAACAGCAGTTGCACCAAAAATCCGGCGGGAGGAGTCGATTCGGACCGTTTGATCCGACTACAAAATCCGACAGGCTGCACATCCCTCACCCCGATCGCTTCCGCCGATACCCGAGTCGTCGAAGGTTGGGAAAGGCTGGCCCCAGCCGGGACAGAAACCTCTACGAAAAGAGTACGCTCCCACCCTTTCCCTTCGCGTCCCGAACGGGCGATGCGAAGCAATCGACCACCCTGAACCCGATACCCGAAGTCACGAGATGCAAATGAAACCCGCTTTCGTTTCCTCCTGGAGTCCGAACCACCTCCTGCGCAATGGAGCCAACCCTCAACGATCGAAGAAACCCGAAGCGTCGAAAGACCACCCGATCGATGCGACGTGCCGCATAAGGGGAAAGAGAAGCCGAAGAACCGACCGGATAGTTGGGGTGAGGCAGATGAAACTTGAAGCGCTGAGCTTCGACATCGAAAGCAAACAGCGCCCCCACAACAAGCCCCAAAACACACAGAGAAAGCCGGGAATCCATACACCTCACGAGTCGAAGCTCAAAAAAAAGAGAAAAATGTCTCCTCTCTCGGATACGTCGAAACCGTCTGTGGAAGCATGAACCTCGACCGAAAATGGCAACTCTCGCACCCTCACAGCCAAGAACTCAGAATCGCTCTATAGTCATCCAGAAGACGATCAAACGACAAATCGGAGCAATCCGCAAATGCCTTTCCCCTCGGTATGTTACGAAGAGGAACGGCCCCTCAGTACGCCAGAAAGCAGATTCCCTTCTCAAATCAACCCCACGGGAAAAAACCCTTTATGCACAATACGAACCCCACCTCATCCCTAGTAGAGACTCTCGCAAATTTCCCCATTGCCAGACTTCTCCAGCCTCGAAAACGGCCTCGAATCGGGGTTTTCTCGTATTTTTCCATTGAAAAGGACCGTTTTTCGCCCCTATACTTCCCGCCTTCGATCCAGTGAAAAGGCTCGAAACCCATGTTTCAAACGTATACAAAGCTTTTCTGAACGTTTCAGAGAAGCATTTTTTGACTCGTCAACCGTTTAAGGGAGATCGACAAGATGGCCAAGAAAGGCAAAAAGAAAGACGTACTGGTCGTGGGCAGCAAGGTTCGCGAATACATCAAGAGCAACGGCACCATGTGCTCCGGCGACCTCGTCGAAGCGCTTTCCGAGGAAGTTTACACCGTCCTCGATCGCGCCCTCAAGCGCACCAACGACAACGGTCGCAAAACCATCCGGTCCTACGACCTCTAAGCCCTTCGATCCATCGATCGAGCAAGAAGCAAGGACTCTGGTCCTTGCTTCTTTTTTTGCTTCCTTCCGGCATTCGATACGAGGCTTTTCATCTCACCCCATTTCGCCGTACCGAGAAGTTAGCCCGAAAAGAGAATCGCCAGCTCGTTTCGTCCCTTCAGGCCGAATCCATGCCGAGATTCGCCAGTGCGTCCGCGCGCGCATTCATTTCCCGTGGAATATGCAGCACCTTCCAGGAATCGAATCCGTTGAGAAGCAACATCACTTGAGCGTAGTGTCCCTTCAAAACGGGATGCTTCACCTTGTAGCGTCCCTCGACCTGCCGAACGATCAACTGACTATCCATACGAATATCGACCCGTCTGGCTCCAACTCGTTTCGACTCCTCTAGCCCTCGGATCAATGCCCGGTATTCAGCCTCGTTGTTGGTCGCCTCCCCGATCGATTCACCCACCTCGACCAAGGTCTCTTCTCCGGAAAGCACCACCACGCCGATCCCCGCCGGCCCTGGATTACCCCGGCTTCCTCCGTCCGTGAAGATCAGTACGGAGTCCGCTGCCTGCGCCGACGCATCCTCCTCCTTCTGGAGAGGCGAATGGTCGACCGATGCTTCTATCAGTTCTTCGAGAACTTTTCGTGCCATCTCCGCGGTATAGTCCGGATGGTCGGCGCTCAACCGCTCGACATCGAGATATTGGGGCAGTAGACGCAGCAGTTCGGAGTCTGGAAAGCTCATTCTGTATTCCTTTCGGGGGTGCATCTTACAGCCGAAATGTCCCGTTTTAGTGGAAAAAGACCTTGCGATTAGACAAATACAAACGAAAATCTCGCCCACTCGTACACTATCTATCATTCTCGTTTCAAGATCACGGCCTCTTCCGTTCCGGTATCCATGCCGGAAATCGGCCCCAAGCCAAGGAGATTCCCATGCGAGGGAAACCATTCTCATTTTTTCTGATCGCGACGCTCGTCGCCTCCATTTTCGTTCTTTCCATCCCAGCCAGCGCCCAGGTCAGCGAAAAACGCCAGGAAGAGCTGCGAGCCATGGCCAAAGCTCTACAACCGACAGTCGAAAAACTGCGCGGTCTCAAGTTCAAGCGAGGCGTCCCGAAGGGGATCAAAACCCCCGCCGAACTGCGAAAATTCATGCTCGAAGAACTAGACCGTGAAGTCGAACCCGAAGAGATGGCGGCCTCTCAGCGAGTCATGGAGCGTTACGGGCTGATCCCCAAGGGACTCGACCTCAAGAAGCTTCTGGTCGATCTTTATACCGAACAGGTCGCCGGCTTCTACAACCCGCGCACCAAACGCCTCTACCTCATCGACAAAAGCGAAGGAGGCAAAAAGGATCCGGCCAGTAATATGCAGGAGATGATGCTCCGGCG
>JASMLP010000124.1 GCA_030748635.1 Planctomycetota bacterium
ATCCAGGTCCTCAAAAAATGGGTCGGTCGCCACAAAACGGTAGCAGCCTCGCTCTCCGCGATCACCTGTCTTCTGCTGGCCCTGAGTCTCGGCTGGTTCTTCACCCCGGGAACTGTCCAGCTCAAGATCTCACCGACGGGAGCTCGCATCCAGATCGGCGATCGCTCCTGGGTCGCGACCCAGGAAGCTTTGCCCGTTCAGCTTCCTGACGGAGTGTATCGGGTTCGCGTCAAGGCCCTGGCTCATCAGAGCGAAACCCGAGAAATCGTGATCGAACGAGGACGGACCAAAGACCTCTCGATCGTCTTGTCTCACGACACCGGAACCGTGACCGTACTGGCCGACCCACCGAGCACACGCATTGAAATCGATTCGCAGCAGTTCGGTTCACGAATCCCCTCGATCCCTTTCCTCACGGGATCTCATTCCATCCATTTCTGGGCTCCGGAGCACTTCGAACAGACGACGAAGGTCGATATCACCCGAAACACAGGACCTTCGATCTACCGTCACCTCGACCGGGGCATGCTGTGGCAATACTCTTCCCCAAATATCCAGGCCGGCGATCAGGTGATCACACTTCCCGATCTCGATCAGGATGGCGCTCCAGAAGTTGCCGTTCGAGAACTCACCGACCTCTTGATCCTTTCCGGTAAGACCGGGAAAGTGCTAAAAAATATACGCGCCGCCTCGAACTCTCGTTGGAGTCTCATCCCCGGCCCCCCCGCCCCGAAAGGGACTCGATCGATCTGGATCCATCGAGAAGAAATAAGCGGCCTGTCCATCACACAACACGATTTCCAAACAGGAATCCTAAAACCTAACGATCGCTACGATCTCTGGACATGGACCTCCCCTCAAAGAAACTGGCCGGATCCCCGACGTGGGTCCGCCTGTCGCGGTCCCGACCTCACCGGCGACGGGGAGCCCGAATGGATCCTCGTCGAACGGGACGGTCGACTCTGGATCATAAACGGCGCGACGGGCCATCAGGTCGGTGAACCCCATCAACTCCCAGTCCGCCCGTTCGAGAGAAATCGCCACCGCTCTCCCGGTCTGGCTCTCTCCGGAACCCACGCAAAGACCTCCCACCTACTCTTTAGCGGCCCGGCTCTTTCCAACGACTCGGATTCCACAACTTCACGCATCCTTGCCGGAGCCCTGAATCTCCAAAACGGCGAAATTCTCTGGAAACAGAGCTTCAAGGGGACAAAAACCACCTGGCTGATCGATCAGACCGGCGATTCCCGAAAAGACATCGTCTTCCTTTCCGCCGACAGCTGGCAGGTAGTCGACGGACTCGACGGGAAAATTATCCATACCGGAAGAATCGGCCAACCCGCCAAACCGTTCCAAGCTCACCTGGGTGATCTTGATGGGGACGGAATGCTCGACCTCGTCGCTTCCACCGGAAACCAGATTTTCGCTCAATCACTCACCCAGGCCCGACCCCGTTGGTCCTCTTCCCTGCAAACCCACGGAAAGATCCGATTCCATTTTCTTCAGGGATACTCGAGAATTTTTGTACCCACCCCTACGGGCATCTCCGCTCTCGACGGCACCACAGGACAGACCCTCTGGAGCGCCAAAACTCCCACGATCGACACCCTTTTGCTGGCCGATTGGGACCGAGACAGTCAGCCAGAGCTTCTGACCAGCCTGTCCGGATACGGACTCCAGTGCAGAAACCTTCGAGGTCGACTGCTCTGGTCGCTACGCCTGGAAGGAGCCACCCGACCCGTCGCTCTCCTTCCCGACTACGATCAGGACGGTCGAAAAGAGATCGTTCTCTACCAGGGCGCGTCCGAGGTGTCACTCGTCCGAGGACCTGTCATTTTGTGGGCTCGGAAAGCCCGCGGCCCTCTACTAGCGACCCCTCGAGTGCTCGAACGAGATGGAAAACTCGAAATCTTCCAGATCGGCAAATGGCTTGGAGGTCAACTCGCTCGACTTGACGGAGCCAGCGGTCGTCGAATCGAAGCCCTACCCTCCCATCAATCGAACAACCGGGCGCCCGCGGTCGGAGACTGGGACGGTGACGGAGAAATGGATCTCGCCTACCTGGAAACTTTGCCCGACAAAACCAGCCGAATAACCGTACGTACCGCCACAAAACGTGTCATTCATCTTCCCCTGGAGACTTACGGCCAAGCCTACGCGGTCGGAGCGATCTCCGACCTGAACGGAGACGGGCAGGCCGACTTCGCCCTTCAACGCTGGGAGCCCACCGATATCGTGGCCATCGACGGTCAAACCGGCTCGACTCTCTGGAGCGTTCCCACCGGCGCGCCCAATATGGGAGGGCTCGAGGCCGCCGACATGGACGGGGACAGCGCTCCAGACATCGTCGCACCTTCAGGGGACGGTCATGTCTACTGCATCCGGGGGCGAGATGGCCACATCCTGTGGAAGCGCGAGATCGGACCAAGAGGGAGCTTCTCTCCGCCGACCCTGTACGACCTCGATGGCGATGGAATTCCCGAGTGTCTACTGATGACCAAACAGGGTCATTTTCACGTTTTTCGGGGCAAAGACGGGCTCACACTCATTCATAGAACCGGTGGATCATCGGTAACCGGCTCCCCAACCGTTACCGAAACGCCTCGAGGACAAACCCTGTTGCTCATTCCCGCCGGAAGTGGGGGGCTTTTCGCCATGGACTGGAACACGCGAGAAATACTCTGGAGAACGACTCCTGGATTCTATTTCTCGACGACTCCACTGACCGCAGACCTCGACGGCGACAAAATTTCCGAGTTGATCGTCACTTACGGCCTCCTGACAAAAGATAAAAACCGAAATCTGCTCAACATTTCCTCCTCGACCCTTGCAGTGCTTGATCTCTTGACGGGACATACCCTCTGGAAGCTCAACCTAGGAAGCCAGGGGGTCGAGGGAGACCCCGTCCTCGCCGATCTCAACGGAGACCGGATCCTCGACATTCTGGTGGCGGACCAAGAGGGCAAACTCACAGCCATCGATGGATCCGTAACCCCTAGCGCGCGTCGGCACGCCCAGCAAAAACTCCGCAAACGCTAAGAACCCCCACCCTCTTGATTCCCGCGAGAATGCGAGACCTTCAGCCTGGCCAAAATTGATTTTTCGATCGGGATCAATCGGCCCATCCCAACGCTCGCCCCACAAAAAACGCCGTCATCCCCAAAGCAGCCAGCGGAAAGAGCAAAAGCCAGACCCCCCGAGGCTTGGGGACCCGAATCGGAGTCACCATCGCAAGGGCGAGAGTCGCGACCAATCCCCGAAGAACCCAACTTTGGACCTTCTCCCCCAGAGGAATCGTTCCCGCCACAACCAAAGGGAGAAACAGTGCCACGAAGGTACAGGGAAGACCGGTATAGAACGGACCGACCTCTCCGAGTTCGAGCCCGAAAGTTCCGAAGTAAGCCAATCGAAAAGCGACCGCCAACAGAAAAACGAAAAGCAAAATCCATTCCGGCACCGAGGAGAACCCACCCGCCGTCGCCAGCACCACCACCGGCGCCAATCCGAAATTGGACATATCAGCAACCATGTCTAGCTGGGAACCGAAACGCTCCTGGATCTCGTCGACTCCCAGCCAACGGGCCACCGGCCCATCCAGAAAATCGAAGAGACCGGCCAGCATCAGGCCACAAATCGCCAGTTCAAAC
>JASMLP010000125.1 GCA_030748635.1 Planctomycetota bacterium
CAACATCCCCAATCGTGCCAGCCCGATCCCCGTGGCCCCATGACACCACTGACTCGGAAAACCCGGAATCTCCCCTTCTTCCATGGAGCGGAAATCGGGCCAGTTTCTGTTGTTGGGGCAATAGACACTGCGTTCGTAACGCAGCCCGTCCTCTGCTCCCTTCCGAAATCGATCCCGATCCGTGACCGATGCGAGACGGATGAGTGCCAGAGCGATCCCCGCCGCGCCGTGAGAAAAACCGGTCAGGGGATGCGTTTCCCCCGTTCCCAGAGTGTCCCAGGTGGGAAGACCGCTAGGAGTCAGAATCCGGGACGAGAGCAGGTGGTCTCCGGCCTGGATCGCCCTCTCGAGAACCGATCGTTCTTCGGTTTCCTGGTAGAGGGACAGAAGTCCCAGAAGAAGACCCGCCGAGCCGCCAATAATATCGAGCACCTTGTCGTTGCGAATGTGACGCGGTTTGAGGAGATGAGCCATCCGGGAGGCTTCCTGGATCAGGGATTTTTTTCCCAGAAAGGAGGCCACGCGGACCAGGATGTAGAGATCGCCTCCCATTCCGCTAAGACCCAGCGGTGGATTCGGTGATTTTCGATAGAGGGTTTCCCGCTGGGCTCTGGCCGCTCGGGTCGTATGCGATCTCAGAGCTGCGAGTACCGTCGCGCGGTATTTCCCCGGCGACAACTCCTGGTCGGCTGCGGCCAGGAAGAGGGCAATCCCGTTGGTCCCTCCATACAGATCGGTTCCCAGTATGCTGGTGGTGAAGTTGCTGCTCGTCTCCTGGAACTGCGCCCCGAGCCAGTAGAGATCCCCTCCCGAAGACCGAACCGCATGCCGTGTCAGGTCGTCGGCGATGCCGGATATTTCGGCCTTCAGGAAAGTGGATAGGTTTCGTGGCGCCGCCGACCAATCTCCGCGGAGTTGCTCGGTCTCCCCCTGGGAACGGGAGGGTCCCGTTTCGCTGGCCAAACTGGTGTAGGTCAAATCTGCCTGAAAACGCAGATCGTTGGCCTTGAGTTTTCGGATCCTGCCGCGAATTTCATCCAGCATCGGATGGAGGTAGAGTCGATCCAGGCGCCCCCCCGAGGAACTTACGAGAGTACGCTCGCCCACCTCGGAGTAGAAATAGGGAATATCCATTCGATGCATGGACGCGAGTTCCAGATCAACCGCCCCCCACATTCGAGGGGCTTTCGGACCATCGAGGTAGGCCAGATAGAGTCGTTCCAGTTCGATGCTCCAGTCGACGCCCTCTCGAAGAAACTCGGGTCGCATCATCTGTTGTTGCAGCTGAAAATAGACCCGGGTAGGGCGAATGACCACACGAGCCCGCCCCGACTTCCAGGATGCGAGCGGTCCTTTCGGAGACAGCAGCTCTCTTCGGTGGGCGAGAAGAAGTTGATATCCCTCCTCGAATCCCTGCATGCATTCGGAGAGATAATTCTGAGGAGGAACGACCTTCTTGCCCAGAAGAGGAAGATTGGACTGACCCGAAGGGGAGATGGTTTGCGAGGTCATTCGCATTTCATCGGTATTGACCGCGTGAAGCTGTTTCCCCGACCAGGAAGACGCCCGAGACGCTCCTAGCCCGCTGACATTGAATTGGATCTGGGAGTCGGAGACGCACTGCCAGCAGGGAAGGAGTCCGGAATTGAGAACCGAATGTTGAAAAGGGGATTCGGAGGCTTTTTCCCGCTTGGGGAGAAAGTTTTTCATGGCAGGACACGAAGCCGTTTCCATATCGATCAGGATGAACTGATCGCGGTCGGCAATCAGATTCTCGTGGTGGCAGTCGGTTGTTCCGAGGGCGTACAGAATCGACAGAAGCGAACCGGCCCGGTGGTAGAAGTCGCGGACCTCTTGTCTGGAGCGACAGGGGCGATGATCGACAAACTCGACCCAACCGTAGTCTTCCTTCGCAATCACATCGAGCACTCGAAGGGTTCGGGATAACCCTTTCCGATTGACCCAGTCGAGTAGATCGAGAAAAGCCATCTCGACCCGCATGGACTTGGGTTTGTACACCCACCGTTTGCCACCGGAAAAGGTCACGGCCAACACCGTCCGGCCTCGATGATGGGGGTCGGAGAGATCGCACTGCAGATCCGTCACCGGCTCCGAGGTATCCCCTGACAGAAGCTGGGCACGGTCTTGCTGCAGACGAATCAGGAATTCAGCGACATGATCCACCCAGGAATCGATCGTGGTGCAGATCAGACGGGCCAGGACCGGATAGGTTTCGAAAAGGGTCTGATACCCCTCGGCAAGATGCCCGGACACAAAATCGGTGTATCGTTCTCGAGAAGGGTTTCGGCTCCCCTCTTTCAATAAAACGAGCTGGACCGCCTGGTGAAAGGGGAGGGAGGCGTGAAACTCTCTCAGAAGTGTTTCGTTGGCCAGGAAGGAGATTCTTTGCAGGAGTGATCGTTCCAGTTGGCGGAACGCACGTCGGGTGAGAGGCAGCGTGTCTTTTGGGTGTTCGGCGGCCAGTCGCAGACTCAGGCGGCGTCGGGCGACGAGTAACAGGGGAAGATAGAGTTCCTCGAAGGGGATCGGGGTCTTGCGCAGAAGGGCTCCCTGGATCGGAAGTCGAGCGATGGATCGGCGAGAAAGGCCCTTCACCGACTGTTTTGAACCTAGCGGGGTCGGAATCGATTGCCCCCGAAGAGCCTCCCCTTCGGTCCGGGCCGTTTCCATGATCTTTCGAAGGGTCCGCATCCAGTCGATCTCGAGATCCGGTTGTTTCGCGACCACTTCTCCGAGTCGAGGACGAAGGGTCCGGGAAGAGAGATCGGACCACTCCATTCGGTTCTGAAATCTCTGCTCCCCTTCTTTGCCCAGCACCTCTTTCCACCGGGCGATTCTCCGCTTGATCTTTTTCCCGTTGTCGCAGTGAGCGACCGGCCGGAACCGTTTCGAATCCAGTCGTTCCGAAAGAAAGGCGGAGCGGGTGTACATCTCCTCCCAAAAAGAATCGGATAGAATCGAGAAATCTTCGGATTTCATGCCGTGATTTTTTAGAACCGATCGTCTTATTACAAGTGAGAACTGCATGTTCGATCGTCAGTCTGTTTTGAAAGGTTATGGAGCTCGAGGAGAGGTGCTCGAGGAACTCCTTTCCTACGGGGAAAACCGTTTTTCATTCGACGACCTCAACTGGCCCCTGAATCTACCTCTTGCGGATGAGGCCCACCTCGAAGCCTGGGACCGATACTTCGAAGCGTCGCAAGATCAAGGAGCCTTTTCTTGTCTTCAAAACCGTTTCCCTCAGCTCTGGTTTCCCGTCGAAGAGGGAATGAGTCAGCAGGATCTCTATCGAGCCGCCACTCTGCGTGGAGACTCTGAATACCAGACGACTCTGAGCCACAAACAGACTCTGCAAGCTCCAGAAAAAGTCCGAATATTCTGTTATCCAACCCTGGCCGGGCGGGTTCCCATGATCACCGCGGGAGATCGAGAGGATTTCGTTTTCCTCCTCCAAGCGCTTTTCCAGAAAAACGAACCTCACCCCGTTCCGGACGCGGTGGGAGCGACCATGGGAAGCGGCTACAACAACTGGGATCGTATCCGGCAGTACCAGAAAAAATGGATGAAGGAGCATCCTTTCGGGGTGTGGAGCGAGGAGTTCCAGCAACTGATCTCCAGGAAGGAACTCTATCAGGACAAATTCATTCTCCTCTCCGAAGGGGTCTACAGCAATCTGGACGCCGAAGAAGTCGGAGTTCCTCCCCAGGAATGGTCCGAACTCTCCCTGCGAATCCGTATGGAGCACGAATCGACGCATTTCATGACGGCTCGCTTTTTCGGATCGATCCACAACTGCGCTTTCGAAGAAATCATCGCGGACTATACCGGTATGGTCGAAGCGACCGGAGCCTTTCACGCGGACTGGTTTCTACGATTCATGGGACTGGAAAATCATCCTGAATTTCGGGAGACAGGCCGACTGATCCGATACCGGGGTACCCCCCCCTTATCCGAGGAAGCGTTTGGCATCCTCCAGAAGATCATCGTCGACGCCGTGCGACATATCGAGGAGGTGGACCGCAGACGATTTTCTGGAGAAAAACGTTCCCTACGCGAAAAAGCGCTGATGTTTTTTACGCTCACCCAAGGAAATGTCGAAGAGTGGGCTTCCGGTCATCTCGAAACGCGACTGGAAGAATGGGACCAGGATCTCGAGACGAAAATAACTGGTCTCGGATAAACCTTAGGACCCCAAGAGCATGACATTTCGTTAAAGATGCGTCACAATTTCCCTCCTAATCTTCTACGGTTCCTTTCAACCAAGGTTTTGACATGGCTGGCAACAATCTTTTCCGACAAGAAACCTTCCAGCAAATCAGCTCTCCGGACAACCTGGACGAGATCATGGTGGTCACCAGCGCCCGAAGCTGGATCTTGCTGGCCACCGCGACCTTCCTTCTCGCCTCCACTCTCGCCTACGGATTCCTCGGTCGGATCCCGAATCTGATTCCCGGTCAGGGAATGCTGCTCCAGGGAGGCGAAATCGTTCCCATCCAGCACGATGTCCAGGGAATCGTCACTGAGATTCATGTCAAAACCGGTCAACAGGTTGAGGAGAAAGATCTCCTCCTGACCGTTCACCGACCGGATCTGGAGAATCGTGTCTCGGAAGCCCAGTTGCAACTGCATCTGGCAAAAACCCAGAACGAGACCTTGCTGGCGATGGAAACCCAACAACAGGAAGAACAGGAGAAGGATCACAACGCTCAGATGGTCTCTTATCAGGAGCTCGAAACCCTGACCGACAAGAATTTCCAGAACGATCAACAGACCCTTGCCACCCAGAAGAAGATGTTCGAGCAAGAACTCATCACGAAGACCGAAGTTCTGGCCGCGGAGGAGAAGGTCGCTGCGACCCGGGGACAACTCGTTCATTTCAAGGAACAGATCACCCAGTTGAAGCAATCCCTCTTCGATCTGAAAAATCAGCTCCAGGTCAAGCAGCTGCAACGGCATGAGAACATCCAGAAGCTGGAGCTTTCGCTCGAACAAGCGCGTGCCCGACTCGATTACGGATCTCGGGTACACAGTCCGTTTGCGGGTCGAATTCTCGAAACCGAGATCCTCGTGGGCTCGCAGGTGTCTCCCGCGTCGATCCTCTTCAAGCTCGAACGAGGCGTGCAACCGTCCAAACCGTTTGTCGGTTCCTTCTATGTTGGCGCCGAAGAGGTCAAGAAGCTCATCCCGGGCATCCGGGTCCAGGTCTTTCCTGGCGGCGTGGATTCCAATATCCACGGCTATCTGGTTGGAAAAGTCGTTGAGGTCTCCGAAATTCCCGTCTCCAGGCAGACCGTCGAGAACGTCCTTGGCGAGGAAACGCTGGCCCAGCAAGTCATTCAGAAGCTGGGAGCTCCCTACCAGGTGCATCTGGATTTCGAATTCGATCCATCGACCACGAGCGGTTACCGCTGGTCCAGCCGAAAGGGACCGCCGATCCGGTTGCAATCAGGAACCCTCTGTCAGGCCAAGTTCGAGGTGGATTCCAAGCGTCCGATCAGCCTGGTGCTCAGCTGGGTTCGTCAGCTTTTGGGGAGTCCTGATGGCGAATGAGCCGCTGCCGGGAACTCCGGCTGCTCCCAATTTTCCCAAGGGTCGCGTCAAGACTCCGAGCATCCAGCAGATGGAGGCCGTCGAGTGCGGGGCCGCCTCGCTGGCGATGGTTCTGGCCTATCACGGTCGCTGGATTCCCCTCGAACAGCTTCGCATCGATGTGGGGGTCTCCCGCGACGGATCCAACGCTCTGAAAATCCTCCAGGCCGCCCGTCAACACGGTCTGGAAACCAAGGGATTTCGCCTGGATCCGAATCAACTGGGCCAGCTTTCCATGCCCGCGATCCTTCACTGGGACCTGAACCATTTTGTGGTTCTGGAGGGCTACCAGAAGGGAACCTGGTACATCAACAATCCGGCCGGCGGTCAGCGCGAAACCTACTCGTCCGAGGAGTTCAGCGAGCATTTCACCGGCATCGTCCTGCAGTTCATTCCGTCCGCCACGTTCGAAAAAACCGGATCGCCACCCAATCCCTGGAACAGCCTTCGACCTCGCCTGAAGCGCACCGCCCCGGGTCTGATCTTCGCCGCGATCGCGGGGATCCTTCTCGCCATCCCCGGCATCCTGATCCCTGGTGTTTCCAAGATCTTCATCGACGAGATTCTCCTGACCGGACAGAAATCCTGGCTTCCCCCCTTGCTGCTCGCGCTGGGCGGATTCGTGGCCTTGCAAGTCTTGCTGTCCTGGCTCAAGCAGTATGTCTTGATGCGACTCCAGCTCCGGCTCAGCCTGAAAAGCACCTCCGCATTTTTCGGTCACCTCCTTCGCCTGCCGATCCCCTTCTATCAGCAACGCAGCGCCGGAGACCTCGATAACCGAATCGAGAGCAACGACAGCGTCGCCTCCCTGATCGCCAATCAACTGGCCAATCCGCTGATTTCTGTCTTCACCCTCCTGCTCTACGGCGTGGTGATGTATCTGTTCGACCCGGTCCTGACCGGAGTGGCTCTCATCGCGGCCGTGGTGAACATCCTGACCATGCGCTTCTCCCAGCAGGTCCAGATCGACCAGAACCGGAAGATGGTGGTGGAGCAGTCCAAACAGGTTGGAGCTCTGGTGGGGGGATTGCAACGCATCGAAACGCTCAAGGCCACGGGACGAGAAAACGACTTCTTCTCCAAATGGGCGGGCTATCAGGCCACGACCGCCAATCTCACCCAGCGGATCGGCATCATCAGCTTGGTTCTCCAGCTCATCCCCTCTCTGGCCACCAAGACGGTCACCCTCGCGATCATCGGTATCGGCGGCTATCGGGTCATCAGTGGTCACATCTCCCTGGGTACGCTTCTTGCCATGCAGATGCTCATCGGAAGCTTCCTCGCTCCGATCACAAGCTTGCTGGGGACCTGGTCGAGCATGCTCGCCGGCATGGCCAACATGAATCGACTCGACGATGTGCTCCATTATCCTGCCGATCCGGTTGCTTCCGGCCCCACTTCCCCGGTCGCGGCCCCCAGCTCTCCGCCTCCTCTGCTCACCGGCCACGTTCTCTTCGAAGACATTTCGTTCGGCTACGATCGTCACCAGGAACCGCTCATTCGTGATTTTCAGCTCTCCCTGACACCCGGCAAGCGAGTGGCCATCGTCGGGGCGACCGGTTCGGGCAAATCGACTCTGGCTCGCCTGCTGGTCGGCCTGAACGAGCCCTGGACGGGACGGATCACCTTCGACGGCATCCCCCGCAACGAACACTCCCGTACGCTTTTCACCGACAGCGTCGCCATGGTGGACCAGGACATTTCGCTCTTCGAGGGTACGATTCGAGATAATATCGCTCTCTGGGATCAGACCCTGCCCGAAGAGATGATCCTCCGTGCGGCCCGGGATGCCCAGATTCACGAGACGATCGCCGAACGTCCCGGCGGATATTCAGCGTCCCTTTCCGAAGGGGGAACCAACCTGAGTGGAGGACAGCGCCAACGACTCGAAATCGCGCGAGCCCTGGTACGAGAACCTCGCATCCTGATTCTCGACGAGGCCACCAGCGCTCTGGACCCCCAGACCGAAATGAAGATCGACGGAGCGATTCGCCGACGGGGATGCACCTGTCTCATCATCGCTCACCGTCTCAGCACCATCCGCGATGCCGACGAAATCCTTGTGCTCGACCAGGGGCAGGTGGCGGAACGGGGAACCCATAGCGAGTTGATCTCTCGAAAAGGAACCTACGCCGAGCTGGTGAGTAGTACCTGAGCCATGACCTCATCCCAATCACCCCAGGAAATCCTCGCAGCCGGCGACTCTCGCATCGTCGGAGCCAACGAGCCGATCCTCTTCGAAAACAACGATCGGGTCTGGTGGATCGCTGCGGGAAGTCTCGATCTCTTCGTCCAGCGGCGAGAGGGTTCAGGCGACTGGGGGGCCCGACTCTTTGTGCATACCTTGGAGACCGGCGATCTGCTCCTTCCGATCGCGAGTGGAGACGAGGATCCGGAACTCCTCTGGTCCGCGATTCCAGCTCCGGATACGAAACTCATCGGGCATGCGGGCCGCGAACTTCCGGCTGCAAGCCTTCTCCCGCTCCTCGAATCCACGGTCGAGGTTCTCACGCACGCCCTCCGTGGTGACTCCCAACCCGACCAGCCGGAGGACCTTCGACCCGAAGAGGGGTTGGAGTGGCCCGAAGGCCAGATCCTCCGGTCCTCTTCGGGGGTCTCGTGGATTTCACTCACTTCGGGAGAAGCCGAACTCGATTCCCTGCTGCTGACCCCCGAACTCCCCGCGTTCCCTCTCTCCCCCGACACCGCCCTCCAAGCGAAGCAAGCCTCTCGAATCGAGCTGCCCGACCCTTCGAGCCTGGAGACCGCCACGCTCTGGGCGGGCTGGGATCGACTCGGAAGCTATCTCGCCCGGTGCGCGAATCGACTCCTGGAAACCCGGGAGAAAGCGATTCGTGATCGGATCGAGCAACGCACCGAAGCGGACCGTAACGTCTACCAGCAATCCTTCGACCATCTGGCCCACACCTTCGAGCGCCCGCAGTCCTCGGTCGGTTCCGGTGTCCAACTGCGAGATCCCTTGCTGGCCGCCTGCCAGGAGATCGGTCAAGCGGCTCAGATCGAGATCGACCCCAATCTACAGGCTCTGAAACGTCCCTCCCGCCAGACGGGACTGGAACGGATCAGTCGACTCTGCCGGTTTCGCTATCGACAGGTCACCCTGGGCAAAGACTGGTACCGCCAGGAGGGGGGGCCTCTGCTCGGGTTCGATCGGGACACCCAGGCCCCGATCGCTCTTCTCCCCGCATCCGGAGGCTCTTACCGGCGTTCACGTCCCCTGGAAAACCGCAGCGACCGGGTCGACGCCTCCAACGCCGAAGAGATCTTGCCCACCGCTTTCACCTTCTACCGACCGCTCCCATCCCGAGCGGTCACCCTCCGAGACCTCCTTCGCTTCACCCTGTCCCGGGGGAGCGGAAGCATCTTGGGAATCATCGCCTTGGGCCTGGTCGTCTCCCTCATCGGCCTTGCCCTTCCGGTCGCCATGGGGATGTTGACCAGTTCCCTGATTCCCTCCGGATCCAAGGATGGCATTCTGATCCTGGTCCTTCTTCTTTTCGCGCTGAACCTGGGCAGCTTGATGATCGGGCTGGTTCGAAACCTCGTCTCCCTCCGCTTCGAAACCCGGTCGAGCTATGAAATCCAGGCCGCGGTCCTGGATCGACTCCTCTCCCTCCCCTCGACCTTCTTCCAGAAGTACCAGACCGGCGATCTGCTTCGTCGAGCGCTCGGAGTCGAAGCCATTCGATCGGCTCTGAGTCAGACCGTGATCAGCACGATTCTCAACGGGCTGTTCTCTCTCGTCTACCTCGGCCAGATGCTCTACTACAGCGCCGCGGTGGCCCTGTGGGGCTTGATCTTGGCCCTGGTCTCCTCCCTCATCACCCTCGTGGCCAGTCTACAAAACCTGACCTATCAGCGCCGTCTGCTCGACACCCAGGGAAAACTCTCTTCGTTCTCGATCGAGGTGCTCAACGGCATCCAGAAGGTTCGGGTCAGCGCCTCGGAAAGTCGCGTCTTTGCGCGCTGGGCTGATCGATTTCAGACGCAGGTGGACGACCATCTCGCCTCTTCGGTTCTGAACATCAACTCCTCGACCCTGCTCAAATTGATCACACCGATCGGAACCGGAATCCTGTTCTACCTGTTCACCTATTCCGACTCTCAGGAGCTGACCCTGGGGGTCTACTTCACCGCGACCGCGGCATTCGGTGCCTTCTTCGGCGCCTTCTCCTCCCTGGCCACGAGCGTGATTCCTCTGATGAATGTTCGATCCATCTACGATCGATTGCGACCGATCATGGAAGAAGCACCCGAGATTCAGGAGAAGCAGGCGGATCCCGGAGTGCTCGACGGAACGATTCACCTGTCCCACGTCTCCTTTCGTTACGGAAACGACACTCCCAACGTTCTCTCCGATCTCGAGTTCAAAATCCACCCCGGAGAGTTTGTCGCTGTTGTCGGCACCTCCGGCGCCGGTAAATCGACCCTGATGCGACTTCTGCTGGGACTCAACCACCCGACCCAAGGAGATGTTCTTTATAACGATGTCCCCCTACGCGACCTCGACCTTCAGGAGGTCCGTCGGCAGATCGGGGTTGTGCTTCAGGACAGCAAGATCTTTCCGACCTCCATCCTGGAAAACATCCGTGGCTCGAGTCTGATGACCATGGAGGAAGTCGTCGAATCGACCCGACTCGCGGGGCTGGATCAGGATATCCAGAAGATGCCGATGGGGCTCTTCACCATGGTCAGCGACACCACCCTGTCCGGCGGCCAGAGGCAGCGCTTGTTAATTGCTCAGGCACTGTCCCATCGGCCCAAGATCCTCTTCTTCGATGAGGCGACCAGCGCGCTGGACAACTCCACCCAGGCCCTCATTTCCCGGAACATCGAACAGCTCGAAGCCACCCGCGTGGTGATTGCCCACCGCCTCAGTACGATCCAGAACGCCGACCGGATCCTGGTCCTGCACCAGGGGCGTATCGCTCAGGCGGGGACGTTCGAGGAACTCATGAGCGAAGAGGGCCACTTCAAGGAACTCGCGGCCCGCCAGATGGCTTGACGCCGGAGATTTGTACATGCCCGTATTCGACTACGATGCTGTGGACTCTAAAGGCAAAATATTTTCCGACGAAATGGAAGCGCCATCCGTAGAGGAAGTTATTACTCAAATCCATGAAATGGGGTGCCTCCCTACTCGCGTTCGCGAAAAGAAGGGACAGCAGCAAACGCGCAAAAAGTCCCATACACAAGAAAAGAAAGATTCGTCGCGGGGACACAGAAAATCCCAAACACAAACAAAAGGCGACGGGATCTTGCTGAACGTCCTTTATGTCGGTTTCGTTATGGTGGTCGTCCTCGCCTACCTCTATTACGTTTCCGATGGATAGCCTCCCTTTCTCCTTTGGGAGCTTCGAAAGGGAAGGGCGTTCAAAAAACCCCTCCTTTCGGAACTTCTTACCCCCCCTCTTTCCATGAAATACAAGTGTCGGCTATAACGAATACGTACCGACATCAGAGAGAAAAGTGGGGGAAATGAATCATTACTGAAACAGAACAAAGGGGCCAGCCGGGATCAAAGACTTTCTCCGTAGAGGCCTTGCCCCAATTCCTGTATTCTCAAAGCCTCAGATTGATACACGACAGAACTCCGCGATCGATTAAAAAAGGGAAAAACATGTCTGAAGAAGCTGTGCGAGCCTTTATGGAAGAATCCAAAACCAATGAAGCAATGCAGGAGAAAATATCGTCTGTGATTGACGGTCACGCTGCCACAATCCGCGAAGCCAACGGAAAGTTGGTTGCCGATATGCAAGCCGTCGCCGCTGAACATGGGCATTCGTTCAGTACCGATCACATCGATGCGGTCGGATCCGGACTGAGCGATGCCGACCTGGATTCGATTGCGGGTGGAAGTCACCCTGCCTGTACGGCAGGAGGCGGCATCCAGGGCGCCATCTGTGCCGCAACCGGCTTTATAACCGAAGGTACCACCTGGATCGCTTCGGCAGTAACCGGTGGAGGAATCTCAGTCGCTTCCGCCGTAGCGAAGTGATTCCATCTCTATAACATCAAAAAATGTGAGGTCTCCATGAGCACAGAAAATGTCGCTGCGTTGTTTGAACATGCGACCAAGAATCCCGAAGTCCAGCAGAAGATCGACAAACTCATCCTCCAGCACAGTCAACAAATCTCCAAGAATCTCCAAGAACTTGGTGCGGAACTGAATTTTCCCTTTGGGGATGAGCATCTAGCTCAAGCGCTACAAGAATCCAGCAAGGGAGGTCTGAGCGATGGAGATCTATCTGACGTGGCAGGAGGAGGAACAATGGACACCTGCGAAGGGATCGGTGGAGGCGTAATGATCGCTTGCGGCATCGGAGCCGTTTTCACTATGGGAGCTGCCGTAGCTGCTTCGGGTGTCGTCTCCGGCCTGACCGTGGGAGCCTCCGGCATCGCGGAGTGTGCTTCCTAGCGGATACGGTCGCAGCACTCGGTTCTTGGGCTGAATTTCCTCGTCATCGGGAACCGACTTAGGCCCGGTGTGATCTTTCTTTTCTCTGAAGAGGAATCGCACCGGACTTCAATTACTGAGGCGCTCCGCTGTCAGCGACCCTCCACGCGGGAACGTATCCGAGAGAGAAACCGCCCGGGATCTCCTGTTAGCGGATCTCGCATGGACCGCATCGAAGGAAAAAGATCTGATGAACTCCGAATCCGAATGGCAAAAACATTTTCTTCGGATCGTCGAGAACGCTCTTTCTCCGGACGAAACAATAACTCACCCACTCCGCCCTCTCGACCCCAAAATGCTTCAGGAAGGCGCGCAGTGGGTCGATCGATGGAACATGCTGATCCGCAAAAAGTACGGATCGGGAGTGTTCGAAAAACGCCTCCAGCACCTCCACCTCGACCCCACGTCCGCAGCCCAAAAATTTTCGAGGCGAGCGGATCTGAATTCCGGCCCCCTCCCCGACTGGGCCGACCATCTTCGACGGATACTCACTGAAGCGACCTACCCCCCGGAGACCGCGGTCGCAGAGATCCTTCAATCCGTTGACCCCAAAGAAGAGCTGTTCCTGGCCGGACTCCTCCACCCCTTCGCGCAATCCATGTATCGTGAGCTTGCCGCCGAGTCGGCAACCGACCACCAAGCGATCAATACGAACACACTCCCCTCGCTTGTAGCCGGATTGATCAAACGCCTATCGCAACTCTGTCTCCGCACCCTCGTGGTTCAGCTTGGGCGTCGTTCCGCCCTCGGTCTTTTGCCTGGGGATTCACCCGAAGAGCAATACGAACAGTATCTGGCCGAGATCGGGCGCAACGCGGAGGCGCTTCTCCACTTTTTCGAACCGGTACCGGTTCTTGCGAGGCTCCTGGCCCAAACCACTCGATTTGCGATTGTGAACGCCAAAACGGTTTCTCGGCGCTTTCGAGACGACCGCGAGGAGATCGAGAATCGGTTCTTCGCAGGCACTTCCCAGGGAAAGGTGAGTCGTCTGGAAACCGAGCTTTCCGATCCGCATAACGGTGGACAAGCCGTTTGGCTCATGGAATTCGAATCCGGAAAACGCCTGGGCTACAAACCCCGCAGCCTGGCTATCGACGTGTTCTACCTCCGTTTCCTCGACTGGCTCCACGAAAAACAGATCTCCATCGATCTCCATGCCGCTCAGGTCCTCGATCGGGGAGACTACGGATGGGTCGAGTGGCTCCATCGAAGAGAATGTCAATCCGAAACCGAGGTGCGGCAATTCTTTCAGCGACAGGGCGCCAATCTCGCAGTCCTTTACCATCTGGGGGGGCGCGACTTCCATGAGGACAACTTCATCGTTCAGGGATCCTATCCGGTCCCGATCGACCTGGAGGGACTCTTTTCCGGCGGCGTGATGATGTACACCGATGGACCCATCATGCGAGATCTTCCGCTGGAATTCCGTTCTCGCAATATTCTGTTGACGAACATGCTGCCACGATGGTTTCAGAGCGCGTCTCCATCCGAAGAGATCTTTGCCGTCTCTGGAATCTGTGGTCGCTGGCCACATAACCGATGGCCGATCAAGCAGCCGGTCATCCATCACCTGGGGACATCCAACCTCCGGATCGATTATCAGTACCTCCCTCCAAAACCCGGATCCTCGCTCCCCGTTTGGGAGGGGAAAGAAATTTCAGCTCTTGACTACATCGAAGAGGTCGACGCGGGATTCACATCCACGTATCGAGCTATTCTGGGCCACCGAGAGGAACTGTTCGAGCCCCAAGGTGTTCTTCAGCAGGACACCGGATTGACCATCCGAACCATTCTTCGCGACACGAACGAGTACGGCTACCTGTTGTTCTGGGTGACCGCACCGGACAACCTCTCCAGCGGAGCCGCCCACGATATCGCGCTCGAATTCCTCTGCGGAGGACCCGTATCCGACCCGGAACACGAACATGCGTTCGCCTTTGGCAACGCGGAGAAAGAAGATCTCTGGCAAAGAGATATTCCCTTTGCCTGCGCTCATACCCACAAGCGATCCGTACGCATGAACCGAGGAGCCGAACACGGACCGATCAACGCCTACTCCGGGACCGAAGATGTTCAGAACCGTATTCACAGCATGAGTGAGGAAGACCTCGAGTGGCAACGAGAACTGATCAAAATTTCGTCCCGAATGTTTTATACCTCTCCGGGAACAGCGTCACCCATCTCTTCGGTGGAGCCCCTGACCGGTGAGCCGGACCCCGTGACCTCTTCCCAGCCAGAGCGACCGTTCCAGAAAGAGGTGCTTCAACTTCTCGAAGAATTCGGTGACCAGTTGGATCACCTCGCTGCTCGCCACCGATTCGGCTCCTCCTGGATGACTCTGATCTACGATGAGAAAAGTAATTCACCCGGGTTCGTCCACCCGGCTCCCTGGTGTTTTCAGGGAGTGTCCGGAACTCAGATCTTCCTGTCGGGTCTGGCCAGAAAAACCGGGAGCGACCGGATCGCCGACCTGGCCCGATCCGCGGCGCAAACCGCTTTTTCCCTGACCGCTCGACTTCTTCCCAAATACGACCTGGAGTGCGACGGGTTGCTCGGGCTACCCGCGACCCTCTACGCTCTCCTTTGTTGCAGCCATCAATTCGAAGAGGCTCGATGGACCGAACAAGCGTGCACCCTGGTTCGGTCGATTCAGAAGAGGAGGTGGCGCTCCTTTCGTTCACCGGATCTGCTCACCGGCTCTTCGGCGATGATCGCCCTCCTCTGCGAACTCTTTCGACAAAGTGGTGACGAATCCTTTCTCGACCCGGCGCGACAACTGGCCCAACGAGTCTCTTCTCAACAGGTGAAAGAAGGTGAGTTTTCCGGAGGATTCCGTATTCCCGGCTCCGACAATCCGGTGGTCGGTATGGCTCACGGTCCCTCAGGCATTGCCATGGCTCTCCACCGACTGAATCGACTCAGCGAATCCGACGATTGGGACGAGGTGATTCGCGCCGGACTCCATTTCGAGCGCCGACTCTATGACCCGCAGATCGAGGGATGGCACAATCTCTGGGCAGGACGTAAACGAGAGGAGATCATGAACGGCTGGTGTGCGGGTGGAGCCGGCATTGGGCTGGCCCGACTCGAGCTCGAAACCTTTCCCGACCCGAAGATCCGCGAAGATCTTGCCCACGCAATTTCCTCGACCAGGAAGCGATCGACCGCGGATCCGCAACACCTGTGCTGTGGTGCGTCCGGTCGCCTCATCTTCCTCTCCAAGGCCGCTTTCCTCGAGAACCACCAGGAAGCGCAGCAAGAGGCGACTGTGATTGTCCAATCTCTCCTCGAGACCTACCGGAACCGAGGCTTCTGGACGCTACAAAACCTGACCAGTCGGAACCTCATCCCCGGACTGCTCGACGGTTTCAGCGGAATCGGAATGGCGCTCCTCTTTTATCTCGATCCCCAGAACACCCCGGATCCTCTGACCCTCAGCCTGCGAGACTGAAACTCGTCCGCCGACTCGGAGTCGAGTGGATCGAAAACCGATTTCGACTGACCGCATGGATTCAAGGCCTCCCCGTATCCAAAAGTGTCCGGGAAATCCGATCCACGCACGAATACCTTTCTTCAAAAAGCGATGTATTCGAGACTCTCCCAGACCTCCCAGATCACCAGCGCCAGCCCGGAGAGAAGGGTGGGCCAGGTGAAGTTCCGGCTCATGAAGGTGAACCGAGGAGATGCGAAGAACAGCAGAAAGAGGGGAAGGGCGCCGATCAGGGCGAGCGCGTCCCGATCGGGAATCTTCTTGGGGTCGTACAGAAAATGAACCCAGGCCGCGGCGGAGAGATTGAGGGCCAGTTCGCCCAGAAGGACCGCGATCATCAGGGTTTTGACATATCCCCATTGTGTCGATCGATAGCGAGGCTTGTCATCGAGAGCCAACGCCGGCGCATGAGCAAAAATAAAGAAACAGACCACCAAGATGAGCACCCACATCGCCGTGTCCTCCGAGAAGGGCAAAGCAAGTTCCTCGGGGCCGGAGGCGCCTCCATAGGAAGAAGCGGAGATCTCATTCAACCCGATGGTTTCCCCCACCAACATGAGCATGAGAATACCGAACGCAAACGAGGGATAGAAAAAGACCACCTTCGGCCAGGTGGCCGTCATTTTTTTCACAAACCCGGCATCATCCTTGTACTCGAAGCTAAACTTCTTGAGAGCAACCTCCGGTTCGAGCCACCGGACCGTCCAGAGCGAGTAAACGTAGGCCGCATAAATCCCCAAAATTACCGCCAGAGAAAAGGTCGATGGCGTTTCCAGCAACCCCCGTAACCAGCTGTTGAGATCCTCGAAGAACCACCAGTGGATCACATCGGCGGCAACCGGAAAAAGGGTCGCCGCCACCTGACAGCGATGGGTGCCCACGAATCGGGCCCAGAAGGAAGAGATCATGGACTCCTATTGTAACGCCTAACGCGCAAAGGCTCTTCATCCGAAGATCTCCCCCCTCGAAATCCGACGATTCCGCTCAGGTCCGAACCTCCTTCAACTTCGAGGTCACATCACCTGAAACTCGTCCGGCATCCCGATCGCTTCGCTCCACAAAACCGTTCGCATGTCCTTCTGGAGAGGGTCGCTCGACCCGAAAGCGGATGAACTCGAACTGAATTCGCTCGAAGAAACCTCCACCCCGGGTCGGCACCCCCTGCTGAGAGCACGAATCGGTACCCGAATCCATCCAATCCACCTACGGCTGAAGCTGCTCCAGATTCGTCGTCACAACCCCTGGAACCCCTTGGGAATCCTCGTCGCGAAGTTCCACGAAAACCGCGGCATATTTCCCGGCCGGAATCTGGAACTCGAATCGATAGAGATCCGTACCGATCTTCTGCATCTGATTTCGTGTCCATCGTTGCGATGCGGGAAAGGTTCCATCTTCATCGAGAACACGACAAAGAGTCAGTTTCTGAATCTCTTGAGAGCTCGACACCTTGGCCGTGACGATACAACGAGTTCCCTGACGCTCCACACTGTGGACCACCTGACTGAGACCCCGTCCACCCAGGCAATGAGCCAGCCACATCGCCCAGGCCTGCTCCTGCTGGTCGGAGCTGTTCCCGTGGGCCAGATTGGTCACCGTGAGATGAGAAACGCTGTCGTCGGGAAACAGGTCCAGAAAGTCCGGCTGATAGGTGATCGGGTAGAGCGGATCCTTCGTTCCGATCGTGTTGAGAATTTTCTTTCCGACCAGACGATCCTGAAAGTAGTAGGCGTCGACGAAACGGTTGTAATCGGCCCATCCCGGAACCTTCGTGAAGGCGATCTGCTCCGCGGTCGTGACATAGGCCGGGCCCTTGGGATCGCCGGTAGGCATGTATTCGGGTCCCCACATCATCAGCTTGTGCTCCAGGAAGGCGAAAGCGTTTCCGGCCAACCAACCCGAAGGCATGGCTCCCACGATCCGATCGTCGACCGCCGCGGCGATCCAGCTGGCCACTCCGCGCTTGGAGTGACCGGTCACCACGACACGCTGAATGTTGTAACCCTTTTTTGCCGCTAACGTCTGGGCGGCGGTCACGGCGCGAACAATCACCTTGCCCAGCTGGGCATAACCGATCCATCGAGGATCCCCGGTCTTGAGATAGAGATTCATCCCGTTGAGCATCACCTCCCCTTCCTTCGATTGCCCGTATCGAGGTCCGGGATTGCCGCTCTCGATCACAAAGCAAGGGATTCCCATCAATAGAGGAATCTCAACCAGGTCGCAACGCTTCACGTCGATCCATTTCTGAAGGCTCACCACAGCCAAAGTCCCCTGATACTGTGGAGCGACCTTTCCACTCGCGGGGAGTAAAATACTGGCATCGTGCCGCCAGGTTTCCCCCTGCCACTGAAAACTCGTAAAGCGAACACGAATTCGCTGAAACACTTTTCCGGGACTCGATTGACTGGCGTAAGTCGTTCGCTCTACCAGCTCCAGATCCAGTGTCGACGGGTCCTGCATTTTCTCGGCAGGAAACAGATCTTCCAGCGTGGGCGCCGCCGAAACTGGCCAGAGAAAACCGAACACAAAGCCAAGTAGGGCAACGGCTTCCAGAATTCTTCGTCGCATGATAAACCTCCGGATTTTTCCTGAAAAAAAGGATTTCACCCCTTATTTCCGGATCCTCCGGAAGTCCTCTCACTCGCAACCGAAAACTTCCACATTCGGTCGAAAAAGAACCGATTCCCGGTTCCCAGCAGACCGTCGATAGAGATCCCTGACGAGAAGAAAACGATTCCTTCAGCCAACAGCAATCTCGTAAAAGTCCCGCATCGCATCCCGAAATTCGAAGCGGGTCGATTCCCAGCTATAGAACATATGCCCTCCCTCGAAATGACGAAGGAACAGATTCTTCCGCAACTCAGGATCGAGTTTGAGCAGATTGCAAATCCGGTTCGACGCGAAATACGGGGTAACCAGGTCGTAGTACCCGTGGGTAAGAAAAACCTTCATGTGAGGATTGAGGGCCATCGCATACCGCAGATCGTCGGTGCTTCCTATCTGGGTATCAAACGCGTGTCGCTTTCCATCCACCTTCCACGACTGGTTGACTTCCATGTTGAGTAGGTGGTAATCCCGATCGGTCTTCAGCTCGAGATCGCTTCGAATCTGGGCGTTGATCGCCCCGGCAAAGAGGCGCTCGATCGAATAGAGCGTCGGGTCGGGTCCTTCAAAGTTCGCCCGATCAGGAAACGGATCTGGAGCCGTGACTGTCGCGTCATAAAGACCGCAAACCCGGTTCTGATCCCGCAGGAGAAGTCGAGCAAAGGACAGAATATCCATGCGACCTTCCCGCCGCTCCAACTCCCCGACCTCCAAACCGAGCAGATCGGCCATGCGAGTCAACGTCTTCTGACGTCGCTCAGTCGCCATACCTTCTCCCTGGGCCAGATAGGGAATCAACTCATCCCCCACGAAACGTTCGGCCTCGGAAAGGATCTCCGACAGCGGAGTTTCCGAGTCGAAGACACGACTGCGACCGTGATGAGCCGCCGCGGCGGCCATGGTCGGGAAGGCTCCCGCCCAGCCGATAACATCGTAGTCGCTGGAAGTGAGGAAATACCACTCCAACGCCGGCGAGATCAAGATCGCGCCGTTCAGGCCCACTCCATATCCGGCCTGAAGTTTTCGAGCCAGCTTGGCCACCCGGAACCCACCGTAGCTCTCCCCGGCGATGAACACCGGAGAGGTCCATCGATTATGAACCGAAAGATACTTCTGAACGAACTCGGCCAGAGAATCCAGATCCCGATTCAGTTGCCAGAACTCCTTCTCCGGCTCCTTTTCCTTGGATCCCGAATCCTTCGCCGTTCCGGACGATTCGGAGTCGTCGATGGCCCGACTGAATCCCGTGCCGATCGGGTCGATGAAAACCAGGTCCGTGAAAGAAAGCCACGATTCGGCGTTATCGACCAGACGCGAAGGGGGTCCAGGAGGAGTCCCATCCGCCTCGAACACCACTCGCCGGGGTCCAAGCGCTCCGACGTGTAAAAACGCCGAGGCCGCTCCGGGCCCGCCGTTGAAAACAAAGGTCAACGGCCGATCGACATCAGCGGACTCCTTCGAGATATAGGAGACATGAAACATCTCCGCCACCGGTTTCTCTTTCTTGCGTAGCAAGATCCAGTCAGCGGTCGCGGTGTAGGGAAAAACGGTCCCATCACCCAGAGTCAGGGTGTGTTCCGTTTGCTTTCCCTCCGGCTTCTCATGATCCTTGGAGTTCTTCTTGGAAGTCTCAATCGTTTCGTCGCTCATTCATTCGTCCTCAACAAGATCGGTTCGGGCGCAACATGCTATCAATCCCGGCCGGGAAAAGGGCGCCGATCTCGACAACTTCTCAAAAAAACAGACTTCTGAAAGACCTCAGTCCAGACGAAAACTGTCCACACAGCGCCTCAACAAGGTTTCGACCGCTGACCACTGCGCGTCGAGAGCCGTTCCGGTCACGAGATAGACCTGATTGCCTCGTTTGATAGCCCGGGCATACCAGTGCAGAGACATCGATCGCATGGTTCCGGTATATTCCAGACGAGCGGCGAATTCGCCTTGCATTTCGATCTTGATCACGGTCAAACCGTGTTGCTGGAACTGGCTCTTCGTTAAGGAGATATATTCAGCCATCGAGCCCGGATAGGATTGAATCCGCACATTGACATTGGCGGCCAATCCTCCCATCGAAGGGAGACTCATGGCCAGCGGAGCGCAAGAAGCGCCCGGAGTGGGAGCCTCCAGAGGAGCGATCGAGAAGCCGTTGACAGGGAATACAAGACGCGCCTCTTCTTCTTGCTGTCCATCAACAGCCACGCCAAATCCAAACCAGACCCCTAAAACGACAAGCCAGCGCAAAATACTCATATCGACACCTTTCCTGATCCAGATCGAAAATCGTTCCCTGTTCGCCCCGCGACCCCACAAAATCCCTGGGGACAAGAAGTCTATTTTCTGAAAACCGCCAGAAGCGTCAAGCCCACCGCGCATCGACAGATTCAGCGCGTCTCCACAAAGAGAAAACTTCCCGTGGCCAGGGCAACCAGCCTCCCTTCCTCATCGGTCACCCGAGATTCGGCCACGGCGGTCCGACGACCGTGGTGAATCACCCGGGACTCCGCTCGAAGCCGCTCTCCGGGTTGAGCGCTACGCACCAACCGGATATCGACCTGATTGGCGGTAGGCAAAGTACCTTCCGGGGAAAGGGGAAACACCGCCGCACCCATCGTATCGTCAGCACAGGTGAACACCGCGCCACCGTGACAAACCCCAGGCGGATTGCGATGCACCTCGGTCACGACAAAAGAAGCCACCGTATGACCCGGTTCGAAATGTTCATACTCCATCCCGAGCCGATCCCCAAAAGAACCCTTCCAGGATTCGGGTGGTTTCATCATCTTTGAACCTCGAAAAATATAGTGGAATAAACCGAACAGAACCCTCTCACCAGATCAACACACCTCCATTATTCGAAACACCATAAATCGGTTCACTTCCGACAGCAACTGGTGGAATGCGACCAAGAGTGTCAAACTGATCGGTCATGACCTCCTCCCCCCTCGATCTAAGTGGCCAAACCGCCATCGTCACCGGAGCCAACACCGGCATCGGACGTGTCACCGCCCTCGAACTGGCGCGCATGGGCGCCCACGTGTTCCTCGCCTGTCGTTCCCAAGAGCGAACGCTTCCGGTCGTCGAGGCCATCTCCACTGAAACCGGCAATCCTCAGGTGGAATTTCTACACCTCGATCTGGCCTCTCTCGCCGCGACCCGCGATTC
>JASMLP010000126.1 GCA_030748635.1 Planctomycetota bacterium
GCATCCTCGACATCTCCGGAACGACCCATTTCCTGAGCGGCCCGGGCACGAACCGGAGCAGAACCCTCTTTCAGAAGCCGACGAAACACTTCCAGAACGGTGTCAGAATCCTTCTCGATCAGTTCCTTCAGCGGACCCTCCAACTTTCTCGAACCCTCGGCAGCCAGATCCATGAGAGCTTCCGTTCGAATCCTGACTTTTTCCGAACCCAACCATTTTTGGATCGTTTCGATCGCTTCCTTGGATTTATCAGGATCGTCCTGGGCATTGAACTTTGAGTCGAGTTCGCCGACCAAGGGGAGAAGAAATTCGATTGCCGCCGACCTCACCTTCTCCTCTGGATCGGAAAGGCACGAGATTGCCCGTTCTACCAGTCTCCAGAAAGGCCAGAAATCATCGTTGCCCACCAGTTGATCGTCCCCGGGACGAATCCACCGCATCGCCGACTCGGCCCCCAGAGCATCCACAAACTCCTTGAGCACTTTGAAAGTCAATATTCGAACCTTTTCCTCGTTCTTCGCGCCGAGAAGTTCGTAAAAAACCCTCAATTCTCCCGCTAACCGTAGGCGCTCCTGAATCTCCTCTCCGCCGGAAAGGTCGGAAAGACCACGAATCAAGCGCCCGGCATCCAAGGCCGTTGTACCCAACCCACCTTCCGAAACCCCCATCATCCCCAGGACCGAAGACGATCCCTTTTCGGTCTGCTCCACCCAGGACTCGGCTCCTTCTCCCATCAGACGAGCCAGCGCCCCCTCGACCTCCATCAGAGTTTGCGTGTCACCCAGACCGATCGACTTCTCCAATAAATCCCGATAGGCGGAACGACGCTTTGCCCCATCTTCGCCGTCGAGAGCCCTCAAACCCTGGATAGCATAAAACCGTACCCCAAAACGCTCATCCTCCGCCAAGCGGATCAGTCGCTTGGCCAGTTCTGCCTGAAAAGCCTTGATCGCTCGATCCCAGAGCGTCGACCAGGAAGGTGCCCATCCCGAGAAAGTCGAAAACGCCACCGCATTTTCGATCGAATCACCTCCTACGTCGTCGACTCCAATAAATGCCAGGTTCCGAAGAACTCGCGAAGCTGAGATCGCCACCCCAAGATCTTCGTCACGCGCAAGAGCATCCAACTCTTGAACCAGACGAACATCCCGAAAATTGCTCTCGGAGAGAAGATTCAATACGGCAATTCGGTAGGAACGATCCCCTTCGACAGAGAGGGTCTCGATAAGCCGAGGGATAAAGGAAGAGCGGGGATCCAGATCACTCAACGTTACCAGTAGAGATTTTCTGGCCTCACTCCAAGATGCCGGAGATCCAAACCGTAGCGCGGCCAGAGACTCCAACTCCCCAAACGAATCCTCGATGTAATTGTGAAGCGTTTTTCGAGCCGCCTCGAAAGCGATGCCAGACCCTGATGTCGGCGGATCTTTGATATCCACCATGCCGCCCGCAAGATTGATGATCTTCCAGGCAGAATCCAGGTCCGCCTTTTCCACCTGAGTAAGCGCTTCGGTCACTTTACGAATAAGACGCAGATCTCCACGCCGAGCCAGAACCTCTGCAATCATCAAGACCCGCGCATACTCCTCCTGACCGGAAGGAGAGGAGATCTGATCCAGAAGACGATCGTGATATCGGAGTTGAGGCAACTCCTCCATCCAACCCAAGACCGAACGAACAAACCCCAGATCCGAATTCGAAAGTAGAGCCAGCAAGTCGTTCTCTCGATCGCGACATCCCCACAAAACCAGTTTGCTCAGAAGCCGTCCCTGAAGAGCGGAGTCTGTGATCCGGTCGACCAAATAGCCGGTCACCCCGATCGCCTGCTCATCTCCGACATCGATGACCAGTTCAGCTACGGCGTGAAGTTCCTCGTCACTCAGCCCTCCGGAACGCCCAAAGATCGCGGTCCAAAACCGGGCCGCCAGCGAATCCTCCAGCGGATCCTTGCCAGAGAGACCAGAGCCAAAAACTTTCAGCAAACGGCGAAAAACGACTCCGCTCTCGGTATGGAGTAACGGCAAGAGATGTTCCGCGCCGACATTGCCCTCTGCCACCAGCGCCTTGATCGCCTGCCCGGCTTTTTTGTCGTCTTCGTCCCGAAGCCCCTTCAGATACTGTTCGATTTTCTGACGCCGATCCCACCAGGACTGCCAGCCAGAAGGGTCTGTCTCCTTGTTTCCCCCTCCCGCGTAAGCGGCAAAAAACGATAACGCCGCCTGTCTGAGTTGGTCATCCTTATGCTCGAGCAAACCCGCGTAGAACTCCGCGGCCGCCTCTGTTTTCAATTCGATAGACTTCTCGGAAAGGACTCGAATGTACTCGACCCCCTTCTCCTCACCCAGTCGGGAGATCAGCAGGGGAAAAGCGTTCTCCAGGTCGTGTCGAATCAGACCACGAGCAGCCTCTAAGCGCAGAGAGCGCGAGGAATCCTTCTCGAGAATGGCACGCAAGCGGATCAAAGCTGCGTCCCCCCCAAGCTGAGCCAGAGACTCGATCGCCGCTTGACGAATTTTCGAATTCACCTTGGCATCACTTCGATTCACCAGTTCGTCAATCACCGACTTCTGACCTACGCCCATTCGACCCAGGAGACGAATCAGAGAAATCCGCTCCTCATCGGTTTTACTGGCCACGAGACGCTCGAGAAAACGATCTGTCATCAGGCTGATAAGATCCGAAACCCGCCCCGAATCACTCTTGCTCCCACTCAAGGAAAGAGCGCGGTACACGGACACCCGGTCCTCAACCCGAGAACTGTCGAAATATTCCAGAAGCCGAGCGAGTGCCCGCGTGGTCCCGGTAACCGCCAACACCTGATAGAGAGCGAAGGGGTCCGCCCGATGATCTTCAATCGCTCCGGAAAGGCCCTTCAAAACGCGTTCACGACGAGCAACCACCTCACTCGCCTGGGTATCTGCTGCAGAAGTCAGAACATCCAACCCCCATCCCCGAGGAGCTTTCGGCACGACCTTATAGGGGTCTTGCCCCAGAATCTTCTCCAACGCTCCCTGGGGCTGCTTGGCCTCCAGTACCAGATTCCGGAGAGTGATCAGCGATTCGATTGCATCCAGAGCAGCGACATCTGGATAAGTCGACAGCGACAGCAACGATTCCTTTCGAAGATCCGACTCTGTACTGACAAGCCATCGAAGGAGATCCGCAAGAGGTGTAACATCGCCGAGCTGACGCAGCAAACGTGCCAGTTCCCATCGAAGTGTCGACTTGGGATCCTCTTGATACCACCCCCTCAAACTCTCGGCGATCGCTTGACGATCGCCAGAGCGGTCCTTGGAGTCCCCCGACACAAAACTGACCAGGAAACGGCATGCAGACATTCGGATATCGTCCACCGTTTCGTTTTTCACCACATCGAGCAAAGCGTCGAGGGTTCCGTCACCAAAGACCTCTCCGAGAATTTCGACGCCAATTCGACGCAATTCCACGGACTTGGACCGGCTCGAGCCTGAAATCCATTCGGCAATGTATTCCTCTGCCTCGGGACGTTCTCGAAGAACATCCATCACCTGATTGCGAGCAGTTCGTCGAGTTGAATTTTTCGTAGAAGAAAGACCTTGAAGCATTTCCTGAAAATCGATCCACGCTTCATATTGCTTCATCGATTCCTGGCGAGCCTCCGAGGAAGCGTCCACCTGATAATTCACCTTCCACCGAAAGACGCCGAGCACTCGCCGAATGGCCATATGAGATTCCTTGCGAACCTCTTCCTTCTTGTCGTCCAGAAAGGGAATCAATGTCTTAACGACCTCCACATCCTGCTCCGCCGAACGCCCATCGGGAAAACGGATAATCCCCTGAAAAGCGGACTTCCGAACCTCCATCTCTTCCTTGGCTTTCGTCGCCACATCGAGCAAAAATCGACGAGCCTGTTCGGTACGAAAGAAGCTGATCGCCCTGAGAGCACGAATCCTCTGCGAATCCTCGCCTTTGGCTCGCTCCATGATCATTTTCAGCGCATGCTTCGGTTCTCCCAGGAGAGCCTGCATCCCCGCCTCTTTCAGCGCTTCTTCTTCCTCGAAATAAGCGTCCACGACAACCCGAGCCACCTCCGGACCTGACAGGTGTCCCGCCACAGCCACCGCAGCTGCTCGCAACTTGGAGTCCCCTTTCTGTGCGCTCTCGATCACCCTCTTTTGAGGAACTTTCTTCGGATCTATTTTTTCGGATCGAAGAAGGCGTTCCAGCACCTTGAAAGTCTGCTCCACCTGAATCGGGTCGGTCGACTCCAACCCTTTCAGGAGCACAGGAATTCCCTTGTCGCCCGCCTTAGAGAAGATGCGGACCGCACGAAAAACCGCGCGGGAACTTCGAGGAGCCTTCAGGGCGGCCATCGCCTGTTCTACCGAGTCCGAGGATGCCGGCTTCGGATCTTCCCCGACAACGGGAGAGACGAGACTGACCAGAAAGAGAAAAACAAGAACTATGCTACGCAGAGTGAGGACGAACTTGGTCGTCATGGTGCGTACGCTCCAATAAAGGGACCACCGAACCGAGGACGGAACGGACTGAAATGAACTGAAACTGCGTATCCTACCGGGGCAGGAGTGGAGTTCAAGAGAGGCCCTTCACCCACACCGCAAATTCCCCCCCGATTTTTAGGAGACTTGAAAGCTAAATCCTCTCATATCCAGCCCTCACAGGGCAGAAAAAGGGCGCTCCCAGATCACAAAATCGTCTCCAGAGCCGGAGCCTCGAGTTGCTCCCAAGACTGGATATGGATATCGGAAACGCCAGGCAGAGCTACCAGGTATAAAACCCCTGCCCGGCCTTCTTGCCCAGATGCCCAGAAGCTACCTTGTTCCGAAGAATCTCGGGAGGTTCATAAGTAGCCCCACCGATCTCGCGATGGAGTGTCTCGGCAACGGCCAGTCGAACATCAAGCCCTACCAGATCGGTGAGCTTGAGCGGCCCCACGGGGTGTCGATACCCCAGCACCATGGCCTTGTCGATATCCTCTGCACTGGCCACTCCTTGCTCCAGCATCCGCATCGCTTCGAGACCCAAGACAACCCCCAGACGACTCGAAGCAAAACCGGGAGAATCCTGAACAACAATCGGTTCCTTCCCCATCCGCCGAACCACCTCCAGAACCCGATCACGAACAGCTTCTGAAGTCCCCGGATGCACCACCACCTCGACCAGAGCCATGATGTGCACAGGATTGAAAAAGTGCATACCGATCATCCGTTCGGGGTGCCGAAGTGCCGTTGCGATCTTACCGATCGGAAGCGAACTCGTATTACTGGCAAGAACAGAAGATTCCGGCGCCAACGCCTCGATTTTCGCAAATAGCCCCCGCTTGATTTCCAGATTCTCGACAATCGCCTCGACCACCAGATCGGCAGAATCCACCGCCTCCTCCAGATCGAGGACCCCGCGAATCCGAGAGAGGGCTCCATCCCGCTCCTCCGGCGAAACCTTTCCTCGGTCAACGCCGCCGGAAAGGTTGCTCTCAATGGCACCGCGCCCAGCAACTACTTGCTCCGAATCCAGATCGTTCAGGTGAACCTGGTACCCGGCCAACGCGGCCACCTGGGCAATGCCGTGCCCCATGGTGCCGGCCCCGACGACTGTTACAATTCCGCGTCTTTCACTCATGGACACACAAACCGACTTGAATTCAAGAAACCCCCTCGAGAAGACCGAGGAGCGTAGCAATCCCGATCCCGAGCGTCAAGGTGAGCTCTCGTCCATCCCTCCTTGACAACGCAAGACCCGATACGACCCGGCTCCATCGACCTCGGTGGAAATAGGCAGCCCCTCACTTTCCCAACCAGAAACCACCACCTCTCCGGTCATCGGATGCTGAGCTCCCCCAAATCCCCCCTGAACATTCATCACCTGAGTGAATCCGACCTCGGAGAGCATTTCAGCCGCACGCTGACTCCTCCCTCCCGACTGACAACCACAAAGGATTGTCGTCTCGGCCGGGAACAGGGCTTTGACAAGGTCCACAAACTCGGAATTGAAACGAGGCGGTCCTCCCTGAGGGTCGGGAAATAGAACCGGAACATTGAACGCCCCCTCCGGATGACCCGCAGAAAACTCGTCTTCGGTCCGAACATCCAGATAGATGGTTCCAGAACCGTCCTTCAAAGCTTGATACGCATCGGCAGGGAGAATCTGAGATATAGCCATGTTGCGCCGATCTTACGCGGCGCTGGACCAGGGATCAACGCTTGGAGAACTGGAAGCTCGCACGAGCCCCCTTCTGTCCATACTTCTTGCGCTCCCGCATCCGGCTATCTCGAGTAAGCAAACCTTCCTCACGAAGCACCGATTCGATCGTCGGATCAGCGGCCCACAAGGCACGAGCAAGTCCGAGCAACACTGCTCCTGACTGTCCGGTAAGTCCACCCCCCTCACAATCGATCACCACATCAAAACGATCTCCGAGCCCAGTAACTTTCAGCGGTTTCAAGGCAGCGTTCAGATCCCGCTTGGAAAGGAAATAGTCCTCGATAGCGCGGCCATTCACAGACACCTTGCCGGCACCAGGAAGCACTCGCACACGAGCATGAGCCGTTTTACGACGACCGGTTCCCCAGAAGTGAGTGGGAGCCGGCTTGGAAGCGGTCTTCTTTTTCGGTTTCGGAGAAACCGGAGATGTGGTCATTTCCTCGGCAGACATGCCTACTCCTTGCAGGTACTAAATGGACTCGAGTTCGAGGGGCTGAGGATTCTGGGCCTGATGGGGATGATCAGGACCGACATAAATTTTCAGCTTTCGCATCATCTGACGCCCGAGTTTGGTCTTGGGCATCATGCGACGAATCGCCAGCCGCACAATTTCATCCGGCTTGCTCTCCTGAAGATCGGAGTAGGTCCGGGTCTTCAGACCGCCGGGATATCCTGTGTGGTGGTTGTATACTTTATGTTCCGCCTTCTTCCCCGTCACTCGAATCTTCTCGGCGTTGACGATGATGACATGGTCGCCGGTATCGATGTGGGGAGTATAGATCGGTTTATGCTTGCCCTGAAGGACTCGTGCCACACGGCTGGCCAGACGACCCAGGACAGCCTGGTCGGCGTCCAACACGTGCCAGTGGTTCACAATGTCATGGATAGACGGGGAATACGTCTTCATCGGTCTCGACTTCATAATAGAATCGTGGGAAAAGCGCACAGGCTATGAATCCATGTTTCTCCTGTCAAGCCAATGCAAAAACTTTTCGAGCCGATTACTCCGCGGAACCAAACAGTCGACCCAGCACTCCTCCCAGCCTCAGGACCGCAGAATCGTCCTCCTCCACACAATCCTGGAGGTCGTGACTCTCTCGCTGACTGATCCCGTCGATCGATTGCACCTGACGCCTCCCCCCCTCTTCCCGCTGTCGTTGACCCGCCTCGGAAATCTGCAACGTAGGCGTGGGGACTTCCCGAGACACCCATGAAGACGATTCCACCGCTATTTCGGGGACTTTCCCGGGGAACGAAGGCTCTGGATCGGCCAAAACCTCCTCGGTTTCCTCCGGAAGCAATCCGTCGAGGATTTCATCCAGAGAACGCTCAGCGAGATCGACTTCCGACTCATTCACCTCCGACTCACCCACTTCCGACTCGGCCACTTCCGACTCAACCACTTCCGACTCAACCACTTCCGGTTCATCCACCTCCGACTCATCCACTTTCGGCTCGGCCACTTCCGACTCAACCACTTCCGGCTCATCCATCTCCGACTCATCCACTTTCGGCTCGGCCCCATCCGGCTTGGCCCCATTCGACTCAACCACACCTCCCTCAGAAAAAGAATCGACCGGATCCGCCCGTCTTTCTTGCGGCCCCTCCACGGAGACCGAATCCTGGACGACACCCCCCGAAAGCTCCTCCTTTTCAGACAAGGTCTTCGCTGGATCCCTAACTTGTTCAATTTCATTATCAGTGGAATGGGTGGCGCGACGTTCCCGCCCTTCCAGAAGCTCCTGATGAATCGCAAGGAGATCGTGGGATTCTTGCGAGCACTCCTGAAAAACCTCTCCTGCACCGAGTGGGTCCAGAGAAGCGTCTACAATCCGGGAATCGACTCTCGTCCCCCCTCGCTGAGCAGCGATCCAAAGAGAACGATCGGCAAGATGATTGATCCGTAACGGAATTCCCTCCGAATGCCGATGCAATTCTTCGATCGCTCCCCGATCGAAGAGGTCCTCTCTCCCTCCTGCACGTTTCAGGCAAAAACGGAGATAGGAAGCCGTATCCTGCAAGGAGAGTTCCGCAAGTCGACAGCGACACCCCATCCGGGCTTCGAGACCCGACCCAGCAAAAGACGACTCCTGCAGGCCGACACGACCGACCAGCAATAGATGAACCGGAAGCCCATAGCACCCATTGAGGTCCAGATACTGCCGCATCACCCCCCAAACTCCGGCCTCGACCGAAGCATCGACCGAATCGACGATCAACAGCAAGCCTCGCCCACCTTCTTCTCTCCACTGCGGAATTAGATCTTCGAGTTGAGACCACGGGCCTCCCACCGAAAGAGCTGGTTCATTTTTCGAGAATGCCCCTAGGGCCGTTTGTGCGAACTCCTTTCGGTCGATACCGGAGGCGCCGACTCGAGCCACTCGAAAGCCTCGATCCGAGAGCCGAGAAGCCAGCACCCGAATCAAAAAGGTCTTGCCCACCCCGGAAGGCCCCTCCAAAAAGGTGAGCCCCAGTTCACGATCGATCGCGTGTAACAAGGAGAGCATCACCGATTCGTGAGCCTCGGAATAGAAAAAGCGCTCCAGATCCGGGGAAGTGGAGAAAGGCTTGCCTTCGAATTTCCAGCAAGATTCGTACATCGTCAATTTAAGCTACTCTCTGATTAAGGATATGAATCCCTGTTTCCAGAACCGCCTTTATCAAAAAACAGAGTGACGATTCGTACCATGGACCCTCCTGCGTTGTCAATTTCCCGAAGTGAAAGTGGAAACAGGCATCACGATCCAACTCTCAGCAGAACGCCACAAGATGTCCCCGAATTCCTGGTAATCTTCGGGCTCCACACGCACCTGAAGAGCCAGATAGGACCCCCGAAGCCTCCTCCCAGGAACCTCCACCCCCTTCTCGGCCTCCGAACCCAACTCGAGCATCTCACCGAAAGGAATCTCCGAAACTTCGAGCCTCTTTCCGGAAGCGTCCTGAAAAACACCCCCCAGAATATCTCTTCCGCAAAGATTGAAAAGACGAACCGTTCCCGCATCCGAAAATAGGACCCGAACCGGACCCGATAACCTCACACCGCTCATCGATGCGAAAATCCATCGGACCCCCCAATCCAGAGGCACCCGCTCCATTCCATCAGGAGTTTGGGTGAACGTGGCCGTTTCGAGATGAGAAGCGTCAAAACCGACCGGCCACCCACGGCCCCCCACGCTCTCTCCTCCACGGCCCCCAGTGGGTCGACCCATTTGAAACATTTTCAGCGATCGCCCCCACCCATCGGGACCGACTTCACGTATCACCAGAAAGTCGCCTACCACCGCATTCATCGGCGGTCCCCACGAAAGATTGGCCCCGAACGCGAGAAACGCCACAACACCGAACAGGCCGACTCGAACCGAAGGCCGGGCCAACCGCCATATCCCCCAAGGAAAGACGACCAATAGGGTCATCAAGTAGGACAGCAGTAAAACCTGCCCTCTCCAACGGATCTCTTCGTCCCACTCGACCGGACCGAATCGTCGATAAGCTTCCTTTGAAATCGCGGGAACTCGAGGAGGTCCCATCGGACTCAATCCATCCAACCGTTTCGAAAGAATCTCCCAGGCAGTTTCGAGAACCGTAGCCTCATGAGACTCGGGCCGATGCCGATACACCACGCCACCCCCCAACCCTCTTCGAAACAAAATCGACGATTTCAATCCGGGCAACATCAACTGCTGATCCTTCCCGATCCGGAATCGGTCAAGCCCGTATCGAGTGCGGTCCGGTTCCCCAAAAACTTCCGCGGCAAACGAGCCGAGGTGAAGAACCCATCGTTCACCAACTACCAGTTGCCCACCCTGTTCAACCCATTGGACCAAAGGGCCTCCTACATCTCCTTCGTAAGAATCCGGAGCCGCCACCACGACCAGACGATCCAGCAGAGCAAACCCCTCGGAGACCGGAGGCAAAAACAACAGACGCACGCTGCGTTCCCCCGGATGCGTGGGAGGCAAGAACAGACGATCTTCTCCCGACGAAGCGATGAGTCCGGTAAGTCGAGTGCCTTCTTGAATCCGCTCGAGCGGAGGAGCCAGAGTCCGGGCAAGCTCCGATCCCCCTGCCCGCAAAACCACCCGTACCCGACTCGATGATCGAATCGGACGAACCAGCAAAATCACCCGGCGATGGGATCTCGAAGGAACCACAACCGGTTGCTCCACCACTTGGCCCGCAACCGTTTCGACCAGGACCTTTCCTTCAACTCCCGAACTCCCTCCCGAAACCACCACCTCCAGAGGCAACACACAACCGGCACGAAACAGTCCTCCGGTCATCCATCGGAGCCCCTGAATCCCCCCTCGTTCATTTTCTTGCCTCTGCCCGGAGTCCCCGGCCCCATCCGGAAGTATCCAACTCCTCCCAGGGACCGTCTCGGACGACGGATCCGATATCGCTCCGAACAGGCGAACCGCGGGACTCCACTCCATCATTCGGGGCGCCCCCCCCTGCCCACCAAACTCCAAAAGCAAATAGTGCGTCCAAGGGAAAAGAGCGGAACTTCCAAGAACCACCCCAACCCAGACAGCGCCCATTGCTCGACGTCGGCGGGGAGACGTGCCCTCCATCAACCAACAGACAGCGCCCGCCAGAAGTGCCCCCAGTGTGATCAACAGAAGAACAGGTGTCGCTGGGACTCCGGAAAAACGTGACGACAGCACACCGACAGGAAGAGAAAGAACCCAGGACCCGATCAGAGCGACTCGAAATTCATCCAGAACCAGCGGGGCCAACAAGAAGACGAACAACCAGAAAAGAAAGAGAACAATCCCCGCGGACCAGACCACACCGAAATCCGGTATCCATCCGACAAGCCCCCCCCCAGAACCCAGGCAAGCCCCGAACAAAAGGGCCTGAATCCAGAGGACAAATACCGGATAAAGAGTTCCTGACCGGCGCTTCAAGTCCGCATCAGCGTGCGCATTGTCCCGCTCTCGAGGTTGTGTTAGGTTGCTCATCTTATGGAACCATGCACCGAGCAGATCGAAATCGTCAAGTTGACGGTTGGCCCTTTTCTAGAAAATACCTATATCGTCGCCTGCCGAAAAACCGGCCAAGCCATCCTCATCGACCCAGGCGACGAACCCGAACGGATCATAACCGCGATCGATGAAAAGGGTTTCCAGCCCATCCGAATTACCAACACCCACGCTCATCTCGATCACATCGGCGCAGTCGCCGCCATCCAAAAACATTACAACATTCCCTTTGCCTTGCACCCAGCGGATCGCCCACTGATCGATATCGCCTCTCAAAGCGCCATGATGTTTGGCCTGCCCGCACCCGAACCTTTTGAAATCGATGAAGACCTCGACCCGGATATCCCGGTCCAAGTGGGTGAAATCACCTTCCAGGTACTCTTCGTACCTGGACACGCTCCGGGGCACGTAGCTTTTTTCTCAGAAAAGCATCAGATCGTTTTTTCTGGTGACTGCCTGTTTGCCGGATCGATCGGCCGAACAGACCTTCCCTACTGCGATCACGACACTCTCATGAAATCCATTCGGGATGTACTTCTCCCCCTCGGAAACGACGTGACGGTGTACCCCGGTCACGAAGCGAACACGACCATCGGCCGTGAACGCGCGACCAACCCCTTTCTCGTCAACAGTTGATAAGCCCCACCCAGGCCGATCCCCCACAATGTCGATCAGAGGTTCTGTTCAAGCACCTTTCCAAACGCACCCACCGACGGCCTTCGATCCTTCACTTCGATTCGGACCGCCTCCTGACAAAGTTGAGCCAGATCCGGCGAAACGCTGGGATCGACCTGCGACAGGGAGGGCACTCCATCCTGTAAAACTCGCCTTACCCGATCGTGTAACGGATTCCCGGCAAAAGGAAGCGCTCCCGTCAGTATCCGAAAAAGGATGATTCCCAAAGCATAGAGATCGGTTCCCGGGCCGATCCGATCCCGACTCCCCTCGATCTGTTCGGGAGCCATGTATTCCAAAGTCCCCACACACTGACCCGTCTGGGTGAGCGACGTCTCCCCTTCAACAGTCCGAGCCAGCCCCAAATCAGACACCTTGGGAATCCCGTTCGAATCGATCAGGATATTGGCCGGTTTCAGATCTCGATGGACAATGCCCCGCTCGTGAAGAGCCTCGACCCCGCGACAAGCCCCGGCCAACAGACCCAGAAGTTCAATCCGAGTGTGATCGACCGATTCGAACCGGTCTTCAAAAGATCCCCCCCCAACCCACTCCATGACATAAACCGGAGGGTCTCCCTTCAGATCCACCCAGAGCGGACGAACCACATGAGGATGATCGACCTCCTGAAGTAAACGAACCTCTCTTTCGAAACGGTAAATGGCTGCGCCCGAAACTTCCTTCCGATCGAAAAACTTGAGGGCTACCAATCCCCCTGAACCTTCTTCCCTCCCCCGATACACTCGGCCGTGAGCTCCTCGGCCCACCACTTCACCCACGTGATACGGCCCGACTTTCATGGAAATGATCTCCCTGGAACGCCCACGACCTCTGATACCTCCCGACGAGTTCCAAGCTACGAACCCTGAACCGAACCGTCAATCCAGCAACCACTCTGCCCGAGGAGAATCGCACACCTTCTCACCTTTCGACTTGTTTAGAGGACCCTCGTCTTCGTATCCTGCGCACATGCTACATGGACACGGAGGAAACATTTTTCGGCTTTCCAGGGAGTTGGACACAGAGGTGATCGACTTCTCGGCCAATGCCAACCCCTTTGGACCCCCTCCCGGATTCACCGAGCACCTGGCCGAACGCATACCGCTGGTAACCCACCTCCCGGAACCGAATGCGGACAGTTTGCGGAAACGACTCGCAGATCGACACGGTTTCCCACCAGAAAGTCTTTCGATCGGCGCGGGCACCACAGAGTTTATTCACGCTCTGCCTCGAGTCCTCCAGGCCCGCACCGCCTACATTCCAGGTCGTGCCGCCTATGCAGATTATTCATGTAGCGCCCTCGCAGCAGGAGCCCAAATCATCAAAGAACCCGGCGCGGATATCGCTTTCCTGGCCAACCCGGTCAATCCGACCGGTCGACTTCGCACACGATCCGAACTCCAGGAGTTAGCTCGCGAACTGAATGTGAAACTGTTCATCATCGATGAAAGTTATCTGGACCTAACCCTGGAAGGACCGACCGAAAGCGTGGCCACGCCACCCCTCCCCGAAGGATTCGCCGTCCTGCGCTCCTTCTCGAAAAGCCACGGCGTTCCCGGACTGCGCCTGGGAATCCTCATGGCCGAGGAACCGGTCATCAGCCAGGTGGAAGCGGTCAAGCCCCCCTGGACCGTCTCCACATTGGCTCAGATAGGCGGACATTTCTTTCTGAATTCATCGATCGATCGCTGGGTCGAATCGACGGCCCGAAAAGCCCTCGAGGAGAGCCGATGGCTTCAGGGAGAAATTGCGCGCATTCCCGGACTCGTTCCTCAGTCCAGCGCGTGTACGTTCTTTCTCACCCGAATCGAAAACCCGGACTGGGACGCGACCTCCCTGACTCACCAGCTTTCCAGAAAAGGATTTCTCGTTCGAGACTGCACCAACTTCCGGGGGCTCGGAAACAACCACATTCGGATATCACCCCGAATTCACGAGGAAAACCGGAAGCTCCTCCTCGCCCTGGAAACCGCGTTCACCGCCAAACCCGCATCGCGGTAATTCAGAGCCGACCCGAAACGACAGGGCGCCTCCCAGCGATCCCCCTCGCTTCAATCCCTCAGCCTCTGGAAACCACCAAAACCGGGGACATCGGAAGAAAGCCGTGATAGCATTGGGTCTTCGTTCTCCATGTTTTTTCACGTTCCCTTCGAGCCCTTCAAGTAAGGAGTATCCATGCCCTGGTGGTGGGTGGTTCCAGCCGCAATTGGTGGTTACTACTTAGCCAAAGAGATCCTCGAAGAGGAGCCAGCAGAAAACTCCAAGCCGAAGTCCGCCGCTGGAGAATCCACGCAACCTCTTCCCCGGTGGAGTGGGGAAATCGAGCCCCTCACATGGCAGGAGTTCGTCCAGCGTCATGGCGACTCCCTGATTCCCTCCTCCCCGCAGCCCTCCTCTCCCCCCGACTTTCAGCCCATCGATTCTTCCGGGCGTACGCGCTCTTCGATCCGAACCGTCTTCCAGCGTCTCTTCGTTCCGGTTTCTATTCTTCTCCTGGTCGGACTGGTCGTCCTCGATGCCACCGGATCACTAGCGTGGTCACTCGTCTGGGGAGGACTCATCGGATACGGAACCAACTGGCTCGCCATTCAGATGCTCTTCCATCCCCGCGAGCCACGTCCCCTCTTCCGCTGGCGTGGAGTTCTCGCTTCCCGCAAAGAAGAGATCACCCTGCAAGTCACCCACGGAGTGGTAGACCACCTCTTCAATGAGGAGATCGTCCAGGAATTTCTCTCCCGAAACGATGTCCTGGGACGCCTTTCCAAGGAGAGTCGGGACCATCTCCGACACAAACTGGACCAGAGTGACTTCCGACGCGATATCCACCACCTGGTCCTCGGGTGGATTCTGAAGATTCTTCAAAACTCTGAATTTCGAAGCACCATGACCCGCGCACTGCGAGAACGGATCGATCGGTGGGCGGGGCAAGACGTTCGGGGCCGACTGGCTTCTCTGGCCGCACTCTGGTGGGAACCCCGACTCCAACGTGAAATCTCCAGCCTGCTCGACAACGCCCCTGAAATCGTGGACCAGATTCGTAGCCAGATCGACCGATCTCTCGATGAATTGCCACAAATTCTGGAACAAGACCGAGAAACCCTTGAGCGAGGTCTCTCTCGAAGCTTTCTCTTCGCTCTCCAACGCCTCAATATCAGCCGAGTCATCCAGGAAAGACTCCAGACGGTCACAGACGATTCGATCGAGAACTGGATCATGGGAACAGCCTACCGGGAACTCTCACTCATCAACCTGCTCGGAGGACTGCTCGGGATCGCTGGCGGATTAGTCATCGTTCGCCCCGACCTCGGTCTATTTCTTGGATTGACTCTGGCCATGATGGCCGCTCTCGACGAAACTTTGAATCGTAGGCAACGCCGTAAATCCTCGAAGTCCCGCTACAACGAGAGTCCGCCATCGTGACCGAAGAAGCTCACCCCCATACCAACTGGACCGAATACGAAGATCTCGTAGGTCGCAACCTAGGCTCTTGTCGCATCGAAAAGTTGCTGGGCCGGGGGGGCATGGGAGCTGTCTTCCACGGCACTCATGAAATCCTGAACAAGCAGGTCGCCATCAAGGTTCTCGCTCCAGAGTCGATGGCCGACTCCACTCATGTCGAACGATTCCTGCGAGAAGCCCGTGCCATCGCTCGTATCGATCACCCCAATGTTGTGGCCGTTTACGATGTCTATTTTGACGATCAGGTTCACGGAATCATCATGCAGTTGGTTCAAGGAGAAGATCTGGGAACTCGACTCCGGCGGGAAGGAGAGTTTCCTGTCTACAACGCACTCCACTACTGTGCCCAGGCAGCCCTCGGACTCGAAGCCGCTCACGAGATGGGCATTCTCCATCGCGACATGAAGCCCGGCAATCTTCTCGTCGATGCCGAGGATCACTTACTCGTTTCAGATTTCGGACTGGCTCATAACTGCCAGGACGACATCGGCCTGACCAAAACCGGCTCGACGGTCGGTACCGCGCATTACATCTCTCCGGAACAAGCCCAAGGACTCGGCGCGGACGAACGATCAGATATCTATTCCCTCGGCTGCACCCTGTTCACGATTCTAGCTGGGCGTAACCCGTACTCCGGAGATACGCCTGTCGCGGTCGCCATGGCCCACGTCGACGCGGAGATCCCCAACCTGGGCCGATTGCGGCCTGACCTCCCCACACCCGTAGTAGACATCGTACGGGACATGATGGCCAAAAACCCGATCGATCGTCCGCAAAGTGCCGCGGAAGCCTCGACCCTGCTGGAGGGACTCAAGACAGCTAAAACTTCCGCCAGCGGCGCCAACCGTTCTCTGTCCAAACGCAAGTCCTCCGCATCTGCCCGACGATCCCCAACCGGGTCTCATCGATCCAGGCGCACCACTGGCCCCGGAGTTCGCAAGAACCGAAGCGCTAGCGGAGTCCGATCGGGCGGTGCGAGGAGAAAATCAACGCCCGGCACCCCCCAGTGGGTACCGCTCCTGATCGGCGCCCTTATCCTCATCGTCGGCCTGTTTCTCGCTTTTCGAAGCCTTTCAAAGTCTTCCCCATCCGCTCCCGACAATAAAACAGATAAATCGTCCAGTTCCCGAAAAAACAGAACATTCCAACGAGCGCTCCAGGCGTATGAAACCGGCCGTCTCAACGAAGCGCGTAAAGGCTTCCTCCAAATAGAACCCAACAACAAACGATACGGACTCGCTCGCGCCTACGCCGGTCGCGCATCGTACGCACTGAAACAACATCAACAGGGCCTCGAGTTGCTTCAGGAGTCAGCCTCTTCCGGGTCTGCTCCGGAGTGGACGGAACTCTACCTCGGACTCTGTCTCGCTGCGCTGCAACGAACCGACGACGCCCTCACACACATCGACCGTATTGCCGACCACCCCGACCTTCGCCTGCAAGCCCTCCCGATTCGAATCGACCTCGCGCTGCAGAAAAACAACCTGACTCTGGCACTATCGGATGCCTCCCAACTGCGACGCCTCAAGGCTTCCGATGCCCAGGAGAAACTCGCCACGGTACACAAAACGATTCAAGAACAAGGGGCCACGATCCTCCAAAACGGACAGTGGGAAAAAGCCTGTGAACTAGGGTCCGCTTGGATCCGGGCAGATCCAAACTTCTATTTTGGTTATCTGCTACGCGGCATGGGACTCGATCGCAAAGGGAAAAACGAAGAAGCGCTCAAACTCTTGGGGAAAGCGATTCAGATCGGCCCTCGATCACTTCATATCGAATACGGTTACTATCACCGAGGGTTTTTACTTCTTCGAAAGCATCGCTACCGTTCCGCTCTTCGGGACTTTCAGGACGTGATCAAACAACGCCCCATCCAGGAGTCCCCCGCCTCGATTCTCCTTCCTCTAGGCCTGGCCTACCTGGGTGCCGGACAAACCCAGGAAGCCTACTGGACCTTATCGGCGGCTCAGCTTCTAGGCCCCCCCCAATGGAACAAAAGCCATCAGCGATCGATCCAGAAAAATCTGAAAACAGTCCAGCAACAGATCGGATCCGATCGACCGGCGACCTTCGATGAAATACAAAATTTGCTACGAACAGAAATTGTCGTCGTCTCCTCGTCTCCCTCGAAAAACGGCCTCAAGAAAGGAGACATCATCCTTGATATCCGTGGAACCGAGGTCCGTTCGATCCTCGAATTACAACAAGCAGCTCGTTCTCAAAAGGGGCCCATTTCTGGACGTGTACGTCGCAAGAGTCAAATTATTGAAGTCACCCTGCCAGGCAAAATTAGTGTCAGAACTCAACTCCAATTGATTCGCTGACCGGAGCCTTTTACCCATGCCCCCTTCTCCTCACCCGATCGATCTCGATCAACTCCGAACCGCGCATAAGAAAATAGCTCCCTACCTGCACCACACCCCCCTGGTCACCTCACGCCTGCTTTCTGAGAGAGTCGGATTCGAACTCCGTTTCAAAGCCGAAAACTTCCAGAAAAGCGGCTCCTTCAAAGCACGGGGAGCCCACTGGAAAGCGCTCCAACTGGCCACACGAGCCTCCGGACTGATCACCTACTCCTCAGGCAATCACGGACAAGCGGTCGCCCTGGCGGCACACACATTCGGTCTCGACTCCATCATCTGCGTACCCGAAACCGTCAGTCCAGTCAAAGAAGCCGCCATTCGAGACTACGGCGCCCGAGTGGAACATGCCGGGACCACGAGTATCCAGCGTCGCCAAAAAGCCGAATCCCTCGCCGCAAGCGAAGGATTCACCATCGTCCCGCCTTTCGACGATGCCGATATCATTGCCGGCCAAGGAACCGCCACGCTCGAAATCCTCGACGACTGGCCAACGGTAGAACGTATCGTGGTGCCGGTCGGCGGTGGAGGGCTTCTTGCCGGAACGATCCTGGCGATCCGAGAACAAAAACCAGAAATTGAAATCGTTGCGGTCGAGGCGGTCGGCGCCCCGACCTTGCATCGAGCACTTGAAGCGAAGGGCCCGATCGATCTCGACGGGATCGATACGATTGCCGATGGCCTCGCTCCGCTTCGGATCGGCTCTCTCAACTACCAAATCGTCGCGGAGTTCGGAGTTCGATCGGTCCTGGTTCCCGACTCCCGAATACGCGAAGCCCTCGGTCTTCTCCTGACCCGTACGAAACTGTTCGTAGAGCCTTCCGCTGCCGCCTCTTTCGCCGCGATCCTCGAACACGACATGGACCCCAAGCCGACCGCTATCATCCTCTCGGGCGGAAATGTATCGCTGCCCGACCTGGCCCGGATCCTTCAGGAAAAATAACTCGACCCGGAAGGTTTTGGGCTGAACGGAGTGGTCCCCATCTTTCCCGCGCCCGCTTCCTCGTCAATGGCAAGCCCTTGCCTACCTTAAGGATAAGATTTTTACTGGACTCCACCCCCAAAAACAACTCAAGTCGGGGGGGGATCGATCCGATAAAGACTTGATTGGTATGCCCCGACGGAGTCGAGGCTTTGAATCGCATGGATGCGCCCCCCACCCCCTCCCCCACTCAAATCTGTCATCCGCTACCGGATGACAAAATCCAACGCCCAGCACCCCAGCCGGCCAACTGGAAGCTGAGATTCTGAAGATGGGGCTACGCATTCACTCCTCGGCGCAGGACCTCACCCCCCTTCGCGCCCTTCGTCAGACCGGCGATTCCCTCCAGAACTCGATCACCAAGCTCTCCTCCGGACTCCGCATCAACCGAGCCGCGGACGATCCCTCCGGACTCGTGATCAGTGAACAACTCCGGGCCCAGGCCTCCGGCATGGCGCAGGCCATCGAAAATAACCAGACAACCTCGAACCTGATCCGAACCGGCGAATCGGCTCTCCAGGAAATCTCCGATCTCCTGATCCAAATCCGAAGCTCGATCCTTTCGTCGAAAGGTCGCCCAGAGGAGATGCTCGCCGCGGAGCAAGAGCAGATCGACTCCTCGATCTCGGCCATCGATCGGATCGCTCGTTCGACCCGATTCGCCGATCGCCACCTCTTCAACGGAGAATCGAGCTTTCATCACGACGCAATCGGTCCGCTCACTCGAGTCAATATCCGCCGGGCTCACCTGACCGGCAACGTCGTATACGGAACCACCGACTTCCTCTTGCGCGGACGCGTCACACAAGAAGCCCAACCGGCCTCGATCGACATCCCAACTCCGTTCATCGCCAGGCCGTTTGTCTCGGGCGGGACGGTGATCATCCGAGTCACCGGAGACCGAGGCAGCGAAGACCTCCAGTTCGAAGGAAATGTCCGGAGAAGGACCTTTATGGATGCGGTGAAACGAACCTCCCACTGGACCGGGGTGACCATCGAGAACAGCGCGTTCCCCCCCTCCATCACCAGCCTCGAATCCGGTTCGGACCAGTCGATCCGGATGCAGATCATCGAGGGCTCTTTCAGCACCGCCTTTCAAGACGACACCATCGCCACCGGCCAGGACGCGTACATCGACTTCTACGTCAACTCGCAAGGAGGAAAGATACAGCAGACGGCCCAAGGACGCCATGTCCGCCTCCACTCTCAACTGATCGACGCGGAACTCACCCTCAGCCAAATGGTCCCCCTGAACAGCGTTTTTGGGCTCGTGATCAAACCGTCGAACTTTCGCTTCCGGTTCGGAGAGACGAATCACGCCCGGGACCAGGCGCAGGTGGGCCTGCAAAACCTGACGCCAACCCATCTCGGTTCGACCGCGATCCCCAGGCTTGGACCCTCGGGAACCTTTTTCGGTGGATTTCTCGACTCGATTCAGACCGGAGGAATCAACGACATCCAGTCCGACCCCCGCAACGCCCTCTTCATCGTCGAGGAGTCGATCCAACAGGTGCTGAAACTCCGTTCGTTTCTCGGATCGGCCGAAGCCGATTTCCTGAAGCCCACCCAGCGAAGCCTGGAAGTCGCCCAACAACGAACTCTCGCCTCCGAAAGCTCGGTTCGTGACCTCGACTTTGCCCAGGAAACTCAGGAACTGGTTCGCAACCAGGTCCTGCTCGGAGCCGGCACCGAGGTCCTCAAGAACTCGAACTTCCTGCGCTCCCAGATTCTCCAGCTACTCACCAGCTAAAGCGAGGGGAAGGAAACTCCCCTGGGCCCAGAATAGGGGAACGCAAGTTTCTCGAAAACCTCTCAAGTCGAGGGGGAATCGATCCGATATATACCCTAATAGGTATGCCCCGACGGAGTCGGGGCTTTGAATCGCATGGATGCGCTCCCCACCCCCTCCCCCACTCGAATCTGTCATCCGCTACCGGATGGCGAAATCCACCCCCCAGCCCTCAAACCGACCGGCTGGAAGCCGAGATTCTGAAGATGGGGCTACGCATTCACTCCTCAGCGCAGGATCTCACCCCCCTTCACGCCCTCCGCCAGACCGGCAGTTCCCTCCAGAACTCGATCACCAAGCTCTCCTCCGGACTCCGCATCAACCGGGCCGCGGACGATCCCTCCGGACTCGTGATCAGCGAGCAACTCCGGGCTCAGGCCTCCGGTATGGCTCAGGCCATCGAAAACAACCAGACAACCTCGAACCTGATCCGAACCGGCGAATCCGCTCTCCAGGAAATCTCCGACCTCCTGATCCGGATTCAAGACTCGATCCTTTCGGCAGAAGGTCAGTCGGACAAGATGCTGGAAGCCGAGCAGAGACAAATCGACTCCTCGCTCGAAGCCATCGACCGAATCGCTCGTTCGACACGTTTCGGGGACCGCCACCTCTTCAACGGAGAGTCCAGCTTTCATTACGGCACCTTCGGTCCATTCACCAAAGTCAATGTACGCCGTGCCCACATCACCGGAAGCCGCCTGAGATACTTCGGACGGGTCGATCAAGTTGCCGCTCCAGCCCGCATCCAACTCCCAAACAATGCCATTGCCAAACCCACGACCCCCGGCGGCACGGTAGTCATTCGAGTCACCGGAGAACATGGCAGCGAAGATCTCCAGTTCGAAGGAAAAGTGCTCACGAACACGTTCTTGGATCAAGTGGGACGCACTTCGCACTGGACGGGAGTCACCGCCCAAAACAACGCGGGTACCTTTCGCCCGGCTATCACCAGCCTGGAGTCCGGATCGGATCAATCGATCCGGATGCAGATCCTTGAAGGCTCCTTCCATGCCTCTCTTCAGGACGACACCATCGCCAATGGAGGAGACGTGGTCATCGATTTCTCATCTGAAGTCCAGGCGATTACACGCGGACGTCATATCCGCCTTTACTCTCAACTGATCGATGCCGACCTCACCCTCAGCCAAATGGTACCGGTCGGCCAATCCCTCGCCCTCGAAATCCTACCTTCAAACTTTCGATTCCGATTTGGAGATTCCGATCACGCTCGGGACCAGGCGGAAATTGGGCTGCCCAACCTCTCTCCCACCCACTTGGGATCCACCACGATTCCCAGCATCGACAACTCGGGAACCTACGGCGGATTTCTCGACTCGCTTCAGACGGGAGGGGCTAACGACCTCCAATCCGACCCCCGCAACGCTCTTCACATCGTAGGGGAGTCGCTCGAAGAGGTCCTGAGACTCCGATCGTTTCTCGGGTCCGCCGAATCCGATTTTCTGAAACCCACCCAGCGAAGCCTTGAGGTCGCCCAACAAAAAGCCCTCGCCACAGAAAGTTCCATCCGCGACCTCGACTTTGCCCAGGAGACGCAAAACCTGGTTCGCCAACAGATTCTGCTCGGGGCGGGGACTGAAGTTCTGAAGAGTTCGAATTTCCTACGCTCTCAGGTTCTCGAGCTTCTCAGAAACTAAAAGTCCGTTTCGAAACATTTCCCCGAACCGAAACAAGAGTCTTTGGTGTCCCGGTCGATTTACCGGCATCCTCCAATGTGAATCACCAGTCGCCTTTTCCCCGGAAAGCGACGATGTTCCCAGAGATAGATCCCCTGCCAGGTACCCAACACAAGCCGGCCTCCAGAAATCGGTATCTGTTCGCTGGTGTGAGTGAGCGCCGCCTTGATGTGGGCCGGCATATCGTCGGAACCCTCTGCGGTGTGAGTATAGATCGGGTCGTTTTCGGGAACCAAGCGATCGAGCACCGACTCCAGATCTCGACGAGCCGAAGGGTCTGCGTTTTCTTGAATCACGAGACTGGCCGAGGTGTGACAGAGAAAAACCGTCGCCAGTCCGGTCGTGATTCCGCTGCGCTCAACCACCTCCACCAGATCGTGCGTGAACTCGAAAAGCCCTTTCCCCGAGGGGTCAAGAACCAACTCCTCCATATATGGATTCATGCCTCCTCCTCGACTCGCTCCGCAGGACTCTCCCGTTCCACCTTCTCGCAGTCGGCACGCTTCAACTGTTCCCTCCTCCTCTCTTCGAGAAGCTCCTTGAGATGCCCCTCGAAACCGATCTCTCCGGGTTGATAAAACTGATGCCCTTGCAAGTTATCGGGCAAATACTGCTGAGGCACCCAATGATCACGGTACGCATGGGGATAGAGATACCCTTTCCCGTGCCCCAAGGAATTCCCGTCCCGACTCGGATCCTTCAAGGGATTGGGCACCTCCCCATGAACCTCTTTTTCCACCGCCTCCAGAGCCGAGAAAAAACCCATCGTGGAATTCGATTTGGGAGCGGTCGCCAGATAGAGACAAGCCTGAGCCAGATGAAACCGACCCTCCGGCATCCCGACGTAATCAAATGCCTGCGCGGCAGCCGTGACCAGCTGCAGAGCGCGCGGATCGGCCATCCCCACATCCTCGGAAGCAAAGATCAGCATCCGGCGAAACAGAAACCGCGGATCTTCTCCCGCGGTCACCATCTTGGCCATCCAGTAGAGAGCCGCGTCCGGATCCGAACCGCGCAAACTCTTGATCAACGCGCTCGTGGTGTCGTAGTGCGCGTCACCATCCTTGTCGTAGAGAACCGCCCGCTTCTGGATCGATTCCTCGGCCACCGCCCGATCGATCCGGATTCGACCGTCCTCTCCCGGGGGTGTGGTTTCAACCGCCAGTTCGAGCGCGTTCAAGATCCCGCGAGCGTCCCCGTTGACGACCTCCACCCAGTGGGCGAGCGCTTCTTCCTGAAGATCGACCGATCGCTCCCCGTATCCCCGCTCGGAATCCTCCAAAGCAGCGTGAGCCACCTGACGCAAATTGTCTTTCGAAAGCACCCGCAACTCGAACACCCGCGAGCGACTGACCAAGGCCCGGATCACCTCGAAGAACGGATTCTCCGTCGTGGCGCCGATCAGGATCAACGTCCCGTTCTCGACGTGTGGGAGCAGGGCGTCCTGTTGGGACTTGTTGAATCGGTGCACCTCGTCGACAAAAAGGATCGTCCGCTTGCCTTCTCCTCCCAGACGCGCCTTCGCCCCCTCGATCGCCTTTCGAATATCGGCCACTCCGGCCAGAACGGCGTTGATCGAAACGAACTCAGCCGCGGTGCGACCGGCAATGACCCGAGCCAGCGTTGTCTTCCCGGTTCCCGGAGGACCGTAGAGAATCAGGCTCGAAATCCGATCGGCCTCGATCGCCCGGCGCAGCAACCGACCGGGCCCCAAGATGTGCTCCTGCCCGAAAAACTCCTCCAACGTTCTCGGTCGCATCCGATCCGCCAACGGCGCGCTGCGAGAAAGGATCTGCTCCCGGGCGTGATCGAAAAGACCCAGCGCCGATCGGTCTGTGGGTTTGCGTGAAGGTGACATCCGCTTTCAGGGTCGGAGAAGAAGCGATCGAAGTCAATCGGGGAAACCCTTCCGAACGCTTTTCCAGAACCCTACCGATCTCTCTCACGCAACGACTCGCGGAATTTTCCGACCAAGCTCGATCCATCCAATCGGACGCAGACGCTCCGAGTGCGCACAAAAATTGTCGATCGCTCTGTCCATATCATCCTGTGATCGACGAATATCTCGGCGACTATTGTCGCTCTCGACATATCAGAAACCGAGATCTAACGCCTCCCCGAAACCGAACACCTCCCAGGTGATATCCACGGAAATCCGGTCGAATGGGCCCTTCAGAATGGAGCACTAAATAACACCTTTCGGCAATTCGATTGTGATTGGAATCGAACCGCCGAAAGGAAGAAGAATGACTTTTTTTTGAGGACGTCGGAATCGACGCCAGGATCTGGGAGGGGAACCCTCCCAGAGGTTCGTGCCTTACTCCACGATCTTGTACCAGGCTCCGTGGTAGGTGAACACCACCTGACCGAGAGCAAGATACTTGGTCACGGTGGGGTGCTTCTGGACCAGGGCCAGGTACTCCTCGCTCGCGAGCTTCAACTCGGTCACCTTCTTGGCAAACGCCTCCTCGTAGGTGCTCTCGATCCACCCATCGCCGGAGCGATAGAAAGTCCGAGAACCGACGTAGCGCAGAACGCGCATGGCGTGATGGCGGTCCAACCCCTTGTCCTCCGCTTCACTCTCGGCCATGTCGTAAAGACCGCCGGCACGACCGGACGCGTTCCGGAATTCTCTCAGCCGACTGGCCTCGTTGAAATGCAAAGCCTGCGACTTCGGAGCGCCCGGATTCAAACCCTTTGCGGCGTCTTGTTCCAGACGGCGACCCAGACTGGCCTTCATCTTTCGTTGCAATTGAGCTGGCGATTTCCCCCCCGCCAGAGCCCCCTCACGAACGACCAGGTAAGAAGTGTAGGGAGTCACGATCCCGTAACGACGGGCCAGGCGAACGACCTCGTCCACGAGTTCCTGGTTCGATCCGCCTTCACGCAGTTCGTTGAGAAGGTGGGCGACTTTCTTGCCGGCCCAGACCCGGGGAACGAACTCACTCCGCTCCTCTTCCTCGGGCAGTTCGATGGTTGTGACATAACGAACCTCTTCTTCGCCGCGCATCGCGGTCACCTCGACCTCAGCCGTCCCCGAACCCTGGTAGCGACCCAGCAGAGTCAGCTGGCCGCCTCGAAAGAGATCGGGAAGACGCTTCGGATAGAGATCTTCGACCTCCACGCCACGAATCCGAACCCGAACCTGGGTCAGAACCGGCGAAGCGACCTTGGCAAAAAACGGGGCGATCCGGTCGCCGATGGCTTCCTTGGGGTGAACGTAATCGCTCTCTCCACCGTTCTTGTCGGCCAGGAGATCTAAAAACCGGGTGTCGACCTGGTGGCCGATTCCGAAGGTGAAAATCCGCACATCTTTGCGATTCGTCTTGGCGACCCCGGCGAGCAGTTTGTCGGGATTCCGTTCGCCAATGCTTGGCCGACCATCGGTAAGAAAGACGATCATCCGAGGACGAGCTTCCTCGCCTGTGAACTGCCCGATCGCGGCGCCGAGCGCCTCCTCGATCGCGGTTCCTCCACGAGCCTGCATCTTTTTTTGAACATAACGAAGCGCGCGTTTCCGAGAAATCTCGTCCACATCCTGGAGGGACTCCTCGAAGAGACGAGCCTCGGTCCCGAAGCTGACGATATTGAAACGGTCCCCCGGCCCCAGTCGCTCGAGACAGTGAGTAAGCGCCTGACGGGCCTGCCCGATCAGTCCTCCCTCGAGCATCGAACCGGACGTGTCGACACAAAAGACAACGTCCTTGGACGTCCCCGAGGCGATTTCTCCTGAATCCCCAAAAGAGGGCGAGAGCATCAGCATGAACGTTCCCGGCTCCCCCTTCTCACGATGGGTGAGCAGATTCATCCCGACCGCCTCTTCGGAGAGAGCGTAGTAGAGAACAAAGGGGCTCTTGGGCAGATAGTTCTTCTGGGACCACTTGATGGCGACGTCCGCCTTGGGGTCCTCGACGATCTTGATGTCATGAGTCGGCGAGTAGACGTTCTGAATCCCCTTCTTCGAGGAGATACGGATCTGAATGCTGGCTTCCTTGAGGGCCTGCATCTTGGCCTTGGGATTGGTGTTGAGCATCGAGATCCGGACCAGACCGTCCCGACTCTTGAGAACGGTCGTGTACTGGAGATGAACCGTTACCGTCCCGCCCGCGGGGATCCGGGGCACTTTCGAACGGATGAGTTGGTTGCCGTAGAACTCGAGCAACGCCGGGGATCCACCCCGCTTGACCATGTCCAGAAAGACCTGATTGGCTTTTTTCTGGTCCAGAATCTCTGCGTGAATCTCCTTGCCGCCGATCGAGAGTTTCATGTTGTCGACCTGAGCGCCCGGCTCGACCTCCATGAAACATTCCCCGCCGACTACGGCTCGGGGATTGGGGTTGTAGAACACACACCGATAGCGCTTGATCGCCACCTGATCGTGAATTTCAACCTCGATATGGTCGGCCGAGACCTGCACGGGGAGAGGAGAACGCATAAAACAGGCCAGGGCCGTCGTCGCCGGCAGGGTGGCTAAAACCACCAGATAGACGAGCCATCGGTTCACTTTCTTGCTTTTCATCGGTTGTATTTCCTTCTGTGAGGGGACTCTTCCAGTAGACCCATTCCGGGCCTGGAACTACGACCTTGGACGCCATGAATCCCCAGAAGTTTCAAAAAAATGAAATTTCCCGAACCTTCACTCCAGTCTCACCCTCTGTATACTCTACGACCATCAAAATCGGGGTGTAGCTCAGCTTGGCTAGAGTGCGTGGTTTGGGTCCACGAGGTCGCAGGTTCAAATCCTGTCACCCCGACCAGTTGGAGTGCCCGGCCCTTCGGCGATCCGTCGAAGGGCCGTATGCATTCGGACTGAAACCGTTTCCAGGACGACTAGATCCTTGGAAGGAAAATCAAGCGGATCGATCGGGGCCGGTTTTCTTCGCCGGGCACTTCGCGCACCCGGATTCCCCGCCCCGGGGACCCCAAAGCCCCCAGACCCGGGACAGCAGATAGCCGCCGGCCAGGGCGACCAGAAGACCGACGATCAGGAGCTGGCTCACGCGTCACCCCCCGAAAAAGGTTGCGATCTGGAAGGTGGCCAGCGAAGCAACGAAAGCCAAACCGGTCATGTAGGTGAAGCTCGCGATCGGCCAGCGCCAGGAGTTGGTCTCACGACGCATCACAGCCAGGGTCGCGGCGCACTGCGCGCACAGGGCAAAGAAAACCATCACCGAGAGCGCGGTGGCGATGGTGAAGAGCGGCGTGCCGTCGGGGCGGCGCGCCTGCCCGATCACCTCGCGCAGCGATTCGGAGGTCTCGTCGGTGTCCGCGCCCAGTTTAAAGATGGTCCCGAGAGTGGCGACGATCACCTCGCGAGCCGGGAAGCTGGCGATCGCGGCCATCCCGATCCGCCAATCCCAACCGAGCGGAATCACGAGCGGTTCGATGGCGTGCCCCATCTGGCCCAGCCAGCTGCCGGCCAGCAACTCCCCCGCCTCGCAAGATTCGATATCGGATAGACGTTCGTCGGCGGTAAGACGAGCCTGGTGCCAGGAGCGGGCAAGATCGAACTCCAACTTGCCTCTAGCGGCCAGACTCGACAGAGCCGCCGTTCGCTCTTCTTTCGCCACCAAAAGGGCTTTTGTGAGAGCGGGCTCCTCCTCGGCCAACTCTTCCTCGAGGCGAGCCACCTGGGTTTCATGCTCCTCATAAATCCCTGAAAGCGATTCGAACACCGGAGCGATTTTAGCGTGGTCCTTCAACCCCTTTGCGGTGAGGTCGGACCGGTATCCACGAGCCAGAATCTCCAACTGATTCGCGAAGTCGGCCTCGACCGATTCTCGCTCCGCCTGGTGACGCTGGAGAACCTCCTCGTTTCGGGGAAAATACCCCAAAGCCCAGATCATGATCGAAGCGGCCAGGATGATCGTCCCCGCCCGCCGCACAAAACTTCCTCCACGATCCCAGAGGACTCGCAACACCCCCCGAATCCGGGGGCATTTGTAGGTGGGAAGTTCGAGCAGGAAAGGCGACACACCGGAACGAAAAATCTTTTTCTGGAGCACCCACGCCGTGGGGATCGAGACCCCGACACCCACCGCGTACATCGCGAGCAGGATCAGTCCCTGAACTTCCAGAAAGCCGACCACGGTGCGCTGAGGAATGAGCGCGGCGATCATCAAGGTGTAGACCGGAAGCCTTGCCGAACAGCTCATGAAGGGAGCCAGAAAGATCGTCGTCATACGATTGTTCCGGTCACCGATCACTCGGGCCCCCATGATTCCGGGAATCGCGCAGGCGAAGCTCGAGAGTAGCGGGATGAAGGAACGACCACTCAGTCCGAACCGGGACATGAGGCGGTCCATCAGAAACGCGGCCCGGGCCATGTAGCCCAGATCCTCCAAGATGGCGATGAAGAGGAAGAGGATCAGAATCTGGGGCAAGAACACCAGAACTCCACCGACCCCCGCGATCACCCCGTCGACGATCAGACTCTGCAGAGGACCGGCAGCGAGAAAACCGCCCACCCATTCGCCCAGGGCCCCGAAAACGGTGTCGATCCCATCCATCAGAGGACCGGACCAGGCGTAGATCGCCTGAAACATACTCCCCATAACAAGGAGAAAGACCAAACTTCCCCAAACCCGATGTGTAAGCACCGAATCGATGCGATCGGTCCAGGTATTGTCTGTTTGCGGTCCTCTCTGACGCGCCCGCTGGACCCATCCGCCGATGGCTCCGTAACGGGCTTGAGCCTCGATCAGAGCCGGAGTGTTTCCTCCCGCACTCTGCTTCCTGATTTTCTCCAGATCTTCCGCAAACCCAGGATCTAACAGCTGCTGGATCTCATCGACCCTCGCGTCGCTGAAATCGACCAGAAGCCGAATAATCTCCGGTCGAGTGAAAGAGTAACCCAATTTTTGAGAAAAAGAGCCCACTCGCTCCTGCAAGGTCTCGATTCCACGCTGAAAATCCGACGGATACGAAAGGGCAAGAGCCGTCCTGGAAGTACCCATCATTTCCGAAATCCGAGAGCGCAAAGAGTCGAGCCCGGTTCCTCGCGGGGCATCGACCTTCACCACCGGTACCCCCAAACACTCGGCCAAGACATTCTCATCGATAATAATCCCACGAGCTTCAGCCACATCCACCATGGTCAAAGCGATGACGACCGGAAACGAATATTCCAAAACTTGAGTCGCTATGTAGAGATTTCGTTCCAGGGAGGAGGCGTCGATCACGACCACGGCTCCATCTGGACGCGGAACAGCATCGAGACGTCCCGAGAGAGTTTGAGTTACAACCCGCTCGTCCGGAGAGGTCGCTGCCAGACTGTAGCTCCCCGGAAGATCGATGACTGTCACCTCTCTCCCCTCAGGTAATCCCATCGACCCAAGCTTGGCTTCGACCGTGGCGCCGGGAAAATTGGCTGTCTTCTGCCAGACACCGGTCAGCGCGCTAAAAAGAGTACTCTTGCCGGTATTGGGGTTGCCGAGCAGAGCGATCACGGGGGATCCGGCACGATTTGCGGATTCTTCCCGGGTCACCGACCGGGCGGTACTCATAGAGCTTCCACCTGGATCGTTGCCGCCTCACTCTTGCGCAAACTCAAGCGGTACCCCATGACCTCGTATTCCAGCGGATCCCCAAAGGGAGCCGCCCGAACGAATTTGATCTCGACCCCGGGAATAACCCCAAGCTCCACCAGACGCTGACCCGTCGAAGCCTCTCCAGCAATCCCCAGAACGCGCGCTCTCGTTCCACGAGTCAGCCGATCCAGGGTCTCCGGTTCTTCGATTTCTTCAGCCATGAGCCGGAGTCACCACCACGCGCTCCAGCAAGTCGCCGGAAAGAGCAAACCGACTGCCATCCATCTCGAGGATGGCCGGATTCCCTGAACGCACGATCGTCACGGTTCGGCCCAGACAGATCCCCAGTTCGGAAAGACGGCGAGATTCGCAATCGTTCCCACGCACCTCACAAACGGTCAACCGCTTCTTGCACCCACAACAGTCGCGCAACAAAACCGCTGAATCGGTAGACTCCCCGCCGGAACGCCGACCTCGGAATATCTGTCGCAATCCTCGAATCATCGGGTGAATCACCTGGGAAGGGGCCTGTTTCGTACAACCGATCCCGGAAAATACCGGGTCGTAGTGAGTTATCAAACGATTGTATTATTTATAAAACAATCCATAGCCTTGTCAAGCCTTCGGTTTGCTTGGAGTCGGATCTCAACTCAAAAGACAGTTCCCTCTGCGTCATAATTACCTCCTTGCCAGGAAGTAACGAAAAGATCCAACCCTAGATCAGGAGCCGGATCCAGACAGATCCACCCGAGAGAACCCCTCGAATCGGGGATGCCCCAGGAGCGTTCCTTTGGGACTTCGAGCGTCACGATGGGCTTTGCGAAAGGCCTCGGACTCCGTCCAGGCGACAAACGCCTCCCGACTCTCCCAGATCGAATGGGAGATGAAGAGCGTCGACTCTTCGGTCCCGGAACCGCGAAGAAGCTCGAAGGAACGAAATCCGTTCACCTCATCCAGAAAGGTGTCTCGTTCACGCCACATGCGCTCGAAGCCTTCTTCACGACCATGAGCCACCAGGAATCGATTCATCGCAAAATACATGGGTAAGCGCTCCAACAATTTTCAGGATCGACCACGATCAGATGCCCAGCATCTACTTGGGAATCAGAGATCGCATCTCATCGACCAGCTTGGGGTCATCGCCGAACGAAGCGGTCAGTTTCCCCTCGAGAAACCGCCCCACGGTAGCCGAAGCGATGGCACCGATTCCGGGCAGGGCGAAGAGTCCCGCCCGAAGCCCCAGCTTGGTGAGGTAGCCAGCAATTCCTCTGGCCTCTTCGGCATATTCTCCCATCGCCTCGAGTTCGTCGCGTGGGATCTCTTGTCCGTTGAGGTGATAAAGAACCGCTTTCACCTTGTACGCCGAAACGATCATCGTATCCCCGGTGAATTTCACGCCCATCGGGACAGTCAGGATCGTCTTGAAAGCCAGCGACAACGTCTCGATCAGAACCATCTGAATCGAGTCGTTGATATGAGTCTTGAGCCGGGTCCAACTGGTAGCCGTGTCCCAGAAACTGTGAGCCACATCGGTCACCTTGCCGAGAACCCCGGCAAGAAAGCCGATCTGCTCCTCGGTGGTCTCCTGAACATCTCCCTCCGCCTCGAGAACTCCCGCCACATCGCGCACGGCCTCATCGTCACCCCTCAGGGCCGCCTTGAGACGAACCGCAAACGCTTCCCGAATTTCTTTAGGAACTTCGTTCGAATTCCGATTGCTGGTCGGTTTCTCGCCGTCAACCATGAATGCCACCTTCTCGGGCGTGGAGTCACGCTGGAAAGAAATTGACGGTATCGGAGGAACCGACAGACGTCAACCGAGACTCGAATCAAGACTTTCTACAGACTACAAGCCTGGCCGTGATGTTCCGGCCCGAGTTGGGCAAGAAAAGTCACCGCCCCCTTCACCCACTCTTGCGGAGTAGGACACCCCTGAGTTCGACCCCGAAATGCCGTATCGAGCATCGGGGTGGCAATGACTCCGGGATTGAGTGAAACCACACAGAGTCCCGGGGGCACCTCGTCAGCCAAGGCTTGCGTGAGCCCTTCCACCGCAAATTTGCTCGCACAGTAGGCGGTGAACTCACCGGCCCCGCTCCGTCCCCAGGTACTCGACAGGTTGACGACAAACCCGGACCCCCTCTCCACCATGGGAGGGAGAAAAGCCCTCAGTACCGTCGCCAGACCGCAGACATTGACCCGAAGCACCTCTTCGAACTCCTCGGAAGGAATTTCCCAAAGTGGAGCCGGTCGATGGATCAGCGCCGCGTTGCCGTAGAGCAGATCACACGGCCCGGCCTCCTCGTGCACCCGGGTGGCAAAAGATTCGACCGCCCCCGAGTCGCTGACATCGAGCGCCTCGTGAAGAACCTTCGCTCCCAGCGTTTCGCACCGAGCAACGGTCTTTCCCAGACCGGTAGCCGAACGCGCACAGAGAACCAGACGCACCCCTTTCCCGGCCAGAGCGATGGCCAGAGCCTTCCCCAACCCCTGGGAAGCGCCGGTGATCAAACAGAGAGACCCGGAAAGCTTCATCAGACACATTCTAACCTCACCGAATGCCCGAAGGCTTGAAAACCGCCACGGAAAGGGATCCGGATCCAAAAAACAGACCCTGTCGACTCCTGACCGGAAACCGCGAGACCCTATTCGTCAAATCCAATTAGACATTCGAGGGTCTTTTCCCCTCCACACACTCCGATTCGGTCCGGCACACCCTTTGTAATGGGGATAGAGGAACTTACCTCGACCCCCACCCCACCGACCCGGAGGTGTCTCATGATCGGCCTCTTCCCTCAAATCTTCCTCTCGAGCCTCACGATCCTCGCCTGTCTGAACACGAGTTTTTCACGCACCGAGGAAAAACAGATCACCAACGAAACGATCCACCTGATCAACGGCCAGTTCCCCGAACATGGGAAGGCCTTCTACAAACAGCAGGTCGAAAGTTGTCGAAACCACCTGTCCGAAGATCCCAAACATCTCGAATTCCGCAACGACCTCGCCGCGGCGCTCATCAAGCTCGGGCGGTTCGAAGAGGCTCTCGAGGAATTCTCCCGCATCCAACAACAAGACCCCGACCTCTACAAGACCCAGGCCAACCTGGGGGTCCTGTTCAAGAAGAGGAAGCAGTTCGATCGGGCCGCTGAGCATATCCGTCAATCCCTGAAAATCCGTCCCCAGGGGCACCTGGGACTGGGCGACTACTACCTACGCATGCTTCGCTGGCGAGATCGCCTTGCCCAGGCCCAGGAAGGTCGGCCCGAGATCAACTTCCTCGGTCTGAGGTACGATGCCGGACCCGAGGAGGTCGCCCGCTCTTCTCTCGTCAATCGCACCCACCTTGAAACCTTGATCAAAGCGGATCGGCACTTTCCCGACACCTACCTCATCCTCGGCGATCTCCTTCTGAACGAAGGAGAGGAACAGCTGGCCCTCCGCGCCTACTGGAGAGCGAACACCCTCGATCACCCCGCCCCCGGGGTCGTCAGAGAACGAATCCACTCCCTCTATCAAACCTGGAAGTCGCGGTCCGAACAGACCTCGGGATACATCGTCGAACCCCGTCACCAGATGAACTTTCAACTGACACAAGAGTTGGGAGCAGCCGTTCACTGGGTGCAAAAATTCCAGGAAGTGGAAGCGGAGCTGCTGGCACGGGGACAAGAGGTCGACTACCAGGTCGTCAAGAACGAGCTGACCAGACGGGGAGTCGAGAAAGCGACCTTTCTCCACGCTGGATTCGTCAAGGGAACCTCCTCCTCCCCCGGTACGCTTCGCTTCTGGATCCTGGGAATGATCGCTGTGATAATCCTCGCCGGAATGATCGCTGTGATGATCCTCGCCTTGACAGGGGTCTACCGGGTCGCCCGATTCACCGTTACTTCCCTATGGGCTTTTCGAGTCAGATCGTAATCACCGAGTCGGCGCCGAGCATCAAACCGAGAATCTCCTTCATGGTTCCTCGATCCCCCAGAGCCAGACGGTCGGTCAGACCGAAATGGTCGACACAGGTCCCACAGGCGACCAGACGGATCCCCATTCCTTGAAGAAGAGCCAAGGCCGGAAGCAAGAGAGACCCTTCGGCCAACAACTTGACTCCGTCGGTATAAAAACAGAGGGCCGTCGGCTTTTCGGGCTCGGTCTCCAGCGTGTGGCAGAAGATATCGAACGCCTCGATTCCAAAAGCCCGATCCTCAGAGGGAACCTGCCCCAATCCTTCTTGACGAACCAGCACCACCACATTCTTTCCCACAACAAGATTCCTAAAAGAGGTTATCGATCGGCCTTGGTCGATTCAGACCGGGATCTTACCCGAAGGCCATTTCGGTTAACATCCGTTCCATTCCAAAGACTCTCTACCTCGGAGCCGCCTCATGATCTGGTGTCGTTTTCATCCCGCTTCCTCCTGTCTCCTCACTCTTTTTTGTTTTTTCGGAACGGCTATCCAGGCCGGCGCCCAGCTCAGCTCCACCGAACAGCGGTTTCTCGATCTGGTCGAACCGATCGCCCAGGCTCCAACAGAAGACTTTCGTCTTTTACCGCTGGTCAAGATGGGTGGGGTCGGTGCCGGATATCGCTACCAGATCGCTTTTCTCTCCTACGGAGTGGTTTCCCTGGCCCACTCTGACCCAGATCGGACTCCGCACTATCGTCGACTCTTTCTCCGTCTTCTCGACAAGATGGAACATCCAACCACCCAATCCTTCTGGAAGAAGTCCGGTTACCGGGGAGATGGGAAAAGTCGAGACAACATCATGTACCGAGGCCACCTGGCCCTGATGTATGCGTTGACTCACTTCTCTTTCGGTAGCACTCGCGATTCCGAAAAATTTCACAAACTCGTGAACTCCTTGCACCGAGAAATGGTCTCCTCCCCTTCAGGCGGTATCTGCTGCGAACCGGACCAACTGTTCATTCAGTGCAATACCGTCGCTCTGCTGGCTTTTTCTCTTCACGACCGACTCCACGGAACAGATTACGCAGCATCTGGACACCGACTTCTGCGCTGGGCGCAGCAAAAGATACCGGTACCAGGAACCCAACTTTTCCGGGACGACTATCGCATGAATAACGGCTCCAGCTCCTTGCAGATGGCCGGCTACGCCAACGCCTGGACCATCTCTTTTCTCGGGGCGATCCCGGAATATCGAGAACAAGCCCTCACGATGTACCGGGACTGGAAACAGTCGTTCGCGGTGAATACCCCAGGAATTGCCATTGCTCGGGGCGCGCCGGAATGGCCCTCCTCACTGGAAGACGCCCCCCGAGAATTCGCCTCGGCCACGCTCTGCACTTTCTTCGGAACTCTGGCTGCCCGAGAAGCTAACGACCGAACGTTTCACCGCAAACTCTCCCGCTCTCTGGCCACGATCGAACTGATCCGTCCTGCCCTGAATTTCCTCGAACCCGAAGACGAGAAACGAGCTCGCCTGGCTCTCTACATCAGCCTCTATGCGCGAACTTTTCGGGGCTGGTCGACTCTCCTCGAGAAACCTCACCCCATTTTCGAGTGACCCCTCCGACCCACTACATGTAGTCACTGAATAAAATCAACCCCCAAAGTTTTGACAAGAACCCGTTCTCGGGCTACCCTTCATTTAGATAAATCGGATCCCGTGGGACGCTCCGGGATAGACTGAAGCCTCGTCAACCTCAACAGAGTAGATCTAGCAGGATGGGCGGGGGATCTTTCAACGAGAGGAGGTGGTCCAGTGAAATACGACTTACGATCTACGATGACTGACCGAATGGAGGCTGTCACCTAAGTAGACACCGGTCGACGGGCCGCCTCCAAAACGGCCAGTCAACTCAATGCAAATTGACACGAGCTCGCTCCTCCGGGAGCGAGCTTTTTTGTCACCTCCCCTGCCCATCAAGAGTATTTCCATGCACTTGGAACCCCCTCTTCTCCGTGCTACGATGCCCCACCTTTTAATCTTTCCAATTCATTACACGAGACGGACATGGCACTTCTTGCTCAACGTATTGCGGCTCTTGGCACCGAAAACGCATTCAAGGTCGGGGGCGATATCGCTCAAGCCCAGGCCCTCGGACAGGATGTAATCAAATTCAATCTCGGTGAACCCGACTTCGACAGCGCCCCCCACATCAATCTCGTCGGTTGCGAGGAGATCAACTCAGGCAACAGCCACTACTGTGACCCAGCTGGCCTTCCCGCCTTTCGGGAATCGATCGCCCGCTTTGCTGGAGAACTGCGCGGAATGGATTTCGACCCCGAACAGATCGTGGTCACTCCAGGCGCCAAGCCTCCCATCGGTTACTCCATGCTGTCTTACATCAACGCCGGAGATGAAGTCGTCTACCCGAGCCCCGGGTTTCCGATCTATGAAAGCTTCATCACGTTCGTCGGCGCCATCGCACGCCCACTGCACCTTCGAGAAGAAAAAGGGTTTGCCTTCAGCGCCGAGGACCTCGAGCCGCTCCTCTCCGAAAAAACCAAGCTCATCATCATCAATAGCCCGTCCAACCCGACCGGCGGAGTCCTCTCACCCGATGACCTATCGCAGATCGCCACGGTCATCCGAGAAAAGTGCTCACCCGATGTTCGTGTTTTCTCGGATGAAGTTTACGATCAAATTCTCTTCGACGGCGAAACCCACCATACGATTGCGAACCTCGAGGGGATGGCGGAGCGAACCATTATCGGCTCGGGACACTCCAAGGCCTACGCCATGACCGGTTGGCGCCTCGGATTCGCCATACTCCCCACAGTCGAAGAAGCGAGAATCTTCAAGCAACTCAACATCAACCTTGTGAGTTGTGTTCCACCCTTCGTCCAGCTTGCCGGTAAAGAAGCCTACGACAACCCAGAATCGACCCAGGTGGTCGCTCACATGAACGCCGAATTCCAGATTCGACGCGACATCGTAGTCGAAGGCCTCAACGCAATCGATGGAGTCTCTTGCCAAACTCCCCGGGGAGCTTTTTATGTCTTCCCCAATATTGGTGGCGTGTGTGAATCGATCGGCGCCCTCGAAGCGCACCAGAAACTCGATGACAGCATTCGCTCCAAGACCTCCCCCTCCACTCTCGTCCAGATGTACCTGATCTACCGCCATGGTGTCGCAACCATGGATCGTCGCTCGTTTGGAGCGATCGGTAGTGAGTCCATGCACTTCCTGCGTCTCTCGATTGCCACCGATCTCGAAAGTCTCAAGACCGGTGTCGAACGGATGCGCACAGCCTTTTCCGATCGTGATGGATTTGCCCGCTTTGTAGCCGAAGGAAAATACCTCTACTGAAACAAGCCTATCGAGGAGCACTCCCGATGACCCGACCTCGCATCTACTTGACTCGAAACATTCCCGACCCCGGTATCGAAATCCTTCGAAATACGGGTGATCTGACCATCGACGAGATGAACGAAGAGACTGGCCCCGACCGCCAACGCGTACTCGCCGGAGTCCGGGAAGCCGATGTACTCGTCAGCCTCCTCACCGAACCGATCGACGGGGAAGTCATGGACGCGAATCCGAACCTGCTAGGCATCGCCCAGTACGCTGTCGGCTTCAACAACATCGATGTGGACGCCGCGACTGAACGGGGTCTTCCCGTCTCCAACACTCCCGGTGTACTCAGCGATACCACCGCGGATTTCGCCTGGACACTTTTGATGGCGTCCGCTCGAATGATTCCGCAAGGCCATAACTATACCGTTGCCAATCGGTACAAAATCTGGGGTCCCAACCTTTTGCTCGGCGCCGACATCAGTCCCGGCGGTTCCGGTGAACCCAAAACCCTGGGGATCGCAGGATATGGACGTATCGGACGAGCCGTTCGTAAACGAGCTTCCGGTTTCGACATGAAGATCATCGCCTTCGATCCGTACGCTCCCGACTCGGTCTTTGAAGAAGATGGCGTGGAGCGCGCTGAAACCCTCGACCCCTTGCTGGAAGCGAGCGATTTCATCTCCATCCACGTTCTGCTCAACGAGGAAACCCGCCACCTCTTCAGCACCGAGGAGTTTTCCAAGATGAAAAGCTCGGCCATCATCATCAATACCAGTCGCGGCCCGGTGATCGACGAAGCCGCACTAGTCACCGCTCTCAAAGAGGGACAGATCGGCGGGGCTGGACTGGATGTCTATGAAAACGAACCCGCCATGGCTGAAGGCCTGACCGAACTCGACAACGTCGTTCTCGCCCCACACATTGCCAGCGCCACTCGGGATACCCGAGGAAAAATGGCCTCCATGGCCGCTGAAAATGCGGTAGCCCACCTCGAAAAACGCCCGGCCCCCAACTGCGTCAACCCCGAGGTTTACGAAACGGAGGCCTACCAGAAGCGCGTGAAAGGTTCCTGATCCTTGAACCAACGACCGAATGCATTCAATCGGTGCAACCGGAGCGATTGTCTCGACTCATTTTCTGACGAATGTCCTTTCTCTTTCCCGCCACACCGCCGTTGCGCTGGATAATACGCATCGGCTATCTTGGAGTTCTGAGTACGAATGGTGTCTAGCGGAGATGGACGACGGCATGGCCTCACGCGGTGATCTCGAATTCGGCCGTCTTGCGGTCGAGAACAAATTGCTCCGGGAAGCGGTAGTTGCACCCTTTTTGGAAAAAATCGACGAAGAGCGAAAACGTGGTCGCCTCACTACGCTCGATCGATTGTTGGGTCAATCTGGAGATCTCAACAACCAGCAGATCCAAAAGATTCAGGAGCTACAAAAACGTCGAGTCGAGTTCTGTACTCACTGTGGACGAAAACACAATATTTTCGGAATCACTCCGGGGTCTACTGTTCGCTGCGACCGTTGCCGAAAACGGTTTGAGGTCCCCGAGAAAAGTCCTCTCTACGTGGAAATCAATCGCCCGGCAAAAGGCTCTTCTCCAGCCGATAAATCCACATCATCCATGGCATCGCAACCCAAAACGGAAGAGGCTGAAATTCCGAAAGATGACGAATCGCTTTATGACAGCGGACTTTTCGAACTGGTTGGCGCAGTCGAGCCGGCCCGTTTTGCGTGCGCGCGCTGCGGCTTGCTGCTGCTGATCGAGGAAGATATCTGCAGCAACTGCGAGCGGGTCGAAAGCTCTCAAACCCGAACCTAAGAACCGTGCCCACCCGGCTCCATGGAGAGAACTCGCAACTGTCCACAGGCAGCGCTGACACCCTCTCCCCGCGGCCTACGAAGAGTCACCGGAACTCCACGACGGTCCAAAACAGATCGGAATTGCTCCGCCACATGTTTCCTACTGGGCCGATAGGGCAAACCCTCTACCGGGTTGTGCGGAATCAGATTCACCTTGAAAGAACCTCCCCCAACCAAAGAAGCCAGTTGATTCGCTTCCTCGGGGGAGTCATTCACTCCATCGAGCAAACAGTACTCCACGGTCACACGACGCCCCTTGTGAAGATGATATTCTCGACCTGCCTCCAGAATATCCGCCACAGTCCCGATCCCTCGCCCGGGAACAAGGCGTTGGCGGAGATCCTCGCTGGCCGCATGAAGTGAAATCGCCAGCCCAACCGACCAGGGTTCTCTGGCAAGCTGGCGAATACGAGCGACGACCCCTGAGGTGGAAACGGTCATTCGACGAGCCCCGAACTGCCCCCCCCAGGAAGCGTTCAGAATACCGATCGAACGAGTCAACGCCGAGTAATTGTGTAACGGCTCTCCGATACCCATCACCACCAGATTCGTAAGTCGGTCCTTGCCCTCTCTGGCTAATCGCTCCACCGCGATCAAGAACTGGTACAAGATCTCTCCGGCCGAAAGATTTCTCCGAACACCGTAGAGACCGCTGGCGCAAAAAACGCACCCCACCGCACACCCTACCTGCGTAGAAACACAAAGGGTCTGTCGGTCCGGCTCCGGAATGAGAACCGTCTCGATGATCTCCCCATCAGCGAGTTCAACGGTCGCTTTTTGAGTGCCATCAACCGACTGGACCCAATCCAAAACCTTCGAGCGGGTCACGGGTAGATCCCGAGCCAATTTCTCCCGGAACCGAAGAGGCAGATTGCTCATTTTTTCGAATTCATAAACCCCCTTGCGATAGACCCATTCCAGAATCTGATCTGCCCGATAGCCAGGACTCCCCCACTCCTTCACCCACGAACACAATTCCTCACGATCGAGATCAAGGAGGGTCTTTTCGATATCCGCCACGAACCTTTCCCGGTTCGGCGCGAACTACGCCACGTCCTGCTGAGGGTCCTCTCGACGCTCAGGCAACTGAACGCGCTCCCCCCCCTCGATCATATCGAGAGTGATCGTGAGGTTATCGATATCATCTCGCGAGGGTAATTCGTACATGACATCCAGCATGACCTCTTCAAGAATGGAACGAATGGCACGCGCGCCCGTTTCTTTCTCGATCGCCTTGGCCGCAATCCAAGCGAGAGCCTCCCGATCGATTTCCAGCGACCGCCCCTCAAGTTCGAAAAATTTCTGGTACTGCTTCACGATCGCATTCTTGGGCTCCATCATGATCTGGACGAGTTCGTCGCAATCGAGAGGGGCCAGCGTGGTCAGAATCGGCAAACGCCCGATCAGTTCCGGGATCATCCCAAACTGCAAAATATCATCCGGTTCGGTCTGTGCCAGCGCAACGCCCAGTTCGGTTAGCTCATCACCCGAATCGTCGAGATTGAATCCGATGGCTTGCTTCCCGATCCGCCGCTGAATAATTTCGTGCAACCCGTCAAACGTTCCGCCGCAGATAAAGAGGATCTGGCGAGTATCGATCTGGATATACTGCTGCTCGGGGTGTTTTCGTCCTCCTTGAGGCGGGATGTTGGCAACCGTGCCTTCGAGCATCTTGAGAAGAGCTTGCTGGACACCTTCACCGGAAACATCTCGAGTAATCGAGACGTTTTGAGTCGTCCTTCCGATCTTGTCGATCTCATCGATAAAGACGATCCCTTTTTCAGCTCGTTCCCGATCGAAATCAGCTGCCTGTAGAAGCTTGAGGAGAAGATTCTCGACGTCCTCTCCAACATATCCAGCCTCGGTGATCGTCGTCGCATCTCCGATCGCAAAGGGAACATCCAGCACTCGCGCCAGAGTGGAAGCGAGCAAGGTCTTGCCGGTCCCAGTAGGCCCGATGAGAAGAACATTCGACTTTTCGATCTCGACCCCACCCTCATCCTCGGGATTCATCTGGGCAAGAATCCTCTTGTAATGATTGTAGACTGCAACCGACAAAACCTTTTTTGCCCGGTCCTGGCTGATCACATACTCATCGAGACGGGATTTGATCTCGCGGGGTTTGGGCAAGTTTTCGAGCGTCACCCCATCCATTTCGGGAGTTTGACCGGTACGCCTGCGCTCCTGAATGAGAATCGAGTTGCTCAACTCAACACATTCATTGCAAATGTAGATGTTAGGAGGACCTGAAATAAGCGTCACTCCCATCTTGCGACTTTTGCCGCAAAACGTGCAACGCTCCACCTCTTTCTTGCGATCGCGAGTCACAATCAGCGCCCGTTTGGCCTCATTCGGATTCCCCCTTCACTGTCATCATACCCGCTCAGGAGGTCTCAGCGCCTTCAGAATCCGAATCGGATCCATCTTCTTCGGAGATTGTATCCACAACCTCATCGACAATCCCATACTCCTGGGCTTCGCTGGAACTCATGAAAAAGTCTCGATCGGTATCTTTGGAAAGATCCTCGATCTTTCGACCCGTGTGCTTGGCCAAAATCCCGTTCAAGGAGTCTTTCATGCGCAAGATCTCATCGGCCTGAATCTGGATATCCGAAGCGGTACCCTGCGCTCCACCCCACGGTTGATGAATCATGATGCGGGCATTGGGTAGCGCGAATCGCTTCCCCTTGGTGCCTGCAGCCAGAAGAACCGCGCCCATCGACGACGCTTGGCCGATGCAGTAGGTAGCCACATCGCACTGCACAAACTGCATCGTGTCGTAAATAGCGAGCCCCGCAGTCACCGATCCTCCAGGGGAGTTGATGTAGAGGCTGATATCCTGACTCTTGTTCTGCATCTGGAGCAAGAGCATCTGCGAAATAATCAAGTTGGACATGTAATCATCGATCGGACGCCCCAGCATGATGATGCGGTCGGTGAGAAGCCGGGAAAATATATCCAGTGCTCGTTCCCCGCGTCCGGTACGTTCGATGACATAGGGCAGCAGATCGCTCATGGTCTCCTCCGAGGGGACACGAATTATCGGTGGCCCCAGTTAGCAACGGGATCCGCGAACCTGATCAGGCTCGAAAACCCCTTGATAAGTGTTTCTATTCCTTCTTGGTCTTCTTCGTCGATTTCTTCGTGGTCTTCTTCGTCGATTTCTTCTTGCTCGACTTCTTCTTGGTCGACTTCTTCTTGGTTTCTGGAGCCGCTTCTACAATCTTGGCGTTTTCAACGAGAAACTCTCCCGCTTTGCGTGCGGTCAGATCGCTCCGAAGACTCTCTCGCAACTCATCTTCATTGCCTTCCTGGCGAACTTCCGAAGCCCAGCGGCCCCGCGAAGCGGCCATCTGCTCGAAGGCGAGGTCCACTTCTTCCTCCGAAGGATAGAGTCCCTCCGCCTCGGCCACCGAATCGAGCAACAAGGTTTTCTTGAGCTCCCGAACCGTATGCTCCTGCTGAGATTCCAGAAGCTCTTCCCTCTTCTTTCCGATCTCTTCGGGACCAAACCCGGCCCGATGAAGAGTGGAGAGAAGTCGATTGAGCGAAGCCTCCGTCTCCGATTCAACATACTTGGCGGGAAGTTCGAAAGAGTGAGCGTCAATGAGTTGGTCGATCAGGCGATCGAGAACAGCTTTTTCTTCCTCGTTTTCTTTCGCCTGAGCAAGATCTTCCTCGATCTTGGACTGTAGATCAGCCAGGGAGTCGAAACCAAACTCGCTGGCAAAAGCGTCATCGAGGTCCGGTTTTTTATCCCGCTTGATGTCGTGAATCTTTGCTTCGAATACCTGCGCCGCGTGCTCATGATCTCCGTGAGAGTGAGCAGGCAATTCTCCGGTAACAACATCCCCACGATGTTTCCCGACAAAGGCATCCGGAGGAAAGTCGTGATTTCCCTGTTCCGCCCCTTCCGGAAGAATTCGAACATGAATGTTCTCGGAGGTCTTGGCTTCTCCTTCACTTTCGATCTTGAGATCCACTCGGAGGGTATCGCCCCGCTCCACCGCACCATCCTCCGGTGCACTGACCTCCTCCGCCCGCTCCGACCGCAAGCGGTCGAGAGTATTAGCGATATCCTCCTCGCTAACCTCCACGGATTGCTTTTCGACCTCGAGTCCCTTGTACTCGCCAAGTTCGATTTCAGGTCGAACCTCGACGGTTGCCTCGAAGGTCATCGATTGTCCTTCTTCACAAACCACCGATTCGGGGTCGAGTTCAGGAAGCATTACCGGTTGAAGATCGTTCTCTTCGAATGCCTGCCGAAAACTGTCGCCGATCAAGGTCTGCTTGACTTCGCCTTCAATCTGCTTGCCGAAGCGCCTCTGAAGCAAACGCTTGGGAGCACGGCCCTTGCGAAATCCAGGGATATCGATGCTTTCCCCTAGCTCGCTATAGTTCTTCTGGAACTCTCGATCCACAGCTTCTGCGGGGACGGTCACCGTAACCGCTTTCTGGCAAGGTCCGATCTCTGTGATATCCACTTCCATGGAGTGATTTTCTTCACTCATGGTGCACTCTCCGAAAATCCGGGTCTATGAAACGTTTGTATTGGGTATTCGACCTATATAGGAAACCCTACCTAAGCTTCCCGTGAAAACGGCCCCCAACGAATTGGGGACAGGGAGAAAACCCAGTAAGGTCAAAAATGGTCTCGGGAACTATAACGGACCGCAACCCGGTGTCAACGATTTCATGTCCATAAAGAGGTGTAAATGATTGAATAGACAAGGTATTGAAGTTGTTCGCGCTCCTCCCTATCATGCCGCCTCAAGCCTAAAAGCCAGGATCCAATTCATGAGTCAGACGCCCGCGGTCGAGGGAACAGGCACTCCCTCACCCTCCTCCCCCAACCAAGCCGCATCTTCGGTAACCCTCTATGTCACCCTAGCCACCCTGCGAGGATGCTCGATACCGAATCTCTGCGACGAATCGCACCTCATCGGCGCGTTACGAGACGCATGTCAACGAGCTCAATTCTCGGAACTCCAGATCTCCGTGAAAACCTTCGAACCCGAGGGTTCGGGAGTCACGGGAGTCGCCATCATTGGCGAAAGCCATGTCGCCATCCATACCTGGCCTGAGCACGGATCGCTTTTTTTGGATGTCGCCAGCTGCAGCACCTACGAAAGCACTCAGAGAGCTCTCGAGGCTGTTCAGGACGCTTTTCCCGGCTCCACCCTCGTCCGCCGCGACGACATCATCCACGAATCCTAAACGCCGTTCTCGCCGCTATTTTTCGATCGGTTCGGGCAAAAAAGTGTGCTCTAAACCCCACTGATCGTTCAGATGATCCCCCAGAGCTCGCACCCCAACGGTCTCGGTTGCGTAGTGGCCTGCGGCCAGGACATTGAGACCGTGATCCTTGGCCAAGTGATAACTCGCATACGTCCATTCACCGACTAAAAGCGCATCGAGGCCGAGTTCGACCGCTTCCGCCACGAAGGAACCGCCACTCCCAGAGACAATACCCATTGTCCGAATCAACTCGGGACCGAAGGGATAAATATCCACCCGGCCCCCCAGTTCTCGGCCAAGAGTATCGACTAGATCACCACGCTCACGAGGCGTTTCAAAGCGCCCCCTGAAACCGATGTCCATTCCACCCGAAGAGCCAAAACCGGATTCGCGCTCCAACCCCAGAATCCGCAACAACAAGGCGTTGTTGCCCAGGTCCGGATGTAAGTCCAGAGGTAAATGGGCGGCATAGACGCTGAGGTTCGACTCCAGAAGAGCGACCATGCGAGCCCGATGGGGACCGACCACCCGCTCCGCCTTTCCCCAGAAAAGACCGTGATGAACAATCAGAAACTGACACCCGGCTTCGATCGCTTTCCCGACAACATGAGCCGATGCGTCGACCGCCGTGCCGACATGTTCGACCTCTTGGTCTCCTTCGACTTGCAATCCGTTATCCGAGATATCCGGTATTTCCTTGCACCGGAGAAGTTCATCCAAATGACCCACGAGTGAATCGAGTCTCAACGGCTACCCCCTCTTCTCAGAGCGCTTGAGAAGGGAGTCGAGAATTTCCCTCAGGGGGCCGATACTCTTGATCTGAATGCGTACTCCGTTATCCACTCGCCGGATCTGAAAACAGGTAAAGCAGATAAGAAGACGAACCTCCTGTCCACCAGCCTGCAGTTGCACCGCGTGTCGCGGAACAAAACAGTCTGCGGTTTGCTTGCCGTAGGTTCCTGACTGATAAAAACCGTTCCGAACCCGACGCATTTCACTGCCGGATTTCAGAACACGTTCTTTCAGAATCGGATATTTTCCGACTCTCGCCCCTCTCTCTTCTTTCACTGGCCGGATGCTAAAGACTCGAATTTCCTCCGCATTTTGAACCAAAGCGGCCAACTCGGGCCCAAGCGCTTCCAGAGCCTCAGAAGACGGCTCCCCGATAAAATCCTGCGCGAAGAGAGAAACCGACAGGGAAAGAGCCGAAAAAACGATCCACTTGACGGAAGTCATGGGTAACACCCTGCAACCTTTCTGGTTCAAGCTCTCCATGCAGTCCATAGTAGACCGCTCAGACAAGTTCCTTCAACCATCCAAACGCAACAAAAGTTCCGATCGTGCTCCCCAGGTTGGAAAAAACAAAAACCAGCAAAATACGAGCAAATCGATTCTGCCACCAACCACGCCAGGATTGTAAATCTTCAGAAAGCCCTTCCATATCGCCGACATGGGGAGGCCGAAAGAAAGTCTGGACCAGAGCGGTCACCATTCCCGCTCCGACCGCAGGATTGAGCGACGTCAACGGTGCCGCCACAAATGCCGAAAAAATCGTGAGCGGATGCCCTCCCGCCGCCAAAGCCCCCAGAGAAGCAAACGCTCCGTTCGAGAGGACCCAGGCAAGTGCTGCCTCCTTGAACGCCTCCCCATCCCCCAAAAAGAAGCCGATCACAAAAACCCCGATGACCAGAGCAGGTATGAAAAAGGGAAGGAGCCTCGAGAACCGTCCAGGTTCAGGAATTCGGGAAATGGTCTCCAGGTCGAATTCAGACTCCTCGGATTCGAGGATCTTGCGAATCCCAGGGACATGGGCAGCCCCTACCACCGCAACGACTCGCTTCCCCGCGGTTTTCCGAATCTGTTCGGCCATGTAACGGTCCCGTTCGTCGACCAGCACGGTCTTGAGTGAGGGCATGGTATCACCAAGTTCTTCGAGCAACCCGGAAAGAACATCCCCCTCCTGAAGCCGCGCTAGATCCTCCTCGGTAACCGATTCTTCCGGCAAAATGACACTTCCAACCAATCCCGCGAGAAGCTGCATCTTGTGCCACCATCCGGTTCCTCGCCAGGCGCGCAAAAGGGTCGTCCGGATCGGACGATCGCAAAGGACCACATCACAACCCGATTCCTCACCCAAGCGGGCAGCCTCCATCAATTCACTACCTGGCCGCACCCCAGTCTCCATCCCCACCCGACGCTGGTACGAAGAGAGGATTAGATTTGCGATCAGAAAAGAGACTCGTCGCTCTCGAATCACTTTCCAAAGATCCAGACCCGTCCACCAGGAGGATTCACTCAGAGCACGATGTCGATCTTCATCCAGTTCGACACAAACCACATCCGGAGTCTCTTCCCGCAAGACCCTCGAGACCTCTTCGACCGACCGTTGTGAGACATGGGCGGTCCCAACCAGGACAACCCTTCGATCCCCCCACTCCACAACAACCGGAGGGTTTGCCTTTCTCTCCGCCTCCTCCGCTTCCTCCTGGGAACCGATCACGAGTCCTTCTGGGATGTAGCCTTCTGGATTTCCTGGCCCACTTTCCCCGCAATCATCATGAGCGGTTCAATATCGTGATCGCTCACAACGATTTCTTTCTGAGAATTTCCGAAAATCAGTAGACCCAGAACCTCACTGTCCGCCAGGATCGGGAGAGAAACAAAATTCTTCGAACCGATAGAAGCGGCCAAACGATCGTCGCGGATTTTCGGATTCTTCGAATTGCGCAAGTCCTCGTGATGCTGGCCTTCCGCACTCAGTACGGTATCCGCCAGAAGACCGCCCCCCGCCCCCAAAGGCACCTTGATCTTCGAGCAAAGACGCATCGCCTGGGATCCTTGTCCCAATTTGCCCTCAATCTGTTTCTGGTTCGATCGAACAACGGCAAAAAAAGCTCGCTCGAAACCGTAGACCTCTCGAAGGTGACTCAGAACCAGAGCAATCTTGTCCATGAAAGAACGATTCCCACCAAAAAGAGACGTTAGGCTCTGCATGACTTGCAAACGTCGCTCCTGAGCAAGGGACTCATGACCGACCTGCTCCTGAGGTTTCCCCTTGCTCTGGGCAAGTTTTTGCTGAGCAAACCGCTTGAGTGTATCGATCGAGATTCCGAAGGACTCCGTCACCTCGTCCACCAATCCGCGAAGTTGCTCGACAAGTTCGTCGACCTCACTCCGCGTCATGCTGAGAACCCCTTTGGCAGTTTCATGCACCCGTTCGATCGGAACCGGTTCCTGTCCATCTGCTCCATACAAGCTTTTCGACATCAGGTTGGCCACACCGATAATGGCCACCATGTTCAAATCCCTACGCTCATGTTTGCGTCGAGGATATTTTCTATTCATCCACGTTAAGGTGTTCTCCACCCAGACCTCGGACCGCTCCCCACCGGTCTTTTCCATCTGATGCATCAGGGGCCCAAGGTCGTGGTGGCCCTCAATCGCAGTCTGTAACACTTCGGGAAGATGCCACTTTCTTGCCAACGCCGCACCGGCATCCCGATGATCGAGTTGAAACTGTATTCGCTCACTTTCGATGTAATCCTGCCCCTTGCGAACCGCATCAAGTACCTGTTCGTACCGCCTCGGATCGATATGCGAAAGAATCAACTTCCCCACATCGTGCAAAAGACCCGACACAAATGCCTCCTCGATGGGAACTTTACCGATCCTGTTGTTGAGTTTGTCCGTGAGCAGCTGACTCGCCACCGCCGTGGAAATAGCGTGAAGCCAGAACTCTTTCAATATTCCTGTCGGATTTTTGAGTTTGCTCAAAACCTTGTGAGCAGCCAAAGCCATCGCGAGGTTGCGAACCTTCTCGAACCCAAGCACCACAATGGCCTGAGTCGCATGAGTCACCTTGCTTGACCGCTGGGCATAAAAAACCGAGTTCGCAACCTTTAATAGGCGGCTCGTCAGACTAGAGTCTGAAAGAATGACATCGGCCAAATCGGACGCACTACTCCGACTCGAAGCCACCACCGCCCGAACTTTCACCACCACTTCAGGAAGAAGAGGAAGGTGATTGTCTGCGGCTAAACGCGATTCGAGATCCTGAATCCTCATAGGTAGAAACAGTTCCGTTGCTTAAAATTCTGAATTTGAAATTTGAAGGGTAAAGTAAAGCCGACCAATATCATACTCACTCTCCCTCGGATCGTCGATCCCACGTCCCAGGAGGCATTCCCCGAATGCCCTTCTCCCTATACCGACCGATTCGAGTAGGATCTTAAACAGTCATTAGAAAAAAGTATCCAAGCCAGGAGACATCCAACATGATTCACGCCAACTGTAAAGATCTCCCCCTTTCTCCGGTCCAAGTCGAGGGCGCCTCGGGAGTTGGAATACACTGGGTCATTTCCGAAAAAAAGGGGGCCCCCCATTTTGCCCTGAGACTCTTCGAAGTCCAGCCCAAGGGGCATACTCCTCGGCACAGTCACGACTGGGAACACGAGGTCTACATTCGAAAAGGATCCGGTCGACTCTATTTCGACGGCAAAGAACGCCCGATCGAAGAAGGGGACATCCTTTTCATTCCTGGAGGGCAAGAACACCAGTTCCTCAATGACGGACCCGAAAATCTGGAGTTCCTGTGCATGATTCCCAACCACGCAGACTACTAGGCTCAGGAGAACTAAATCCGATGAAAGTAGGCGATTCCCTTGACCATTTCACTCTTTCGACAACCGCCAACCGGACCTTCGACTCGAATGAACACCGGGATCGCGGCCCATTGGTCCTCATCACCTTTCGAGGCGCCTGGTGACCCCCTTGCGTAAAGGGTCTGGTACAGATCCAGCAACAGGAAGAAGGTTTCTCCCGACACCAGGCTACGATTCTCGGGATTAGCGGCGACAAGCTCCCCAACCTTGAAAAGATGGCCCGACGTAAGCGGTTGACGTTTCCAGTCGCCAGCGAGCCGGACGGTGCCCTGTTCGAAAAGCTCGGAGTCTTTCGAAAAACGAGTTGGCTCCGCGGTCCCCTACCTTACCCAGCTGTTCTTGTATTCGACCAAGAGGGAGCCTTGCGCTGGGAACAGATCACTGCCAACGTCTTACGAAGAACCCAGCCCTCCACGATCCTCGAAGCGATCCAGTCCTTCTCGGGCTGATCTCACCCCCCGCCCCACTTCTCCTTTCCTTTTCCAGGAAAAGTGAGATGGGACCTCCCCGTTTCGTATTGGGGGGATGCTGCGCCCCAACCGCAAACCGGTTGAGCGCTCATTCATCTCTTACATCACGAACGTCCTGTAATCGCGGGGAGGAAACCGATGACAACGAACCACCGATCCATCAAGAAACCGCTTATTTGGCTGCTATTTTTAACATTTGCACTGCCTTGCCTGGCTCTTGCCCAAACACCCTATTTCCCCGTAAACACTGGCGACACATGGACTTTTGGATACCAAACCCCTGGCCAGTCCAAGCAGTTCACCACCCGTACCATCGATCGTAGCAGTGGAGGAATCCGTTTCCATATCGACAACCTACACGGTTCCCCCAGGTGGATCGAACGCAGTCGCCCCGGAAGCAAACTCATCAAGGTCTGGGACCGACAATTTCGAGGAGGAGTCGAAACCCGAAGCCTGGAAATGGTCTACGACTTTTCCGGAAACCGAACCTCCTGGTCCGTGGATATCCTCGGAAACCTCTTCCTCTCGGGTACGGTCTCGGTCGGATCCCGTAACGAAATCGTGGAGACGCCCGCGGGCCGATTCGAAAAATGCGTTCGGCTCGACTGGCAACCCAAGGCCACCGATGCCGGCCTACTCAGTGAATGGTTCGCACCCGAAGTCGGCCTGGTGCGCTATACCACTCGAAGTCTACTGGGAACGATCGATCACCGACTCGAACACGCAAAGGTGAACGGACAAACCTATCCCGACCCACAAACACCCCGGGGACTGACAGTCCGACTCCAACTCGACCGGTTTCTCTACGTGATCGATCGGCGCCCCTCCCCGAACGGACCGAATCCGCCGACCGTCCTTCAGGCAACCCTAGAGGTTGCAAACCGTACCCCGCAAGATATCGTTCTCGACTTCCGGAGCAGCCAGGTTTACGACCTCGTGATCAGGGATGAAAACGGGAATGAAACCTGGCGTTGGTCTGCAAACAAACTCTTCGCGGAGGGGGCCTGGAGTCGAACGATCTCCCGGGGCAAACAGGAGACTCTCAAAGAAAGTGTAACCCTCAGATTGCAAGGAGTCGATCTTCCCGCGGGAGACTACACGCTGGAATTCCTCACAGTGAGTCGCCAGCGTTTTTCGTCAACCGCTCCTTTCCAGGTTCGAGTCGCCTACTGAGTAAAAATCATAGAACTCGAACTTCTACATCTCGTCCGTTTCGAACCGTGAAGCGGACGAGATATCTTTCCCCAGCTTCACCCTGTAAGTCCCGACCCCGAATGGTGTATGCTAGCGTTTCTCCAGACATACCAGCTCGGGAAATCATGAAGGAAAATATCCGATCCAAGATCGAAACAGCGATTGAGGGGCTCCCCCCTCTCTCCCCCTCGGTTAATCGCATTCTCGAACTAGCCAATGACTTGCGAGCCTCCCCCAAGGATTTGCTAGAGGTCATCCGACTAGATCCGGTGCTGACCGCCAAGATTCTGAAGCTGATCAACTCCGCTTTTTACGGCCTTCCCAACCAGATCACCAATGTCGGAAAGGCGTTGATCCTGTTGGGTTTCAACACCATCAAGAACCTCGCTCTATCCACCGCTGTACTGGACAGCCTGCACGAAGATGAGAGCGCAGAGGATATCTACTCCCTTTGGGATCACTGTCTGGGAGCCGCGGTCGGAGCCAAGATGCTAGCCGCACGAATGGGTATCTTGGCCAAGAACCAGGATGAATACTTCGTTGCCGGCCTCATTCACGACATCGGACGGGTCGTCATGATCCGCTACCTTGGGCACCAGTACCGAGAGTCCATGCAGGAACACCACGGCACGCAACCCGATATTCTGGAAATCGAGCAGTCCCATTTCGGCATCGACCACTGCGAAGCGGGTGGAATTATGTGTAGCAAATGGAATCTTCCCCCGGAGTTGACTGAAGTGGTCACCGACCATCACAAAGACAGCCCCATCCGGCTCGTAAACGCCGTCCATATCGCCAGCGTCTATTGCAAATCACACGAGGTGGGATACGACGTGGACGGAAACCACGCCATCCCCGAAAACGCCTTCCGCTGGACCCGGCTCGACACCCAAACCGTCGACGAAACCCTGGCAAAACTTCCCGAGGAAATGGAAAAATCTCAGTCACTCTTGCTTGGATAAGGAACACTCGATGAAGGTCAAGATCTGGGGCTGCCGCGGCTCCCTTCCAACCCCCGGACCCAAAACCGTCAAGTACGGAGGCAACACCACCTGCTACGAGCTCCGCAGCGATAGCGGCGAACTCCTGATCATCGACGCCGGCAGCGGCATCCGAGAACTCGGACTCGCCTTGCTCCCAGAACTTCCAGTCCGAAGCCATATCGTGATCAGCCATACCCACTGGGATCACATCATGGGCTACCCATTCTTCACTCCTCTTTACATCCCGGGTAACAGCTTCGATATCTACGGGCCGATCCATTTCAATTTTTCGTTCGAAGACGTGATGAAGAAACAGATGGACTACACGTTTTTTCCCGTGAGGATGGAGGAGCTTGCGGCGGAACTCAAATTTCACGACATCAAAGAAGGAGAGCACCAGATCGGCTCCTTTCATGTTCAAGTTCAGTACATGAACCATCCAGTACTTTGTCTCGGATTCCGCATCCAGGTCGACGGCAAAACCTTTGTCTTCACCGGAGATACCGAACCTTATTTCGATACGGTCTACGGAGATCGAGAGCCTCAAAACGAAGAGGAACGCGAAGAGAAGGAAGAGTTGGACGCTTTCGTTCAGTCCCAAAACCAACGTGTAATCGAGTTTCTTCGTGACGCGGACCTCGTCATCTATGATGGCGCCTACACGCTCGAAGAATATCCCCCCAAAAAGGGTTGGGGCCACAGCCCGATGGAGCACTGCATCGAAACCTCACTCGAGGCCAACGTCAAGAAACTCATCATCACCCATCACGACCCGACTCGTACCGATGACCAACTCGATGAACTCCTCCCCGGCTTTCTTGCCGACCTGAAATCCCAGGGAGCCTCTATGGATCTGGAGTTTGCCGTTGAAGGCCAGACACACCAACTGTAGCGCTTGTTAAGCGAGAGATTTTCCTGGCGCCACAATGGCAAATGTCACATCAGACCGAAAAATCTCGCTCAACCACCTTCAGGCTAAATCGCAAATTTCGAGTTCCTTTCAACTCGCCTCGGAACCGATCTCGTGACATCCAGCCCCCGCTCCACCTTTGAAGATATCCTCACCCGATATCTCTCTTACTCACTGGATATCCCCACCCCATCGATCGTCAAAGTCTTCCAGCAATCGGACGGTATTCCCAACCCGACCGAGATCTGCGACTTGCTCCAGAAGGCCGATCTGATTCGCCCCTCGGAATCTAGTCAGATCTTTAAATTAGTCCGCATCGAAAAAAGCGAGTTTGCCGGAAAGATTCAACCGAACGAACGAGACCGCCTCCTCGCCTACCTCGGAGGAGCCACGACCCTGAATCCCACCTCTGAGGATCCGGAGTCATCGAATCCTGTTTCCTCTCCACAACACCTCGGACGCTATGAAATTCTGAAAGAGATCGGTCGTGGTGGAATGGGAATCGTCTATCGAGCCCGAGACGATCAACTCGATCGCCATGTAGCTCTCAAGGTCTTTCGATCCGGACGGTTTGGAGATCCGAATTCTCTCGAACGCTTTCGTCGCGAGGCGCGAGCCACCGCTCGACTTCACCACCCCCATATCGTTCCCATTCATGATGTTGGATTCGAAGATGGTGAGGGATATCTGGCCATGGAACTGATCGACGGGGTCCCACTCGACCAATATTTACGCGACCATGATCTTCAACTCCGAGAGATCGTTCAATTGTTGCTTCCTCTTTGCGAAGCGCTCCACTATGTACACATCAACGGCATCGTGCATCGAGACCTGAAACCGTCCAATATCCTGATCGATCGGGAAGGTCGTCCTCACATCACTGACTTCGGACTGGCGAAGGATCGACAGATTTCCGAAAACCTGACCGAGAGTGGCATTATTGTCGGCACCCCTTCCTACATGGCGCCCGAACAAGCGCAAGGCGAAACCGAATTTATCGATGCCCGAACCGATGTGTATGCCGCGGGGGTCCTCTTCTATGAGATGCTGACCGGACGCCCCCCTTTCGTGGGGAAAACCCCGATGCAAATCCTTCACAAGGTTTTGGAAACGGACCCGTCACCACCCAGAAAAATTGGCAAACATATTCCCAAGGATGCTCAAACCATCTGCCTCAAGGCCTTACAAAAAGATCCGATCCTTCGCTACCCCTCGGCTCGATCTTTCAGCGATGACCTCCAACGCATGATGCATGGCAATACCATCCGAGCCCGACCGACCTCGTTCGTCGAACGCCTCACACTTGCCCTCAAGAATCCCCTGGGAATTTCTGTAGGCATAAATATCGCTCTTGCCACCCTGCTTCTCTCCCACGGGCCTCACCCCTCCCCCCCACTCTCTCCCCTCCCCTCAACGGAGTCCTCTACCCGAACAACCAGACCTTCCCTCCCTCCCAGCCCCGAAGCACGCTCCCTGATCTCTCGGTCTCTTCTCGAAGCGATCCGCTCTGGAATCCCCAAAGAACTCCTGGTTCCTATCCAGCAAAAACTGACTGCACACCCCGACCACCCCCGCGCCCGCCTAGATCTGGCGCGAATGTTAGGAAAGCGAGGACGACAAGAAATTGCCCACCCACTCCTGAAGGCGATGACCACGAAATCCGACGGTCCCATGAAGGAGGAAGCTCTACTGCTGAACTATCAGATCGCCACACACGGATCTTTCTCTCGAACCCTCTCGCTTCGACAGTTCGCTCAAAAATTAGAACAAGAAACCGATTCAAACGACCCACGATACCGAGGGTGGGAAAAAGTTCTCGACGCCCAGCGCCTCGCTGGTAGTCGACGTGAAACAATTCTGAGCGAGGCCATTCAACTACTCGAAAGAGCCACACTCGCCAACGCTCGAGACCTCTGGGCGCACGACCTGCTGGCCCGAGCCTACATCGTGCAAGGCAATTATCCTCGCGCCGAGATTCAGACCCAAAACGGCCTGCGGGTCGAACCCACAGATCCCGATCTATCCCTGACCGCCATGACACTCCATGCGCTGGAAAATCGTCCTGAAAAAGCGCACAAACTTTTCCGAAGAATTCGCCGTTCATCTCCTCTCGACCCCACCGTTCTCGTCCGGTGGGGAGAAATCGCGCTGAGATCAGGAGACCTGACTTCCGCCTCTCATTCATTTGAGGAGGCTCTCGCTTTGAACCCAACCCACCTGGACGCTCAAGTCGGGCGAGTTCGCGCTCACCGACTCAAGCAGGACGTAACCTCTTTTCTCGGCGAGATCCTCCAAAAGGATCCCCACCACGGGAACGCACTCGCTCTTTCAGCTTTTTACGAATCCAGCCAAAAACGATGGATTCGCTGTTATAAAAGACTCGACAGCTTGATTAAAAATCGACCCCATCGCCTGATTCTTCAGGATCAAAAGTTTCTTCTACTGATCGGTCCAGACTGGTGTCCAGACGATTCCGGATCCAAAGTCCCTCTCCCTCTCCCCAAGCCGTCGGCCATGGAACTGCACATCCGCGGACGGTGGTTCGGTTCTCGAGGTAACTCGAGTCGTTCAAAGAAGCTCCTCCGCCAGGCCGAAAGCGTCGATCCCAGATTTCAATTCGGGAATCCCGATCCAGCAAAATCATCTCCCGGTGATTGAAAAACACCAACGGAACCAGAATCAAGTCGAACGAGATACAAGCCAGCCCGAGAAACCCAGTCCGATCAATCCGAGACCACGCGCAGTTTTCCGTCCTCCATCCACAAGTCGAGAGCGCCAGAAATGCGGAGATCTTTTTCGTGAGTCACGAGAAAGACACTGGTTCGACCGTCTCGAGCATGAATCTCCTGAATAAGATCCAGGATTTCACCTGAAGTCCGGCTATCCAGATTCGCGGTGGGCTCATCGGCCAAGATGACACTCGGTTCGTTCACTAGCGCACGAGCCAGAGCAACACGCTGTTTTTGCCCCGCGGAGAGATTGGCCGAGGAGGCATGGATCTTTTCCTTGAGCCCCACTCGCTCGAGCATCGACTCCGCCCGGTCCAACCGTTCACGACGCGGAACCTCGCCAAAGATCATGGGCAAAACGACATTATCTCTCGCCGAGGTATTCGGTTCGAGATAAAAAGACTGGAACACATACCCCACTTCTTGATTTCGAAATCGAGAAAGTTCTCGATCACCCAGATCGGTAATCACTTTCCCCGCCACTCGAATCACCCCGCTTGTGGGACGATCCAGTCCCGAAAGAAGATTCAGCAGTGTCGTCTTTCCCGAACCCGAGGGCCCTTTGATCAGCAAAAATGTGCCTGGAGAAACCTCCAGGTTCACATCAAGCAGAGCCTGAACCGTGGAAGGCCCCTTGCCAAATACCCGTGAAACCTTTTTCAACTCGATCGGATCGCTCATGAGGAGCGCGATCGTAGAAAGGCCGCCCACGGAATGCAAGCGAACCGCCCCCAAACGGTTGCTTATTCCGCCTCCGACACAAACTCCATGAACATCGAAAAACTTCACGGCACTTGATCCAAGGGTTCTCGGAACCCATGAAATGTGTAGGAACTTCTTTCTTTGGGGTCCCCAAAAGATCCGTGGTCATGGTGGCCGGGTGGACATGGAATGGACGGTCCATTCCATGTCCACCTTTTTGAATCCTCTCGAACCGAGAGGTCTCCATCTCTCATTTCCTTTTCACGGCCATCTGACAGAGTGGACCTTGGCGGCTACAATGAAGTTCAATCGGAGCCATGTCCTCTCCTCTCACAAAAGCACTCAATCGAATCCTTCCCCGGGGTAGAGTTTCGGAAATTCAGCCTGACCTGGATGCA
>JASMLP010000127.1 GCA_030748635.1 Planctomycetota bacterium
GGCGAGGGCGCGATGGGAAAGGTCTTGTCTGCGACCGATCCGGAGATCGGTCGGCCGGTTGCGATCAAGATTCTCCATCCGGATCGGGAGAGCCATTGGAGAGGGATCGCGAAGTTTCGCCGGGAGGCGCAGATCACGGGACGCCTGGACCATCCCAATATCGTGCCTGTGTACGATATGGGGCCCACCCCCGACGGTTCGTACTACTTCGTGATGAAGCAGGTGTCGGGGCGTTCGCTGGCTGAGGAGCTTCGGGAGATCCGGCGGTTCATGAGAGGTCGCCCGGAGCGTTATGACGGAATCCCCATGCTCGGCGCGTTTTTGAAGATTTGCGATGCGATGGCGTTCGCGCACTCTCGACGGATCATTCATCGGGATCTGAAGCCGGGGAACTTCATGATCGGTTCGTTCGGTGAGGTGCTGGTGATGGACTGGGGACTGGCCAAGGATTTGAGTGAGGCGCAAGAAGATCCTGGTCTCGAGCGTTCGTTCCGGGAGGAGACCCGGAAGATCGAGTCGGATGATCTTGGGTTCAAAACGAAGGATGGGATGATTCTGGGAACGCCGGCCTACATGCCTCCGGAACAGGCGGCGGGAAAAATCGAAGAGATCGACGAGCGTAGCGATCTCTACTCTCTGGGAGCCACGCTTTACGAGATTTTGACCCTGTTCCCCCCTTTTCTGGGAAAGAGTGCGGTCGAGGTGCTCGCGAGGGTTCAGAATACTTCGTTGGTTCCCCCTTCGGTACGCAATCCGGAGGCGAATGTGCCGCGAGAACTGGAGGCGGTGGTGCTCAAGGCGATGGCCAGCGACCCGAAGCTCCGCTACGTTTCGATAACGGATCTGCAGGCCGATATCGAGGCGTACCGAGAGGGGCGAACGCTTTCGGCGGCGGAGTATTCGTGGGTCCAGCGAGTGCGCAAATGGATCGGGCGGCATCAAGCGGTGAGTGCGGTGACGAGTCTCGCTCTGCTGGGCTTTGTTTGCTTTTTCACGGTATCGAACCTGATGGACTCGAGGAGGACCGAGGAGGCGTTCAGGGAAGCCGTGGCGTCGGCAAAGCGGTTGTGTGATGAGGTCGGAGAAATGGTTGTCTGGGAGAGCGCCGAACTGGAGGTGGATCCCGATACCGGACTGGTGAAGAGAGAGGGTCCCGAGGAGAAGAAGAGTCGAGAAAGAGCGATCCGCAACTATCTGGAGGCGGCGAGTCGTCTCGAGAAGGCGCTGGAATTGCGGCCTCGACGAGAAGAGGTTCGTCGGGAGCGGGCACGGATAGGAAGAGCGATCGGTCAGATGGCGATGGTTGGGCGTGACGGTCTGCTGGCTCGAGAAGCGTTCCGGCGTCTGAGCCGCTACGGAGAGAACTCAGAGAGTGTTGCGAAGCTTCTCGCCTCGGTGGATGCGATGGAAACGGAGGTCCTGGATTGGAGGCGGAAACGCCTGGAAAGGATACTGGCGGATCTCGCTCTGGGACTCAATCGTGCCGATCGACCGCTGGGCTCTCCGCTGCTCGAAGATTACGTGCTCGAGGCGGTACGTTACCGGGATCCCCAGACTCTCCGGATACTTGCCGAAAATTTGCGTGAATTGATCGCCAAGGCCGAAGAGGGGATCGCTTCGGACTCGAAGCCGGTGTGGCAGCAACCGGAACGGGATCGAGCCAAGTTTGTTTGCGAGGTGCTCGGTCGTCTGGAGTTGCCCGGCTGCGTGGCACCTTTAACCGGGTGGCTGGATGTGGTCGACGATCCCCAACTGGCGGTGGCTGCGGGGGTGGCTCTTTGCAACACGAGAGATGCGAACGCTCAACCTCATCTTCTTGCCGCTCGAGATCGTTTCGGAATCAACTCGTTTTTCTGGAAACAGGTTCGTCAATACACGAATCGGTTACCCGGTGTCGATCTGGTGGTGGACTCGATGTCTCTCGATCAGCTTCAGAAGCTCGCTCAGATTCAGGCGGATCGTGGAGAACATCGTCAAGCGGTGGAAACCTACACCCGGATTCTGGAGTCTCGGTCCGATGAACGTTCTTCTGCTCGAGCCTTTCGCGTTAATCTGCATGCGAATCGCGGGACCTTGCACTATCAGATGTCGAACCTGGATGCGGCGCTAGGAGATTTCAACGAAGCGATTCGGCTCAATCCGCGGTGGGGGCGAATCTATAACAATCGAGGCCTCGTCTTCATGAAGAGGAAGAGTTACGAGGCCGCTCTCGCCGATTTCAACAAGGCGATCGAGTTCGACCCGGAGGATGCGGCGGCCACGGTCAATCGCGGGAATCTCCTCCTGGAGATCGGGAATCTGGAGGCGGCTCTTCGCGACTACAATCGGGCGATCGAGATCAATCCGAACGACCTGATGATTTACAACAATCGAGGCAGCGTTTTCTCCAGTCTAGGGGAGCTCGAGAAAGCTCTGGCGGATTTCAATCACATTCTCGATCGTGACCCCAAATACGTCCGAGCCTACGCGAATCGCGCCTGGGTCTTTGTGAAGAGAGAGGATTTCGACGCCGCGATCGCCGATTACAGTCGGGCGATCGAACTCGACCCGAAAACCTATCAGGCCTATCATAATCGAGGGATCATGTTCCGGGAAAAGGGGGACCTTGACGCCGCCATCGCGGATTTCAGCCAGGCGATTCAGGTGAATCCCGAATTCGCTCCTGCCTACGTGAGTCGGGGCCGGATGTTCATGCAGAGAAACGAGCTGGATGCGGCGCTCGAGAACTTCAATAAGGCCGTGAGCGTTGACCGGAATAATGTCCATGCATTCACGAATCGGGCCCAGGTTTTCATGAAGCGAAAACAGCTGGACCTCGCTCTTCAGGATTGCGATCGAGCGTTCGAAATAGACTCCAAGAATGCGGTCGCTCTGGATATGCGTGTTCAGGTTCGAGCGGAGATGAAGGATTATTCTGGTGCCTTGGTCGATAGCGATCGTTTGATCGAACTCGATCCGAAGTTTCGCAATGCGCACAATCGGCGGGCTTTCATCAAGCGCAAGCTGGGTCGTCACGAGGAGGCGCTTGGCGATCTCGACACGGAAATCCGTCTATTCCCGAAATCGGCGATCCCTTATTACAATCGCGGACTTCTCCACAAATTTCGGGGGCGTCATGAACAGGCGGCGGAGGATTTTCGCCGACATCTCGATTTGGTTCCCCGCTCCCGGTTTCGCCCCACCATCGAGAAATACCTGAAATCCCGATCCTGGTAGTGGGTGAATGAGGAATTCTGGTAAGAGTTCCTGAGATTTCGCATTCGAGGGGACGGAGACGATGTTTTTGTGAGCGCTATCAGGAGATGTGAAGGAGCGTTTCTCTACGATCCGCTGGTGTTATTCATCTCTTGATGGAGGGTGTGGCTATAGTGAAGTCGCTGGAAGTTTTCTGGTTCGTTTTTGACTTCCACATAGTGGAATAGAGCAAAGTTTTTCTGCTTGGTGTCCGACAAAATCATGCTTGTGACATCGATGAGGTGGTTGGTCTGGGGTTCTACTGTCGTGGCGATCCCGGGAGATTCGTGGGAGAATTCGGAGAACGTGTCCTCGGAGTAGTCATCGCTGAAGGGGTCGGCGAGGAGGGTCTCAGCCAGCAGGTCGATCCAGGTTGGACTGTTCGCTGGACAATCTTCGGCAGCTACGGAGGAGCCGAGAAGAATGCAAATCAAGGAACTCAACAGCGAGCAATGGCCTAGGTGTCGATTCAAGAGAGGTCGTTTCATCGGGGTCTCCTGTCGTTTGTAGAGTTTCCTGAAGAGTCAAGTCGCTGGGAGCAGATCTCGTCGGATTCAGGCTGCCAGACACTCTATCTATCCCCGAAAATCCGAAATGTTCCCAAGGTTCAAAAAAAAATTTCCCTCGAGGTGAATTTGACGGAAAATGCTGTCTCGTAATGTTTTTCCGTTTTTGGTGGATATTCACAGTATGAGTCGAGACCAGGAATCTGAGGCTGGAGAGGGGCAAGCGGAGGAGGTCTTGTCGGGTCTTGTTGAGGCTGGGACGCTAGGCCACGCGTTTCCGGTGACCAGCTGGAGTCTGATTGTGGGTTGTCAGGATGCGAATTCGCCGGATTTCCGATCCAGCATGGAAGCGCTTTGTCAAAAGTACTGGCCACCGGCTTACTGGTTTATTCGGCGGTACTGGAACTGCGGTCGTGAGGAGGCCAAGGATCTCTGTCAGGCCTTTTTCCTGAAGTTCTACGAAAAAGATTTCGTGCAGTGGGCCGATATCGATCGGGGTCGGTTTCGTACTTTTGTGTGCGCCGCACTCAAACGCTTTTTGAGCAAAACCTACCGGGATAGCAATCGGCTCAAGAGAAGGCCATCCCAGGGGCCGATCCTGTCGATGGATGCACTGGTCGAAGATGATCGAGGTCTGAAGGATATCCCGGGTGACCAGGCTTCCTCGTACGAAGAGTTTGAAGAAGCTTTTCAGTCCGAATGGAAAAAGCAGGTGGTTCATAATGTGCTTGCGCGGATGCGGGAGACTGCGACTCTGCGTGACAAGGAGATCCAGGTCGAGGTGTTTGCCCGGTATCGGGTCGATTACGAAGAGGGAAGCCGACCGACTCGGGACCAGTTGGCCGGAGAGTTCGATCAGACCTTGCATCAGGTTCACTACGCGCTTCGCTGGGGGGAGCAGGAGTTCATTCAAGTGTTGCGTGAAGAGTTGCTCGATCAGGTGTCGAACCCCACCGAACTGGAAGACGAGGTTCGAGTGCTTTTCGGTTTGTAAAGGGGCGCGGTCTGTATGTGGCGATTGAGGGGTTGTCATTCGGGGAGTTTCCGGTTGGGCCGGAGTGATTGGCCGCATTCGTATTCGATCGGGTGGATGGTCAGGAGAAGTCGATGAATCCGGATATGGGGATCGATGAAGGTTCGGTCGAGGAGGTGCCTTCGGACTCCTTCGGGGGAGTGACTCGGGGTGAACCTTTTCCCGCTACCCGTTGGAGTTTGATCGAAGAGTGCCAGAACCCCTCCTCAACCGAGTTTCGAACCGGCATGGAGGTGCTTTGCCAGAAGTACTGGCCGCCGGCCTACTGGTTTATTCGGCGTTACTGGAATTGTGGCAGCGAGGAGGCCAAGGACCTCTGCCAGGCCTTTTTCCTAAAGTTCTACGAGAAGGACTTCGTCCAGGGGGCGGATATCCACAAGGGACGCTTTCGCACCTTTGTCTGTGTGGCGTTGAAGCGCTTTTTGAGCAAAACCTATCGAGATATGAGTCGCCTCAAGCGTAAGCCTGCGGAGGGGCCGATCCTTTCGATGGATGCTTTGGTCGACGAGGAAGCGATGCCCGAAATCGCAGACTCCCGGCTCTCGATGGAAGATTTCGAGGAGTCCTTTCAAGCCGAGTGGAAAAAGCAGGTGGTCCACAACGTGCTGTCGCGAATGCGGAAATCGGCCCAGGAGAAGGGTGAACCGGTTCATGCCGAGATCTTCGCCCGGTATCGGGTTGAGTACGACAAGGAGAGCCGACCGACCCGGGAGCAGCTGGCCGAAGAGTTCGGACTCACGTTGCACCAGGTTCGCAGGGTTCTTCGCGACGAGGAGAAAGTTTTTGTGCGGTTGATGCAGGAAGAACTTCTCGACCAGGTCTCGAGTCCAGCGGATCTGGAGGATGAGTTCCGGATTCTTTTTGGAGTCTGATTCTTC
>JASMLP010000128.1 GCA_030748635.1 Planctomycetota bacterium
CTTTCCCGAGTCGGGTCAAATGCGCCTCCCTTTCGTGGCACGCCATGCACACTGCTCTGGCCCAGAAAGAGAACGAGGTTTCAACAGAGTAGACTTCTTCTTACCCAGCAGATCCGAACGCAACAAATGTCCTCAGGATCCTGATTTCTGCCGCCTCGCCGTCCCCGATACCCCGTGAAAAAAATCCTTTTCCGCGCGAAATGGGAGAACAATGGGCCCGCAAATTCTTCTTCGCCAGGACCTCGAAATCCTTCTGGGTCAATCGCCAGGAACGCTCGTTCTGGTCGAACCCACAGAAGAACATTCTTCCGTGGATTTTCGACGCGATGAAAGCGAGATGGAGATTCTTCAAGAAACCCTCCTCCATCATCTTCCGCCCGAGACTTCAGTCGCTCGCTATGGAGGCCGCATCCTTGCGGTCTGGCTCCCTCACTTCGAGCCGAATCAAGCTCGAACTTCTGTTCAGGAAGGACTGAAAACAATCGACTTCTCCACAGTATTAGGAGCTACCCACTGTGCCGAGGAAGAGGAATCGGCAGTCCTGATCGACCGCGCGGATCGTTCGCTCTCCCGAGCCCGCGAACACCCTCCCTGGGCTTTGTGGAATTCCGAACTCGATAAAGGGCGTCGGAGAGCAGATCCCCTTGCCGGTATTTTCTCGTCTCAATCCTCGAAGACCTATCGGAATGTTCGATTTCTTCTGGATACGATCCACTCCATTACAGGACCTCAGACGTTGAGTCAGATCCTCTCCACCTCCCTCTCTCGAATGATTCAAGTGGTGGGAGCCGACCGCGGCCTATTGCTTCTCAAGCGAGATGCTGGCGGATTCGAAACAGCCATCGCCCAGGACAGAAAAGGGCATCCGATCGAGATCACCGACGATCGGAGCCAATCGATTCCCCAAAGAGTTCTTCAAGATGGGATTCCGGTAAGCCTGACTCGAATAGAAGAGATCGCTCAAACTGAGATTCGACCGGGGAGCCTGGATCATCATCAACTGCGTACGGTTGTCTGTGTCCCGCTCGAAGGCTCTGAGGAACGTATCGGTGTCCTCTATGCCGACGGACGAGTCCATCGAAATATGGTGGGTTCGGAAGAGCTCGCTTTTTTGGAGGCGATGGCCCGACAGCTCGCCCTGGCCATCGAATCCAAACGCATCTCCGAAACAAATCGTCTCCGTTTAGAGCGGGAAGTGGCCAATCTTCGATCGACCAATCATTCCTGGAGATTGATCGGGGAACACCCCTTGATGTCTACATTGCTAAAACAGGTCACCCAAGTAGCAACCCGCACACTTCATGTACTCATTACGGGGCCAACGGGTTGCGGCAAGGAAACCATCGCTCGGGCCCTTCACGCAGCAAGCCATCGATCCAACGGTCCGTTCCAGATCCTCGACTGCTCGACGCTTCCCGAATCACTCATCGAAAGCGAGCTATTCGGCCACGAAACCGGAGCGTTCACAGGAGCCCATCAGCGCCATACCGGTATTTTCGAACAAGCCGATGGAGGAACCCTTCTGATCGACCAGATCACTTCACTTTCCAGGTCGGCCCAGGCCCACCTCCTTCGAGTCCTCGAAACACAGGAGATCCGCCGGATCGGTGGAAGTGACACGAAAAAAGTCGATGTGCGAATCGTCGCGACCACCTCTCTCAATATCGAAAACGAAATCAAGACCCAGCAATTCCGAGAGACTCTACTCTACCGAATTTCAGGAGTTTGCCTGGACATTCCGCCCCTCTCCTCACGCGGTGATGATGTTCTTCTTCTGGCGTCACACTTTCTCGATCTCTTCGGTGAAACACGCCCCCTCAGCAAAGAGGCTCAACAGGCGCTCCTGGCCCACGCCTGGCCAGGGAATGTACGTGAACTGCGCCAGCGCCTCCTTCGAGCCTCGACCCTTTCCAACGAGCCGGTGATCACGGTCTCTGACCTAGGGCTGACCTCCTCCATGCCAAGTGGAATGGATCTAGCCGACGCCCGAATCCGAGCCCGACAGGCAGTCGATCGAGAATTTTTGCTTCGAGCGCTAGCTCAAAACAGTGGACGGATCGTAGAAGCGGCGCAAAATCTCGGACTGACTCGAGCTCGTGTTTATCAGATGCTGAAAGAACTCGACATCGACCCCCGCCCCTTCCGATCCTGAGAAAAGGACAACCGATTTCAGGAAGAGTGATCCGAACGACAACGGTCGAGAGGTTTTTCTCGCAGCAGAGGTGTCAACCGCTCTTCTTCGGACCGGAGAATCGTCTTTCCGGATCGCCACTGCGCCTCTCCGTATCCTGGAGGGCTTCGATCGGGAAGAGGTACCGGGCGCTCACCGGAATCGAGATAATGTTCTGTTAATCGATACGTTTCCTTCAGATGATCTTCGACCTCTTTCCGGAACGACTCGAACGCGTCGGAACTCCCATGAGCCTCTTCAGGAAAAAATAGCGGGCCTTCGGTGTAGACGAAAATGCGTCCAAAAGGGAGCGGAATGCGTGTCCGGTCCCAGGTTCGGACTCGAATCCGGGGACGCGAGGCGACATGAATAGTCATCAGCGGCGCTCCGGTCGAACGAGCCAGCGCCACAACTCCGGGCTTAAGGACATGCGCGGGTCCTCGCGAACCGTCCACCGTAATCCCAAAGACAGGGTATCTATAGGCCAGCATATGCTTGATCATCTCCAGCAAGATGCCGGACTTTCTCGGACGTTTCTTTTTCCCCGACCCCCCCCGAAAAATAAACCCGTTGCATCGTTTCAAAAGCCCGGTGATCAGGGTCCCAAAATCGCTCTCGCTGGCCAGAGTGCTCAGGTGAAGTTCGCGAAACAGATAGGCGACAAAAAATACGTTCTCGTGCCACAAAGCCACGAGCAATCCTTCATGCTGGCGCCGAGCCTCCTGAAATCGGTCCATCCCGTAGTACTCCACCCGACTGGTCCAGAGGACCAGACGCATATATCCCATGTAGAACGGGATCAGCAACCATGCCGATATCCGAACAAGCGGTTTGGTAATGGATTTTCTTAATCGACGCCGAAGTCTGGCCACCCATTCCTCCGGAGTTACTTTTCAGTTATTCAACCGAGACAAGGTCCCACATAAATCGTATTGACACTGGCCCCATCAAGCAAGCCCGGTACAATGTCGAGCCAACAGGAGAACATTCATCGTGCTGCAAAGATTGTCCGTCATCTTCATTCTCATTCACCTGGGAGCTTGTTCGACACCGCCCCCAAAATCACCCGATTTACAACTTCGGTTGCCCGCAGAGGTCTCTCGACTCATTCCTGACACCCACTCCGACTGGATGGACAGTTTCCGTCATCTCGCGGGAAAGGATATCGACACTCCACAAATTCGCGCAGAGGGCATCAAGCAAGCCATCGAACTCCTGGACCTGACAAGCGCTTTTCTCGAACAACAGGATCTCGATCCCTCCGCTAAAGATTTCATCAAAACCCTCAATGCCGACCTGATGGACCTGGAACTCGAAGAAATCTATCAGATCCTTCAACCATCCCCAACCGGACGCGGAAGAGAGGTTCTCTTCATCGGTCGCCGCAAGGGCCCGAAATATCGGCTCTCCCTAGCCACCCCAGGCGTTCGCCCCTCCCTTGCGCCCAACGACTTCACGACCCGCGTTCGCCTGACCCCAATGGTTCGAGGAGCTCTTGGAGAAGCGGCCTATGAACTCGAAGGTGAAATGATCCTGGATACCGACCAGATCAACGGGCGCCAGGTCCTTAACTGCCTGGTGGATATGCTCCGACGACTCGAATCCACAACACGTCCGAGGCCCGGCGAAATCGAGGGGACTTTACCCGCCCCGTTAGGGCGCGAAGACTGGAGACTGCTGAAAAGTCTTGCCCGATCTTTTCCTCAGACTCACTCCTGGTTGACCCGCTTCATGAAAATCGAAAATCTGGTCGACTTCAAAACCGCATCCTCAAAGGGCGCATCACCAATTCTTCAGGTCCATCCACGCATCGAACTCCTCTCCCAGCCCTTCGAAAATCAATATCCACGCATTTACAAGTTTCTGAACCAAACCTCCTTCGATTTTGACATGACAACCCGATACCTCGACTACCGAGATCGAGAAATCATGAAACAGAAGTTCGTTCTCTCGAAAAAACAGATGACTGGTTCCTTCTTCCTCTCTGAGGGGCGATTCCTGCCAGTCACACAAACCGGACACCTCGTCTCCGAAGAATCCCTCTCCCCGATAGCCAATCGCAATCAGATCCTCATCGAATACGACACTTTCGGTAGCTATCGAGGACTTCAGGTTCGGATGGAAAGACTTCCGGTAGATCTCTCCTGGCAAGTCGATCCAGCCGGCTTCACGGTCGACGTTCGGATGAGAACCTTGCCCATTCAAGCGGAAGTTCAGGGAAATCTATTCGGCTTCGTCCCCCCCTGGGTTCTGGCTCTCGATTTTGACGAAATATTCAAAAAGTCGATCCTTGCCATGACTCAAGGGCGCAAAGGGCGTGGCACACGCATCCGCTTTACGTGGCAAAAAGTGGGCGACCGAAACCAACTGATCGTCAAGCTTCAAACGGAAATCCCGGCTCGAGGTCTCGTTCGTATGCTCTATCGTTTCTGGAAAAAGCGATTCCTTCCACGAATTGCCCCCCCCGGAGACCGGAGTCGTTTCAAGAACGATCTGTACCAGAAACTTCGAGACGATCTGCAAAAGATCGACGCCGAAGGCGCTTGAAGCGCCTCCCCTCTCCCCACGGACAAAACAAAAAATGGCAGGGATGCGCGAACGCTTCCCTGCCACCAAGGAAATGGGATGGGATGTACTTATATTATAGGCTATTGACGGTTGATCCCAAAGAGTTAGCCGGAGTTTCAGGCACCCCCCACTAACGACTCAGGACCTTCCCTTTCTTTCCTTTTCCCTTGGGCCTGGAGGGGGCCTTTTTCTCCGAGTTTTTGGGAGCTTGAGCGCCCGACTTCCGGGAACGCTTGGGAAGTGGATTCGCCTTACCCTTTTTTTCGGGAGATGACTTCGTTGTCACTCCGGAATCCGCGGACGTTTTTTTCGGGTAGAGAACTTGGCGCAAATGAGCTATTCCCGCCTGAAGTTGAGGATCCCGACCGGCTTTCTTGTCTTCGAGGGTGAGAGGGACATACCTATCCGGCTTGACCCCCAACCCCTCCAGATTGATTCCGTTGAGACCGAAATAACCGGTGCGAGGAATCCGGAAGGTTGTGCCGTTGGAAAGAACGATATTGCGCGTCCCGATCACTCCTCCCGCAGTCGGTACACCGATGACCACCCCAAGCTTCATATGCTTGAAACAGTAGGGAAACACTTCAGCATCGGAGAATGACCGTTCATTGATCAGTACGCAAACAGGCTTGTTCCAGGTAAGTCCCGGCTGATAGGTTTTCTTCCCTCCCCGAGGAACCACGTAAGCGAACGGCCTGCGTCCCAGGATGTCGAGTAACTGCTGGTGAATATTCCCTCCCCCGTTGTTCCGCACATCGATGATCAACGCCTTCTTCTTGCGCGCGGATCCTGCCAGATAGCGTTCGAACATGGCCAGGTTAGCCGCATTCATGGCCGTGAGGTGTATGTAGGCAATTTCCCCTTTCCCGCCGCTACGCACGAGCGCCACATTCTTTTTCAACCAGTTGGTATAGCGAAGCTGAGCATATCCGCCACGAGATATCGGCTTGATCTTTATCGTCCGCTTCACTTCGGGGGAATCTTTCGGAGCGACGACCAGAAGAACCTCTTTTCCGACCGTTCCCTGCAGCAGTTGACTGGGGTTCACCCGACTATTTACCGGACGGCCCGCGATCGCAAAGATCAGGTCACCCGCCCGAAGCCAGACCTGATCTGCCGGTCCATTCGGTTCTACTCGCTCGATCCGAAGACCTGACCCCGTGGAACTGGCAACAATTTCCGCTCCCAGATATCCGGTAGAGACCCGATTCGGGATTCTTGAAGGCCCCCAAGCTCCCACATGGCTAGCTTTCAATTCACCCGCCATCCGATGAAGAAGGGTCACCAACTCCTGATTCGTGCGAGCGCTTGTTGCTAGTGGAAGATACTTCGCCTTCATCGCATCCCAGTCGATCCCGTGAAATTTAGGATCGTAAAAACCGTTCTTGAGAGCCATCCAGGCCTCTTCGAACACCTGGCGACGTTCCTGGGCCAGATCCACTTGCGAATTGGCCATGACCGGAACCTCTTCACCTCCCAAGATCTTCTGAGGAGCTGGCAATCGATAAAGCCTCTTCGATTCCCGACCTCGGCTCGAAAGGACATAGAGCCACTGCCCATCCGGAGAGAATTGAGCCTGACTCCCATCCCCCGTAATCTGGAGAGTCGCCTTGGTGGCAAGATCCAACACCCAAACACTCGAACTTCTCTCCCGAATCACTTCATAGGCCAAACGCTTGCCATCGGGAGACCAGGCGGGGACCTGAGAAAAATGGCCATGTTGAGTCAATTGCGTCGGGTTGGATCCATCCACCCCCATGACCCAGATTTCTTGTTTTCCGGTTCGCCCGGAATCGAACGCGATCCTTTTACCATCTGGACTGACAACCGCATCATCATCCGCCGCGGAGTGACGGGTCAATTGTCGCGCCTCCCCACTCTTCAGGTTTTGAATCCAGATTTCACGGTTACCGCTACGCTCACTGGTAAAAACCAGACTCTTTCCGTCCGGAAGCCAGCGATGGTAAAAATCGTCTTTGGGATGGTTGGTGACGCGTGTCGGTTCCCCGCCCCGAACAGGCATGATGAAAAGATCATGATTTCCGGTTCGATCTGACTGGAAAGCGATCCATCTCCCGTCCGGGCTGAATCGAGGCCACTCATCTCTGGCCGACCCGGAAGTCAATCGCACCGCGGGTCCGCCGCTTGCCATCATTCTCCAGAGATCGCCCCGTAGTTCGAAAACCACCGTTTTTCCGCTAGGAGACAAATCGAACGATTCGAGTCCTTCGGTCAGAGTCCGTGTTTCCACGTCCTCTCCCTTGAGATCGCTCACGATCTGGATGGGGATCTGAGCCAGACCCTTTCCATCCACACCGACTTTCCAGAGACAAAAATCGTATTCGAAAATAAGTGTCTTTCCATTTCCGGATAGCGACAGAGCCCGAACGTCCTCGGAACCGACATTCACCAAACGACTCGCTTTTCGAGTCTCCAGATCCATCCGAAAAATCTGATATCTACCATCGACTTCCCGCAGGAAAAACAGGACTTTTCCGTTGGGGTGAACCGCCGGCGTCATGTCATTTCCCATGAAATTCGTGAGAGCCTCTACGTTCCCGCCAGTCATGGGAATACGAAACAGATCCCAGTTCGCGGTTCCCTGATAGCCCCGCTGCAATCGATCGTTCGCTCCCTGCGTGTAGTACACATCCGAACCCGACACCACACCCCCTCGTCCTCCTTCCGTGGTCAGACGGATCGGTAACCCACCATTAACCGGAATCCGGAAGAGATCTGATCGACCCTCTCGGGTGGAATGAAACAGGAGGTGCTGACCATCCGGAGTCCAGTCGTTGATCGAGTCGGTACGGGAGTGATAGGTCACTCGACGCGGGGTTCCCCCCTGGGCCAGAGTGATATAGATGTCGAAGTTTCCCTGCCGGTCGCTCGTAAACGCGATAAATCGGCCATCCGGAGACCACTTAGGCCGCACATCATTGGCTGAATGAAGCGTGATGCGACGAGCATTTCCTCCCCGAACGGGGACCACCCAAAGATCCCCATAGAGGCTGAAAACGACCTCTTTACCGTCCGGAGAAAGATCGGGATGAATCGCCCCACGAACTCCACCCGGAGATTTCGGTCCCTTTGTCACCACGGGACCCGCTACTTTTTCTTTCGGTTTTTCCTGTGCCCAGACCGTCATACCCAAAGAGGCAACGATCAAGAAAACAACGAGTTTGCGCAACATCAACATGCGCTGACTCCTTCCATGTTTTAAAGAACAAAATCTTGTTGAATACAATCTTCCTAAATCGACGCAATCAGGACTTTGAGCCGCTGATTGCTTTAATTTCCTGCAAGAAACTCTTTGCGTTCGGAGGGCGCTTCTCGCGGTCCTTGGCCATCAATCGGTGGATCAAATCCTTGAGTGAATCGCTGAACAAAGATTCCACTCCCTCGAATGACAGCGATTCCTTCACCTGTTTTTCCAGGATATCCTCACGGTTTTCGGCGTCGAACGGAAGACGTCCCGAAACCATGTGAAAGAGGGTTACCCCCAACGAATAGAGGTCCGCCCGAACATCCAGATCTTTGCTCCCGACCGCCTGCTCGGGAGACATGTATTCGATGGTTCCGACCGTCACATCTGATTGATCACCAGGTCCTCCAGCCAACTTCCCCAGATCCAGTGAGAGACCGAAATCACAAAGCTTTACTCCCTTTCGCTTCACGATCAGGATATTTGCGGGCTTGATGTCCCGATGAACAATCCGCTTGCTCTGCAGATGTTCAATCGCGCGCCCCACTTCAAGAGCTATGCGTACCGCCTCGGCCTCACGCACACGCTTACCTCGATCGAGATACTGGTCCACCGCGATCCCTTCGATGAATTCCAAAACCTGGAAATAAAACCCCTTCGAAAATCCGAAATCATACCCTTCCAGGATATTGGGATGCTGAAGGCGTATCATGACCATCCCTTCCTGGACAAAGGTCTTGAGAGATTTTCGGTCCTCCGCCAAAGCCGGGTAAAGAAGTTTCAAGGCCACGACTCGATCCAGATTCATGTCCCTGGCCTTGAAGACCGTGGCGCTTCCCCCCGTACCTAACTTCTCCAGAATCTGATACCCCACGACCGGTTGCTTCATCTCCTCCGCTTCCCACAGGAGACGTCGAGCCTCCTCCGGGGAAAAATCCTCATCATCGTTATCTTGGTAATCCTGCTCCACCTTCGGCACGGGCGGCGAGTCGTTCTTTCGAAACAACCCACTCTCCTCCTGGCGGACCTCGGCGATCCGGAAAAATTCCCGCATCTCCTCTAGGGGGATCGATTCGTCCTCTTGGGCCATAGTGATGATGGGATCTGAAAGAAATGGTTGTGAACACACAGTTTACGAATCGCAAGGCCCATCGGTCAACCCAACTTGATGACGAAGTCGGAAGAAACTCCGCGCCGCGATCCATCCAATCCGATCGATCACCTTGACTGTTTCGAAGTCAGTGCAACCCGAATCTTTTTTGTCCCTTCTCGGATCGACAGATGACGTCGAGCTCTCACTTTTTCGAAAATCTCGACCTGGCTCCCCGAACCGGCCCACCGGACCTCGATCCGATCGACCGACTCATTCGCCCCTAATCCGAAATGACAGACGAGGCTATTTTGTTGTCCCGCATGCCCTTGGCCCCCATAGATTTCACGAGTTTGGACTCGATCTCCAGTAAAAATCAGCACCCGAGTACCTATCGCGCTCCGATTGGTCCCACCTTCACCCTTCCCTTCGAGACTCAGGGTAATCCAGGAATTTCGATTACCCACACGATTTTCGAATAGCGCCACCCGTTTTGTCATTCCTCGCCTCTGATCTTTCGTCAAGCGCTGGAATGAATTCCCGACCAGAATGTCCAAGTCTCCATCTCGATCGTAGTCGGCAATTGTCGGCTGACTCGGATTCCTCCACCTAAACCCCGAAAGGGTGGTGACATTGACAAAACGCCCGTCAGCCTGCTGATGAAACAAGCGCAACCATTGATCGTCCGGATAGTCCGAGGAAGCGAGCAAAAGATCTAGCCGACCGTCGTTATCAGCATCCAGCCAGGTGGCGTAAATATCCCCCTCATTCCAATCATTGACCTGATGCTTTCTCTCGATCCCCACAGAAACACGCTCCAGAGAAAAGGAGTTTCCTTCTTTCCGATTGAGCAAAAGTGTGGACCGATCTGAACTCGGGCCCGCCCACCAGTGAGCAATTTCAAACAGGAAAACATCGATGCGCCCATCTCCATCCACATCCCCGCAAGCTGCACCAAAGGTGTTTCCATTGGACCGAAAAGGTTTTTCTGGAGATCGAGAGACCCTGGGAGGATAAGTGCCTTTGCGCTGTTTGTCCCCGTCGAACCCGACCTTCGGCGCGATATCGACGAACCGCCCCGACTTGTCTCGCTTCCAGAGCCTGTTCCACTGACGACCGTAGGAGCAGGCAAGAATCTCTGAGACTCCATCACCATCCAGGTCGGAGTGGGACAACCCGTAAGTCGGGCGCGAGGAATCGGATCGGCCATGCTTCGGGACCGTTTGTAAACCAGCCGCCGCCGTTCTCTCCTCGAAGGCTCCCTGACCCACCCCTCGAAAGAGCCGATCCGGATAACATTCCAGGCTCACCCCATAGTATCGATACCAGTTCCCAACCATCAGGTCGAGGATGCCATCACGGTCCGAGTCGAAGAACATGGCGGCGCAAGTACTTTCGGCGTACTCCTGAAGTGCGGAACGTTTGGCTGGCCGAAACCTTCCCTGGCCGTCGTTGAGGAAAACCCAGTTCCGTTCTCCCGGATCGGGATAGGCCGGAACCAGCTTTCCCTGCTCTCCCACCAGAAAACGCCCGGTTTCAGGGTCCCGCTTTGGGGTCTCCCAGTCTCCAGTCACCGCAGAGAAAACATCCAGATCCCCATCGTTATCCACATCTCCAACCACCGCAAAATCCGAAATTCTCTCCCCTCCTCCTGCGCGAGGGGACTGGCCCAGCCCAGAATATTCGGTCCAGTCACGAAAAACTCGTCGACCGTCTTTTCCCGCCTCATTGTGAAAAACTCGTATTCGCCCCGGGGAAAAACGCTTGCCCAATCGGTGAAGGATGATATCCGGCCATCCATCCCCATCCAGGTCGGCCCAGATCGATCGCATCGCGGTCTCTTGCTCAAGCCCGACCTTCACCCCAATCTCTTGAAACCAGGAGGAGTCGCCCAGGTCCGCCTGAGCCTCCAGAAGCCCCATCCCCAGCACACCCAATAGCACGATTCTGATGAGTTGATTCATGAGAAAAGTTTACCATCCTCCAGATCGTGCGTCTCCCCACTGGGCGCAAAGTCGTAGCCTTGACCCCCGTTCAGACATTGCTACCATTTCTCAGCTTAACGAACGATTCCAAGTTCAGTCCCGGCGAAAAATCTCTTTCCAGGAATACGATTCATGCTCGAGTCCCATGCTCTGCGGCTCTTTGATAGCCGAAGATTTCAGGAAGATGGGGAACCCGTGGAGGAGTTTGCCCAGTATCTGATCGAATGTCAGCCCGAGCAGACACGACTGGAGATAACCGCCGACCTGCTCGATGAAGGCGGATGCGAGGAACTCGAACGCCCCATGGGTCTTTGCTTTCAACCGATCGCCTGGGATGAAGTCAACGATCGCATCGACTTCCTCATCGGCGCGATCAATTGCCGCTTTTCCGATCCGCGAGCGGCGGATGGCCCGATCATCGGCTCCGGTCCCTGCGGACCCAGGCTCCTGCGCGGTTATCTGACTGCCGGGGAGTCTCGCGAACTCCTCAATATTTGCCGCCGAGCCTACGGAAACGACCTCGAAAACTCCAACGAGCTCAATCCAGCGGACCAAGCTCTGCTCGAGATCCTCGAACTGACGGAAAAACAGCAAACCGGAATCCTCTTCTACGAAGAATCCGAATATATCCAGAGCGAAGAGACCATCGAATCTGCCGAAGCTCGTCAACTCCGCGAACAACTCAAGAAACGGGAAGAAGAGTACCGCCCCAAACTGGAAGCGTATGCCAAACGTCTTGCCGCCTCATCCGGAGTCGACCTGATGGATTTTCTCTCCCGAGAACACCAAACCTGCCTGATTCTTAGAATCTTCTGCGACCCTCCCACGCCCCTTGAAGATCTTTGCGACTACCTTGGCTGGGATCGCGACATGTCGCGGATTTTCTTTGGCAAACTCATCAAAGTACTGAGGGGCAAACTCTCAGAAGAAGATATCCGTCGCATCGCCATGGCTCTACGCTGGTAACCCCGTAGAGCCCATCGTTAGCAAAACATCGATCCGCCAACCGCGACCGCTCCTCCCGCCCCTGAGAAAACCTTACTTGTGCCCCATCATGGCGCTTGAAGGCGTACGCGTGTGGGCCTATACTATCTATTGTCAACGGAGTGCAAAATTTAGTTTACGTAGTCATCCTACGGAGGGGAAACCATGGGACTGCGCATCAATAGCGACGGGCACGGCGTGCTCAGTTCAATTCGGTCTTTGACGGAGAATCTCTCCAGTCTGCAAAAGACCCAGTCTAAAATCGCTTCTGGACTGGAAATCCAGAAAGCTTCGGACAATCCAGCCGGGCTGGTCATATCCGAACTCTTTCTGGCCCAGATCAGCGGAAGTGAGCAGGCGCTGCAAAATACGCAGTATGCCACGAACTTCATCAACACAGCTGAAGCCGGGCTTTCAACGGTCTCCGACCAATTGGTCGACCTGCAAGGACTCGCGGTTCAGGCTTCCAACTCCTTGCTACCGGACGAGGCTCTCCAGGCCATTCAATTCCAGGCCGATCAGATCGTCAGTTCGATCGACCGCATAGCCAGCAGCACCTCTTTCGGAAACACGCCTCTCCTCAACGGTCAGCAAGCGTTCACGACTTCGGGCCTATCCGCAAACATTTCCAACGTAAACGTCCAGCAAGCCACAGCCACCGATAACGCACCTCTTACCGTCAGTGTTCAGGTTACCCAGAGTGCGACTCAGGCCCAGGCCCTCGGGACACTTACTGGCGGAGGGGGAGCTGCCAGTTTTTCGGTCGGCGGAACTCTCGGCACCGAAGCCATCAATCTTCAAGCGGGTGCCACCGTCGCCCAGATCGAATCGGCAATCAATTCCGTCACCGATTCAACCGGTGTCTACGCCAGCGGTGGAGAAGTTTTTTCGCAGAACGTAGGATCGAACTCCTTTGTGAACGTCGATTTTCTTTCCGGCACCGTAAACGGATTGACCGAGGGACAAACCCAAGGAACCGATGTTCAAGGAACGATCAACGGTGCCGCCGCTTCTGGCAGCGGCAACGACCTTTCGACCGCAGGTCCCACATTTACCGGTACGGTAACGCTCTCTTCGGGAACCGCACCGGGTTCCTACACATTCGATGTGACCGGCGGGGGCGCCACGTTCCAGGTGGGTGGTGGCCTGCTGCCTTCCGATCAGATCCAACTGGGCATCGACTCCGTCGATAGCAGCGTTCTGGGACAAACCGGTGGACTGGGCACCCTTAACAGCCTCATCTCAGGAGGCGCCAACAGCCTGACTGCCAACCCTCAGAATGCCCTCTCCATCGTCCAGTCCTCACTCTCGGAAGTGAATTCTCAACAAGCCAGCCTGGGCGCTGTCGTGTCCAACCAACTGCAACCGTCGATCAACTCTCTTTCGGTCGCGGTTGAAAACATCGCCGCGAGTCAATCCACGATCCGAGATACCGATATCGCCTCCGCTCTCTCAGAGCAGGTCCGCAACCAGATACTGACACAATCGAGCATCAGCGCTTTGCAACAGCACCAATTGCACGGTGAAAGTGTGCTCAAGCTTCTTCAGTAAACTGGACAGACTGACCCGAATCGGCACAATGGGGCGCACTGACGCCTGGTACGAGCCAGGGAACAGTACATCCCCTCATCAGCAACCGTTGCCGTGAAATCAGAAACCCCCGAAAAACAGCCTGCTCCACCTCTTGTCGTCAACCGGGAAACGGTCCTTGACATGCCCAAGGTGGATTTGCATTGCCATCTCGACGGGTCATTACGATTGGAGTCGATCCCCGAAATGGCAGAAGCGGCCGGCGTGAAACTGCCCACAGAGGATCCGGAGGAACTTTCAAGAATCCTACTCCTGGGTCGCAATACAAACAGCCTGGAAGAGTACCTGAAAGCTTTCGACCTGACCCTCCTCGTTCTTCAAACCGAAGAGAATCTGGAAAGAGCCGCCTACGAGTTGGCCGAAGATTGTCACCAAGAGAACGCCTGGGTTCTCGAGGTCCGCTTTAGCCCCCTCCTTCACCTAGAAAACGGCCTCAAACCCGCGGAGGTGGTCGATGCCGTCCTGGCGGGTTTACGTCGAGCTGAACGTGACTTCGGAATCCATTGTGGAGTGATCATCTGCGGTATGCGTCAGATGCCCGCCACGACCTCGATCCGGATGGCCGAACTCTGCATCGCCTACAAAAACCGCGGAGTGGTCGCCTTCGATCTCGCCGGCCCCGAAAGAAGCTATCCCCCCAAACACCACGTAGAAGCCTTCTATCTCATCCTGAACAACAACATCAACTGCACCATCCATGCAGGCGAAGGATATGGACCGGAGTCCATTTCACAAGCTCTCCACTACTGCGGCGCACACCGGATTGGACACGGAACCCGCCTTCGAGAAAACGGCGACCTCCTCAACTACGTCAACGACCACCGTATCCCCCTCGAAATGTGCCTGACCTCCAATGTTCAAACCCGATCGGTCACCTCGATCGAAGAGCACCCTTTTGGATTCTATTTTGACTACAACCTTCGAGTCACCCTCAACACCGACAACCGCCTCATGTCGGGTTGTACCATTACCGATGAATATCTCCTCGCGGCCGAGACATTTGGTCTCAACATGTACCACCTTCAATCCATCGTGATCCAGGGATTCAAGTCTTCTTTCTTGCCCCACCGAACCAAACGTCGCTTGCTCAAAAAGGTTCTCGCTCAGTTCAAGCTGGACTACATTCCTTGATCCCACCGGCCTTTCTCGATGAATTGATCGCCAGAATCCACGAGCGTCCCGAACGCATCGTGCTGGTAACCGCGGGCGGGGGCTCACTCGCTATCCCGCAGCTACTGACCGTTCCAGGAGCGTCTCAGACCATTCTGGAAGTCAGAACCCCCTACGCAAACGCATCCCTCGACGAGCTTCTGGTCGGTGAAAGAAAAGAGTCGGCCTGCTCACCCGAAACCGCCCAACAGATGTCTCGCTGGGCGTATCAAAGAGCGCAGCAACTCACCACATCCCCATCTCTGGGAGTTGCAATCACTGCGGCGCTTTCCACCCATCGGTCTCGACGCGGTCCTGACCGCTGCCATGTGGCCCTCACGACGAACCGCCAAACCACAATCGATTCATGTCACTTTCAGCCAGGACTTTACAACCGCAAAGAACAAGAAGTTTACTGCGCCACCTTGTTGCTTCGAGCCTTATCCCGCGACCTCGGTCTCAATCCGGAACCGTTCAACTCCTGGATCCCCCGAGGAAACCTGGAAACCGCTCAAGTAGAGGAGAGTATCCCGAAAATTCTCCAGCTTCTGGAGGGTACCCTCGATCACCTGACCTGTTGGCCCGACGGGAAACGGACGACCTCAACGACTCCGCCCTCCGCTTTACTCCCCGGTTCCTTTGATCCACTTCACCGAGGACACCTCGAACTGGCGCGTGTCGCCGGCTCCATGATAGGGTCTCCGGTCGCCTTCGAACTCTCGGTGGAAAACGTCGACAAGAAAACGCCATGCTCTTCAAAGCTGCGCCATCGACTCGACCCGTTTCTCTGGAAATTCCGAGTGGAATTGACCCGAGCCGCACGCTTCACCGACAAGGCGAAGCTGTTCCCCGGATCCACCTTTGTTATCGGCTCCGATACCGCCGACCGGATCTTGTCGCCAGCCTACTACCCATCCGGACACCAAGGCGTGTGTGAAGCCCTCGAATCCATTCAAAAATCAGGAAATCGTTTTCTTGTTGCGGCACGAAATGTCGGAGGGGAAGGATTCCTCTCCCTTTCCCAACTAAAAATCCCATCCCCCTACCGATCCATGTTTGATGAAATCCCCCCGGATCGATTCCTGGTCGACGTCTCTTCTACCTCTCTTCGCAACACCCAATCCCAGCCAACCTGATCTCTTGCGGGGAGTCAGTTTCCGCGAGGACGTTCGAATCGCCGGGTCACGATATCCCGGAAATTGGATTCGATAAAATTGATGATGTCCGACAAAGCGACAATGCCGACCGGCTTGTGAGCTTTATCCACAATGGGTATATGCCGATAATTACCCACATACATCGAGTGAATTGCATACGCCAAAGTGTCAGTCAATTTACGGCACTCAGGCATTGGAGTCATGACCTCGGAAACAGGGGTGGATTCGACCGATTCAACCTTACCTAGCACACGGCCAATCAGGTCACGCTCCGAGAAGATACCCCGGAGAGCTCCTTTTTCATCCACCACGAGCATGGCACCTATATTCTCCTCTTTCATCACCCCGACCACCTCACCCAATGAACTCGTCTGGAGCATCGATATCGGGACTCGGGGGGAGAGCGCCGCAATCGGATCTTCCATAATGCTCCGCTGCACTTCATTTCCAGGCTGCGGAATGTCTTCTTGTCGCAAATCGACGAGACATTCTTCGCATTGATCCGATCCAGGTAAATTATCGTGCTCACATACAGGACAGATCATTTTCGTTCCTCCAACTTGGAGGTTCGGCCCCCCCAGCCATCCAGCTATTTTACTTCCCAAACATCTCCAGAACGAAAGATATTATCGAGCTCCGAGTCCTGAGTCGCCCTCGCCTCATCGATCTGGTCCATGAGCATCGAATCGTAGGTAGGACGTGCCCAGGTCCGGAATTTCCCCAGGATAAACGGGAATTCAGGAAACTGAAGGCGGGAAAGCAGATAGTCTGTCGTTGGACTCGGATCGGACTCCCGATGAATATAGAGATCTTCTTCGGCAACTTCCTCTCGGTTCGCGACCTTGAACTCCCTACCTGAAAGAGCCAGGACCTTTTCGTTGTCCGCGCCAAAAACCACCGGCTCCCCATCCACGAGTTGCGCAGTAGAGTCCTTTCGACTCTTGCTGTCTCGAGCGCGATCCCAGACCCCATCATTGAAAATAGGACAGTTTTGAAGGATCTCGATGAACGAGACTCCACGATGCCGGGAAGCGTCGACCAATGTCTGCTCGAGATGGCTGGACATCGTATCTACAGTACGAGCCACGAACGTCGCCTCACTAGCAAGCGCAAACGATATCGGATTCAGCGGATAATCGATCGAACCGAGCGGAGAAGATTTCGTCCGTTTTCCCAAGCTGGAGGTCGGTGAATACTGCCCCTTGGTAAGTCCGTATATCTGATTGTTGAACATCAGGATTGTCACATCCACATTTCGTCTGAGAATGTGAAGAAGATGATTTCCACCAATCGAAAGTCCATCTCCGTCGCCGGTTACCATGAATATTTCGAGTTCGGGCCGAGCCAATTTCAGCCCGGTAGCGAATGCGGGGGCACGACCGTGGATGGAATGAATGCCGTAGGTATTCATGTAGTACGGGAACCGACTGGAGCAACCAATCCCCGAGATGAACACGATATTTTCTCGAGGCACCCCGAGTTGGACCATCGCCTTCTGCGTCGCCGAAAGGATGGCGTAGTCCCCACAACCGGGACACCAACGCACCTCTTGGTCGCTTGTGAAGTCTTTCTTGGTCAGATTTTGTGGAGAATCCTGAGCTGCCGTAATCATGTTCAATTTTGCTCCTGAAGGAGATCCTCAATCGCTTGTCGAATCTCCGAAATCTTGAAAGGCTTCCCTTGAAGCTTGGACAGGGACTGCACATCGACCAAATACTTGGCCCGCAAGACCATCGCCAGTTGCCCGAAATTGAGTTCCGGGACCAGAACTCGATCATACCGCGCGAGAACTTCACCCAAATTCTTGGGAAAAGGATGGATGTAAAGGAGGTGCGCTGAAGCGACTCCCCGATCGTAGTACGCCGAGACTCCGGAAAGTATAGCCCCTCGAGTGGAACCCCACCCGAGAACAAGCACTTTGCCCTCCTCGGGCCCCTCCACGACCAGGTCAGGAATCGTTTCCGCAACCCGTTCGACCTTCTCCGCTCTCAGCTGGCACATTCGATGATGATTCTCGGGGTCATAACTCACATTGCCCGATCCTTCTTCTTTTTCCAGTCCCCCCAAACGATGCTCGAGGCCCGGCGTACCCGGTACGGCCCAGGGGCG
>JASMLP010000129.1 GCA_030748635.1 Planctomycetota bacterium
AACGATGTAGTCACCGCGGACCCGTTCCGGGTCGATCTGGACGGCATCCTCTTCTTCCTCGGATGCGAGCAGGTAAGCCCAGCCTCCTTCACTCAGTGTTTCAACGAGCAAGTCGTTGGCCAGTTGATCGAGTTTGGCGACTTCGTCTCCAGACGAGTTCTGGGATCCGGCCTTGCCGAGGATGCCGGCCAAGCCGGCTCGGTTGACTTCCCTGGAGATGGTCTTGGTGGCCAGGAGAAGGTCGGCCAAAAGTGCCTGGAGGGCCGCGTCGGCTCGTCCGGAACGTTCCAGGTGCTGAGAGAAGGGAATGGGTCGGGAGATTTTCGAATTCATGAGACGCCTTCCGATCGGAGGACCAGTGGGAAGGGTGGGATGATAGCTTAGCTCTCTGGATCGTTCCAGAGGCGACACCAGGTTCCGGTTGGGAAGGGGAGTGGACCCTGGGTCTGGGGAATGAGCATTTCGCCTCGATCCATATGGTCGAAGAGATCCCGAAGGGCTCCCTGAGCCACCTGGAGAGCTACACAGGGGGTAAATCCGGGGGAGTGGCCGCTGAGCAGGACAAACGCTGGACGTGGGGTCAGAAGTTCTCGCAGGGTGGCTAAAAGTGGCAGGAGGTCTTTTTCTATCTTCCAGACCTGACCGGATTTTCCGCGACCGAAGCTGGGGGGATCGAGAATACAGCCGTCATACTGTCGGCCCCGACGAACTTCTCGCTTCAGAAATCGGTGGGCATCCTCGGCGATCCAACGAACAGGAGCCGATTCGAGTCCGGAAAGGGTCGCATTTTCCCGAGCCCATCCGACAACATTCTTGGCTGCATCGACATGAACGACCCGGGCACCCGCTCGGGCAGCGCTCAGGGTGCTTCCTCCCGTATATGCGAAGAGGTTGAGGATTTCCAGGGGGGTGGTCGCGGGGCGGTTTCGGTTCCAGGATTCGATGTGGGATCCCAGGAATTCCCAGTTTTGTCGTTGTTCCGGGAAGAGGCCGAGGTGGCCGAAAGGGGTGGGTTTGATCCGGAACTGGTGGCCGGCGAACTGGATGTCCCAGCTTTCGGGAAGACGGCGATTTTCGTGCCACTGCCCGCCTCCGTTGGAATGACGTTCGTGGGTGGCATCCGGTTGATCCCAGAGTTCCTTGGGGGCACGTCGAGGCCAGAAGGCGTGGGGAGCGGGTCGGTCGAGAAGATAAGGACCCACTCGTTCGAGTTTTCGGCGTTCCCCGGAGTCGAGGAGTTCATAGCTGTCGCTCATGGGTGGAGGGGCCAATCAGCAGGGATGTCCGCGACGAGTTCGATTCGTTCAGATCGGGTGGGGTGATCGAACTCGAATCGATGAGCCAGAAGGGCGATCCCATCCGGTCGATAGGGGGAGTGGGCTCCGTACGCCTTGTCCCCCAGAATCGGGTGACCGATCGAGGCCATTTGCGCTCGGATCTGGTGTTTTCGACCGGTTTCGAGGTCGATTTCGAGCAAACTCTGGTTCGATTCGGATCGAAGAACCTGATAACTCAGGGAGCAAGCTTGAGCTTGGGGAGATGGTTGTTTCAAAATCTTGCTCCGATTTCCAGGGCGCACCAGCCAGCCTTCCAGGCGAGTCTGGGCGCGGGAAGGGCAGCCTTCGATCACGGCCCAGTATCGTTTGCGTACGGTTCGTCGTCGGATCTGGTCGGAAAGTCGTGAGGCGGATTTGGAGGTGCGAGCAAAGAGAACCACCCCGCAAGCGAGTCGGTCCAGGCGATGTACGATACCGAGAAAGACACGCCCGGGTTTGTCATATCTGGTCCGTAGGTATTCCTTGGCGGTTTCATGTAATGAGACCCGGTCAGAGGAGTCCGACTGAGTCAACACTCCGGTCGGTTTCTGAACGGCGAGAAGATGATTGTCTTCGAGCAAAACGTGCACGGGAACTCAATATCTGGATAGGGATCAGGAGACTTCGAGTTGGATCTCGTCCCCTTCCACATGGACGGAGTAGGTGTCGACCGAAGCGCCGGCTGGAGGGCAAAGCGCTTCCCCGGTTTCAAGGTCGAACTTAGCTCCGTGCAAAGGGCAGACGACATGTGTCCCTTCTGTTTCGCCTTCGTGGAGCGGTACATCGAGGTGGGTGCAGTTGTTTTCGATGGCGTAATAGTTTTCTCCAACCAGAAAGACGGCGATGTTCTTGTCATCGACATCGACCTGGATTCCGGATCCTTCGGCGATATCACCAATCTTGGCAACAGCTATTCTTGGCATTATGAAACTCCTTTGTTTCGGTTCGATTCGGGTTTTGTAAAACCGATCAACCTATGAATTGTAACCCCTCGGTAGGGGAAAGGGGACCGGTCTGATAGGATCTCGTTCGAGATGGTTGTCAAGCAAGATAGAATTGAGATCGCGGCTAAAAAAATCGGCGGTGCGGAAGCGATTTTTGTTACCGCTGGAGCGGGGATAGGGGTCGATTCGGGATTGCCTGATTTCCGGGGAGATGAAGGCTTCTGGAAGGCCTATCCACCGCTGGCTCAGCTAGGGCTTTCTTTCGTGGAAATGGCGAATCCGCGCTGGTTTGAGGAAGATCCTGAGCTGGCGTGGGGTTTTTACGGTCATCGGTTGGATCTATATCGAACGACAATCCCTCATCCGGGTTTTGAACTCATTCGGCGCTGGGTGGAATCCAAGCCGGGGGGGGGCTTCGTCTTCACTTCCAATGTGGATGGGCAGTTCCAGAAGGCCGGTTTTCCGGAGGACTGTATTCTCGAATGTCACGGGTCTCTTTTGCATCTCCAGTGCTCCCGTCCCTGCTCCAATCGGATCTGGTCCTCGGACGGTGTCGATATCGAGGTGGATAAATCCACTTTTCGTGCGAATGGAGATTTGCCGGTTTGCCCAAGTTGTCACGCTGTGGCCCGTCCGAATGTCCTCCTCTTCGGGGATGGTGGGTGGGTTCCGAATCGCGCCGACGAGCAAGAAAAACGGTTGAGATCCTGGTTTGAGAGTGTTCGGGAGTCGCGACTCGTGGTGATCGAGATCGGCGCGGGGACCGCGGTGCCGACCGTGCGTTGGCAAAGCGAAGAGGTTCAAAATCTGGCCGGGGCGACACTGGTGCGGATCAATCCGCGGGATTTTCAGGGTCCTCCGGGAACCCTTTCGCTGGCTGGAGGTGCGGTCGAGGTGCTCGAGTCGATCGAAAGAGAGTCCAACCGACCCGAGGATGAAACAGAATGACCGAGCCGGATTGGGATTTTGTGATCGTCGGTTCGGGGTTCGGAGGGAGTGTTTCCGCGTTGCGTCTGGTGGAGAAGGGGTATCGAGTTCTTCTTCTGGAAAAAGGGACTCGTTTTCGACCCCAGGACTTTCCCAAGACGAACTGGAACTTGCGGCGATGGTTCTGGCTCCCCGCTCTGGGATGGCGAGGTCTTTTCAAGCTGACTTTTTTGCGTCATGTCACGGTGGCTCATGGCGTGGGCCTAGGCGGCGGCTCGCTCGTTTACGCGAACACTCTGCCGATCCCTGAGGATCCGTTCTTCGAGTCGAGCTCATGGGTTCATCTCGCTCAGTGGAAGGAGGAATTGTCCCCTCATTACCAGACAGCGTATCGTATGCTCGGCGCGCAAGAAAATCCGATGCTCACCGAGGCCGATGAGGTGATTCGGTCGGTTGCTGAAGACCTGGGTAAGGAGGAGGATTTCAGTCCGGCCAAGGTCGCGGTCTATTTCGGCGAGTCAGGGGTTACCGTTCCGGATCCCTATTTTGATGGGAAGGGGCCCGAGCGGACAGGTTGTATCGGGTGTGGGGGATGCCTCATGGGGTGCCGCCACGGGGCCAAGAATACTCTGGATAAGAACTATCTCCATCTGGCCGAGCAGTTGGGGTTGGAGATCCGAGCGGATAGCGAGGTGACTTGGATACGTCCTCGTGTGGGTGGCGGATACGAGTTGGATGTTCTCGAGGGACGCTCCCGATTCCGATTTCGGAAAACGCTTCGTCGAGTGACCGCTCGAAAGGTGATTCTGTCGGGCGGAGTCATGGGGACCGTGGACCTTTTGCTGCGTCTGTCGGAGAAACAGGAGGGGCTTCCGGAACTTTCCCCGCACCTCGGGTCGTTCGTTCGTACCAATTCTGAGTCCCTGATCGGTGTCACCAGTCGCCGGAAAGATCTGGATCTTTCCCGCGGATTGGCGATCGGTTCCATTTTGCATACCGATCCGTATTCCTCCCTCGAACCGACTCGTTTCTCGGACGGATCGGGCTGTTTGCGGTTGCTGGCGATCCCACATGTGGCTGGCGAGACGTTGCCGATACGTTTTTTACGGCTTCTGGGAACGATTGTGCGACATCCGATCCGTATTTTACGAACGCTGGTGGTCCCCAACTGGGCTCGATCCACGATCCTTTTGCTTTACATGCGGAGTCTCGATGGGCATATCAAATTTCGCCGTGGGCGATCGATCTTTTCTGGCGGTCGCCGGGGTCTAGTCACGGGCCTGGGAGAGGGGCCGGTTCCTCGAGCCTCGATCCCCGAGGCAACCGAGCTGGCAAAGAGGGTGGCTGAGAAGATTGATGGATCTCCGAACAGCGCATTCACCGAGTCGTTTTTCAATATCCCCACCACCGCTCACATTCTGGGCGGATGTTGCATGGGCGAATCCCGGGAGGAGGGGGTGATCGATGCCCAGCACCGGGTACACGGATACGAGGGACTCTACGTCATCGACGGCTCTTCGGTCTCGGCGAATCCCGGAGTCAATCCTTCGCTGACCATTACCGCTCTTGCGGAACGGGCAATGAGCTTCATTCCGGAAAAGGGTGAAGCGTAGCCTGAGCATGGGACTCCAGCGGAATGTTGGAGTTTCACCTGCCGATTCGCGCGTTGCCTCGGGCACGGACGGCCACGGAAAGGAAAGCGATCCTGGCCAAGATGAAATCGATGTCTGATTCGGGTCAGTGCGAGCCAAATTCGGATGTTGGGAAATAGGGCGAAATCGTATCTAACCGAGAACCGGCTTTTTACGCTGTTTCACGATCGATGGGAGGGTATTTTCGGGTGACGCTGGATCGGAGGTGGAGGTCACCGCTTGCCATCCGGGGGGGATTCGGCAACTATCAGCGCCACCATGCCGATTATTCAGGTCAATCATCTCGCCAAACACTTTCAAGTGGCTGAGAAAGGGACGGGATGGCGGAGAACCCTTCGCCACTTCTTTCGCCGTCAATACCGGACGGTCGAGGCTGTTCGAGGGATCGACTTCTCTATCGAGCCGGGAGAAATCGTCGGGTTTCTCGGGCCCAACGGCGCGGGGAAGACCACGACGCTCAAAATGTTGAGCGGTCTCATTCATCCAACCGCCGGGTCGGTGGAGGTCGCCGGATACCGCCCCTTCGATCGTCGTCGCGAATTTCTTTTTCAGATCACGTTGGTGATGGGGCAGAAGCAGCAGCTGATCTGGGATCTGCCCGCGCGCGATTCCTTGCGGGTGAATGCGGCGATCTACGAGATTCCCGATCGGGTGGCGAAGGAACGGGTGGACGCTCTGGCGGGATTGCTCGACATGGAGGAGAACCTGACCAAACCGGTCCGGAAGCTTTCGCTCGGAGAGCGGATGAAGGCGGAGTTGATCGCCGCGCTCTTGCATCATCCTCAGGTGCTTTTCCTCGACGAACCGACTCTTGGCCTTGACGTGAACGCTCAGACCACGGTTCGCGAGTTTCTGCGGACGTATTGTTCCCGGACCGGAGCGACCATTTTGCTCACCAGTCACTACATGGCTGACGTTACCGCTTTGTGTGAGCGGGTTCTGGTGATCGATGAGGGCGCATTGAAATACGATGGGAGCCTCGAAGGGATTCGTGAGCAGTTTGCTCCGTATCGAGAGGTAAAGCTGGAGTTAGGTCAGGAACTCGACCGGGAGGATTTCGAACGTTTCGGGGAGGTCGAGTCGGTGGAGGGGCGCGTGGTCCGTCTTCTCGTTCAGCGCGAGACGTTGGCCGAATCGGTGCAGCAGTTGATGGGGGCTTTTGAGGTGCTCGACCTGACTGTCAGCGATCCCCCCGTCGAGGAGGTCATGGGACGGATTTTTCAGAACGGTTCTTCATGAGAGCGACTCTGCGGAAGGCCAATACCTATCTGAGCGTCCAGTATGCGGCGATGCTCGAATACCGGATGGAGATCTTTCTCTGGGCCATCTCGACTCTGTTGCCGTTGATCATGATGGGGCCTTGGATCGTGGCCGGAGAGAGTGGCCGCTTTCCGATGGATGCGGCCGGGTTCGCGCGCTATTTCATCGCCGCGTTCATCGTTCGTCAGTTCACGCTCACCTGGGTGATTTACGAATTCGAATTCCAGGTGGTTTCCGGTCGACTCTCTCCCTATCTGCTCCATCCGGTCGATCCGGTCTGGCGTTTCGTGGCCGCTCATCTCGGAGAGCATCTGGCTCGACTTCCCTTTGTCATCGCGCTGATTGCGGCCGCGCTCGCTCTCTTTCCTCAGGCGCTTTACGATTCGGGTGGAGGGCTCTGGTTGCCGCCGATGGAGCGGATTATTCTCACCATTTTTGGGATCTATGGGGCGTTCACGCTCCGTTTTGTCATCCAGTACTCTCTGGCTTTACTCGCTTTCTGGTTCGAGCGGGTCAGTGCCTTCGATCGTCTCGTCATGATCCCCTACTACTTTATTTCTGGGTTGATCGCTCCACTAGAAGTGATGCCCGAAGAGGTGCAAGCGGTCATCCTCTGGACCCCTTTCCCCTACATGGTCTGGTTTCCAGCTCGACTTTTGAGCGGGGGAGGAGGGCTCGATCCGTGGCGTGGATTTGCTGTGGTCGGTCTCTGGATCGTGGGGCTCACACTTCTCAACCGACTCCTCTGGCGCCGGGGCCTCAAGCACTATTCGGCGATGGGGGCCTGAGATGCGGCGTTACACGAGAACACTGGGCCGTCTCTGGTCGGCTTCGCTCTTCGCCGAGATGGAGTACCGAACCAATTTCGTGGTGGCGGCTCTGAACGGGATCGGCACCCTGGCCGGGACGATTTTCACGCTCAGTCTTTTCTATCGAGACGGATTCTTGATCGGAGGTTGGGTCTGGACCCAGGCGCTTTTCATCATCGGATGCTTCACCTTTCTGGACGGTTTTCAGGCCGCGTTTCTCGGCCCCAACTTCCAGCGTTTTAGCGAGTACATTCGCGAGGGTACCCTCGATTTCGTCCTCCTCAAGCCGATCGATAGTCAGTTTTTCGTCTCGTTTCGAAACCTATCTCTCTGGGGGATTCCCAACCTTGTGCTCGGGCCGCTGTTGATCCTCTACGCCGGATTCCGGAACGATCCCCCGGTTCCTCTGGTGGACTATCTGGTGGGAGCGCTGGCGCTGGGGCTGGGAACGGTCATGCTCTACGCGATGGGGTTTTTTCTGGTCACCTTCACGATCTGGTTCGTGAAGCTCTGGAACATCACGATCGCTCTGCAGTCGATCATCCAGGCCGGTCGCTATCCCATCTCGTCGTATCCGCCCGCGTATCGGTTCGTGCTGACCTATCTGGTTCCGGTCCTGTTCCTGACCACGGTTCCCGCGGAAGCGTTTTCGGGGCGTTCCGAGACGGTGTGGATTCTGGGCGCGGCCGGTCTGGCCACCGGACTTCTGCTGGCGTGTCGACTCTTTTACCTCTTTGCTCTGCGATCCTATACCAGCGCTTCGAGTTGAGGGGAACCTGGCCCGAGCTCGCAAGCGGTTGGCCGGGAACGAGAAGTAGCCCCTTGGGAATCTCAGGACTCGGCCCGGTGGTATCCGGGGCCTCACCCGGTAGAATCGTGGGGTGATGAGCGAAGCGGTCCCCCCTCCAGCGAATGCCGATCACCAGATGATCCTGGACGCGTTCCAGCGCGGGTGGTTGGACCGGGCGACGACATCCGCGGCGCTGGAGATTTTTTTTCGCCATCGAGTTCTGGAAGAGTCATTCGATCTTCCGGGGTGGCTGGAGGAGAGCGGGCATCTTTCCGCGTCCAGGATCGCGGCTTTGCGGTCGGCCGGAGTCACCATCTCCTCCGGTTATTCAGAGACGGTTCAGGAGCCTCCGGTTCGGATGGAAGGGGCGACTCCAATCCTTCCGGAGGAGTTCCAGCGGTATACGGATCTGAAGCCGCTGGCTTCGGGGGGCATGGGACAGATCTTGCTCGCGACCGATCCGGAGATCGGTCGCCAGGTGGCGATCAAGATCTTGCACACCGAGCGGAACTCGGATCGCCAGGCGCTGCGTCGTTTCCGGCGGGAGGTGGAGATCACGGGGCGGCTGGAGCATCCCAATATCGTGCCGGTCCACGACGCGGGCCGCACGGCGGACGGGACCCACTTTTTTTGTATGAAGCTGGTGGGGGG
>JASMLP010000130.1 GCA_030748635.1 Planctomycetota bacterium
AAGAAACCCAACCGTGTGAACTTGGCGCCGTGGAGTGCGAATCGCTCCAGAAAGGCAAGGGATGTAACTTGACATGAGTCGTTCCTCGAAAAGGTTGGCGGTTGGGAAGGAAACCTCGTGCTCCCTCTCCATCCCCCAGAGAACAACTCGAGATGGATCTGTTTCTGTTTTCCGAAAAGAATTTCCTCACGAAGCCGACAACAATCCTCACAAGCCGATTCTTCGAAAAAAATCGGTGGGCAAAAGCCACCGCTGCGCACCTCCTCAACCGAAATACACGGAACGGAGTGAGAACCGGACCTACCGTTTCAGGGTAATAAGAACCTTCTCGTCCTCGATGTGGTAGTCCAGGTCGAGCTGCTCGCTGATCTGATCGAGCAGAGACTCCAGAGTGAACGGCTTCGCCTCCAGAGAAACCCGCATGTCCTGGAGAGATCGGGTACGCCGAACCCGGGGATCGATCACAATATTGATGGAGTAAAATCTACCCAGGTGCTGAATCACCTCGCTGATGGGTCGATTCTCGAACGGCAACGGACCGTACCCGGATGAGTCTTCATATCGCCACTTTTTGAGCTTGGAGAAGAACTCTCTACGCCAGCTGTACCTTTTTTCGGTGATGTAGATTTTCTGGCCATCGAGAATACGATAATCCAGATCGAGCGGGACGGTGATCTGCTCGAGCATCCGCTGCCAGGTGATCTTCTGGGGCGCAAGCCGGACACGCAACTCCTCCGGAGAGCGCATGCGCAACACCATGGGGTCGAGGACGATATCCAGGGTGCTGAAGTTTCTCAATTGCCGGATCACCTCCGGAAGCGGATGTTCCTCGATGCCGTAGAACAGATACGTTTTCCCTGTAAACCCTCGAGAATGTCGTCCCGTCCTCCCATCATCGTAGATGATAATCTCCTGGCCAGTATTCCAGTATCTCAGATCCAAAAGAGATAAAATGAGTTCAAATCCAGCTTTCAGTGTTACTCCATGACCATGACTTCGTCTGAGATAGAAAGTAATAGTCAATTCATCCGGATGGCGGGTTTCCAGCAGCTGGGGATCGACCACGAACTTCAGGTCGTAATCGGTATTGAGCTTCTGGACGAAGTCCTGGAGAGAAACATCCTCAAGGTGACAGCTGAAATCGTAGCGCTTCAGTTTGGCCCGAATTACTCGCTTCCCCGAACATCTGGACCAATCTCCCACTTGCCCCCAGGCCAACGACGCGAACAGTATGACCAGGAAACCGGCCCAATAAATCTTCTTCATGACTTCCTCCTGAGAAAAATCCGAGACCGGATCGTCGCAAAAGACCCGGAACAGGACTCTACGTTCAGATCACCAGGAACCGATGATCATCTGGAAAACCTGCTGACCGGCAAGGAACGCGGCGGGCAGGACCAAAAAGGTCAGCATTTTATAGGCGCGATCCCAGTTCCGGATGGCTGGAGACACGACCGGGAACGAGGAAGAAGACGCGGACACCGCTTCTTGAATATATCGGCTTCGGTACGAGCCGACGGGAACCTTCCGGTAGATTGTGGATTCATTCATCGCAAGAACTCCAGAAACGTATTTCATCACTTATTTGGAAATGGGTCACCGAGAAGAAAGAAGGCAAAAAGCTCAATGGCTTACTTAAGGCTTCTACGCTCTATTTCCCGTTCAGTCCGGCCAGAAAGAGTACACAGATGCTGTTGATCAAGAGGAACCCAAGGGAGAGGACTCGTCGTGGCTTGGCCAATTGTGCTCCAGAAAGGCAAGGTACGCAGCTTGACATGACTCTGTACTCCGAATGGGTGGTGAAAAGATCCGGGAAGTGATCCGACTTCCCCTTCACCCCCCAGAGCACCCAACGGCAAGGATCTGTTTCAAGATTTTGGAAATTCTTGGCAATTTCTCGCCAAACCCACCTCAATCCATTCCAGTACAGTGACTTATATTATCGGAGAAATTTCTATTCGCGGTCACCCGCGAAGAATCACTGTTTTTCGCGGGTACGAAAATACGCTTCGATCTTTTTTCGGTGAGGCGAATTCGGATTTCGACTCAGATACGTTTTGAATTGTTTGACCGCATTGTCGTGTTCGCCCATCTGACTCAACAGATCTCCGAACAGCAGATAGATCTGATCTGGAACCGACCCCAGATCCAATGATCGTTCGAAATCGGCCTTCGCTTCCCTGGGCCGATTGAGTTTCATATGAACGATCCCACGATTCATAAAAGCTATCGATATTTTGGGATTCTTTTCGATCACAGCATCGAAATCTGCCAAGGCCTGCTCAAACTCCCCCATACTTTCCAGCATCCCCCCCCGATCGACCAAATACTCCAACCGTTCGGGTGCCAACTGGATGAGTTTGCCAAACACCTCGACAGCTTTCCGCTTCTGCTTCGATTTACGATACAAAGCAACCAGAGATTTCAGGATGCCGATCTGTTTTGGGCGGATCTGGTGGCACTGTTCAAAATCCTCGATAGCCGCCTCTAAGTCTCCCCGTTCCCCGTGAATCGCGCCCCGAAGTGAAAGAAAGTCAAGATCCCTGGGAAATTTCGAAAGAGCCTTCTCGAGATACTCCAGCGACCGCTCGGATTGTCCCAACTTCCAGTTGAAAAAGGCGCAGGCACGCAACGCACCCTTATTCCCCGGATCCAGATGGAGAACACGGATATTCGCATCCAGAGCTCGCTTATTGTTCCCACGTTGGTGATAAATCGCGCCCTTCAGATTAGGAATGCGCCAGTCCTCCGGCGCGAGCTTTTCGGCCCGATTCGCATCTTCGAGAGCCCCCTCCTGATTACCGGTCTGGTGGCGAAGTTCCGCCCGAGCCAAAAGACTGATAGCCAACTCCTGTCCCAGTTCGATGGCCCGAGTAAAACTCTTTTCCGCCTCCTCGAAACGTTTCATCTCTCTGAGAATAAACCCTCGAAACCGATGCGATCCTCCCAGGCTCGGATTCAGCCTCAAAGCTGCGTTTATATCGGCAAGAGCTCCCTCAACATCCTTCATACGGTATCGCACCACTCCCCGATTCCCGTAGGCCATCGCAAACGTGGGCAGCCTCGAAATCGCTAGCGAATAATCTTCCAGCGCCCCCTGTAAATTCCCTTCCCGCTGACGCCGAACCGCCCGATGAAATAAATCGGCCGGGGTCCGTGGATTTTTCTGGACCGGAATAGGAACCCGAGCCAAAACCTTTTGAAAAACTCGATGAATCTTGGAGTCTCCATAAAAACGAGATCCGGCCTTGATGATCGCCGGGTGGGCCGATTCATGCCGGGTATTCCCCAGGGCCTCTGCCGCCTCCAGAATAAGATCGACATCTTCGAGACTTTCGATCCATCGAGATAACGGGCCGACTGCTGAAGGCAATCCGATACGCCCCAGAACCCGACAGGCGAAGGCGGCCAGCTCCCGCTCCTTGAGTACCCATTCGCCTCCCCCGGCCTTCTTCCTCTGAACCAACCGATCGAGCTGGGCGCCGAGCAGTTCGACGGTCTGCTCATCACGAAAACCGGACGCCTCATAAATATAATCTTCCAGGCCAGGCTTCCCGAGATCCCGACCGGGCCGATGCAAGCCGCCACCGATATCTTTGAGCATCGCCAGCAACCGATCTCGCCTCTCGACCACGACACGATCCCGAGCCTCTTCCACCGAGGTAATCAGTCGGGTCACCTCCGACCGGGAAAGGCCGAAGCGCTCCAGATCTTCGAACGCGCGCTGGGCCAGCATGAAGTCCCGTCCTTCCATCGCGGTCTTCCCCAACCCTTTCCCGACTCGCCGGCGCAATGCCCGAGCCACCGAATTTCCAGGCATTACCCCCAGAGCCTGATCGAGCGCCGCAGCGGATTCCAGATAGAGTTCGAATCTCCGCTCTCGCTCCCCTTTCCCGAGTTGATCGATTTCCACCGACCAGGCCTCCGCCTGGGAAATAAGAGCCTGAAAGCGGTCTCTTTTCTCTCCCCGATGCTTCCAGCCCAGCACGAGAAAAACACCGACCGTAAGGATCAAGATCATGGCGACAGAACGTACCAGAACCCGGTGCCGCCGGGTCCACTTGCCCAGTCTTTCCAGAGGCCCATACTCGACAGCCTCGAGCAACCTCCCCTCGAGAAAGGCCTCGATCTCTCGCTGCAAGTCCCCGACCGACTGGTAACGAACTTCGGGGTTCAAAGCCATCGCCTTCAAGACCACCTGTTCGAGTTCGGCGGGAACCGTGCCTGGCACGGCTCGGCCCGAAGGCGGAAGAAATTCCCCGCGACAGATCCGATCCAACTCATCCTCCGTCCGAGAAGATCTCATCAATCCAAACGGAGGAAATAGGGCCAGGATT